>JBDGPV010000003.1:0-60689 GCA_042219485.1 Haloferacaceae archaeon
ACCTCATCGCCTCGGTCGTCCTCGTCGTCTTCTCGATGGCGCTGTGGATCGCCTCGGCCAAGACCCTCCACGTGCAGGGCGTCCGCCCCAGCGGCTTCGAGGCCGTCTCGCAGATGGCGAGCATCTTCACCGGCACGTACGGCGCCTGGTCGGGGGACCTCCTGCTGATCGCGGTGAGCTTCGCGCTGTTCTCCTCGATGTTCGCGCCCGCCTACGGCGTCTCCCGGATCTGGGAGGACTCCTTTGGCTACATGGACGGGTTCAGGAAGTACGGGGTCGACCGGAAGCTGTTCTTCCGGGTGGGGGTGATCTTCTTCCTGGCGGTGCCGCTGGCGCTGAACCTGGCGTTCGAGGTACCGCTGATCCTCTTTTCGGTGGGTGGCATCCTCTTTGCGCCGATCATCGGGCTGCTGTACCTGCTGGCGATCTACCTGTTTTTCACCGACATGCGCGATGAGTTGCAGCCCTACCGGTGGTGGGCGCTGCTGTTGGGCATCGCGGCGGCCGTGATGACGCTGATCTCCTCGATCTCCTCCGCGCTCTGACCCCGCCGACCCCCCGTTTCGGGGGCCGTCCCCGCTCAGTTCCCGGTCCACCGCAGGAGCGCCAGCGTTCCCTCGTACAGCGTGACCATCGTCACGGTCACGATGATCGGCGCCATCCCCGTCGGATCGGGCGAGACCAGGAAGGAGATGCCGAGGAACGCGCCCCAGAACAGGAGCCGCTTGTCCTCCAGCCACCGCCGGGTCACCAGGCCCATCATGATGCCGAGCATGATGAGGAGGGGGATCTGGAAGACGATGGCCATGTAGCCCATCAGCAGGAGGATGAGGTTGAACGTCTCCCGGAGGCCGAAGGCGACGAGCGCGGTCCCGGTGGTGTAGGACGTGAAGTACGCGAAGATGGCCGGCAGCACGACGAAGTGGGCGAACGAGACCCCGACGAACGCGAGCACGAGGCTGGTGGGGACGGCCGCGAGGTAGTAGCGCCGCTCGTGGGGGTACAGCCCCGGGCGCATGAACCGGTAGGACTGGTAGACGAGGACGGGCAGTCCGGCGATCAGCCCCGCGAGCCCCGCGACCTTCAGTTCGGTCAGGACGAGTTCGAGCGGCCCGTAGAGCCGCGGCCGGCGGTCCGCGATCGTCGCCGCCCCGGGGATGTGGGTGTTCCAGAGGTAGTTGATCAGGCTCTCCGCGGTCGGGAAGACCGCGAGCGTGACGATCCCGCCGACCAGGAAGACGATCCCGAGGCGGCGGATCATCTCCTCGATGTGGTCCGCCAGCGGCATCTCCACGTCGTCCTGGGGGCCTCCGCGATCGGGGCCGGCGTACTCCCCGGTCGCCGCGGGCGCCGCCGGGTCGGTCCCGACGGTCCCGGCGGTCCTGACGGCCCCGTCCCCGGCGGCGTCGGGGGTCGCGTCCGCCCCCGCGGCCCCGTCGGTCACGGCCGGCGCGTCGGGCGCGTCGGCGTCCCCCTCTCCGTCCCCGCCGACGGCGCCGGGCACGTCGCCGCTCCCGCCGGCGTCCCCCTCTCCGTCCCCGTCCCCGTCCGCGTCCGGGGCGGCGCCCGCGGCGGGGTCGGTCCCGTCGGCCCCGTCCGGGGCGGTATCCGCGTCCGCCCCCGGATCCGCGTCCGACGCCTCCCCGTCCTCGGACATTCACGGTGGCTTGCTACCGGCCGGTTATAGGCCTTTTTCCATCGGCCGCCGGCCCGTGCCGGCCCCCAGCGACCCGAGACGGCGTCACGAGGCGCGTCCCAAGAGCCTAATGCGGCGCCGCCGAGGGGCGGCGCATGGGACCGAACGGCAGCGCGCCCGACCTGGTCGTCGCCGGCGGCCGCGTCCTCCGGCCCGACATGACCGTCGAGCGGGCCGACGTGCTCGTCGACCGCGGCCGCGGGCGGATCCGCGAGGTGGCGCCGGACCTCGCCGCGGAGGCGAGCGGCGCCGACCGCCTCGACGCGACCGGGGGGCTGGTGATCCCCGGCCTGGTCAACGCCCACGGCCACGTCGCGATGACGCTCCTGCGGGGCTACGCCGACGACAAGCCCCTCGACGCGTGGCTCCGCGAGGACATCTGGCCGGTGGAGGCGGCGCTCGACCCCGCCGACGTCCGCGCCGGCGCCGAACTCGGGCTGGTCGAGATGATCCGGGCGGGCACGACCGCGTTCGCGGACATGTACTTCGAGGTGGACGAGACCGCCGCCGCCGTCGAGGCGGCGGGGCTCCGGGCGGTGCTTGGGTACGGCGCCGTGACCGTCGGCGAGGACGACGAGGCGGCCCGCGAGGAGGTCGAGCGCAGCGCCGCGGTCGCCCGCGAGCTGGACGGCGCCGCGGACGGCCGGATCGCGGCCGCCGTGATGCCCCACAGCCTCACGACCGTCGACCGGGACCTGCTGGAACTTGCGGCCGACCTGGCCCGGGCGGCCGGGGTTCCCCTGCACTACCACGCCAACGAGACGGCCGCCGAGGTGGCGCCGTACGCCGAGGAGGGGACGCGGCCGCTCCGGTGGGCGGCCGACCACGGCCTGCTGGAGGCGGGGGACTTCCTCGCCCACTGCGTCCACCTCGACGAGGCGGAGATCGACCTGCTCGCCCGGTCGGGCGCCGCGGCGGTCCACTGTCCGGCCTCGAACATGAAGCTCGCGAGCGGCGCGGCGCCCGTGCCGGCCCTGCGCGAGGCCGGCGCGACCGTCGCCCTCGGCACCGACGGCCCGGCCTCGAACAACGACCTCGACCCGTTCGACGAGGCCCGCGACGCGGCGCTGCTCGCCAAGCACGCCGCCGGCGACGCCGCCGCCCTCCCCGCCGAGGCGGTCGTGCGCATGGCCACCGCCGAGGGCGCCGACGCCCTGGGGCTCGACGCCGGCCGGATCGAACCGGGGGCGGCCGCCGACCTCGCGGTGGTCGACCTGGAGGCGCCCCACCTCGCGCCCCCCCACGACCTCGTCTCGCACCTGGCCTACGCCGCCCGCGGCTCGGACGTGCGCCACACGGTCTGTGACGGCCGGGTGCTGATGCGCGACCGCGAGGTGCTGACGCTCGACGCCGCCGCCGCCCGCGACCGGGCCGCCGAGCGCGCGCGGGACCTGCTGGAGCGGGCGGGCGTCCCGTAGTCCCCCCGCCGGCCCCGGCGCGTCGCCGCCGGGCGCGGATCCGCGCCGCCCCGACTCCACAGCGTTTAGGCACGCCACCCCCTATCGGGCCCCATGACCGCGCCGACCATCGCCGAGCGACTCGACGACCCCGCGGCGGCCCGGCGGGAGGGCGAGCGCAAGCTCGACTGGGCCCGCGCGCACATGCCCATCCTCGCCGAACTCCGGGAGGCGTTCGCGGCCGACCGGCCGCTCGCCGGCGAGCGGATCGGGATGGCGATGCACGTCGAGGCCAAGACCGCCGTCCTCGCGGAACTGTTCGCCCGCGGCGGCGCCGAGGTGGCGATCGCCGGCTGTAATCCCCTCTCGACGCAGGACGACGTGAGCGCCGCGCTCGACGCCGTCGAGGGCGTCACCTCCTACGCGGCCCACGGCGTGGACGACGACGAGTACTACGAGGCGCTGGCGACGGTCGCGGAGCGCGAGCCGACGGTGACCGTCGACGACGGCTGCGACCTGGTCACGCTCGTTCACGAGGAGTACCCGGGCCTGATCGCCGGGATCCGCGGCGGGTGCGAGGAGACGACGACGGGCGTCGACCGCCTCCGGGCCATGGACGCCGACGGCGCGCTCGAGTACCCGGTGTTCGCGGTCAACGACACCCCGATGAAGGCGCTGTTCGACAACGTCCACGGCACCGGCGAGTCCGCGCTGACCAACATCGCGATGACCACCAACCTCGCGCTGGCCGGCAAGACGGTCGTCGTCGCGGGCTACGGCCGCTGCGGGCAGGGCGTCGCGCGGAAGGCCGAGGGGCTCGACGCCGACGTCGTCGTCACGGAGGTCGACCCCCGCCGGGCGCTGGCGGCCCACATGGAGGGCCACGAGGTGCTGCCGATGGCCGAGGCGGCCGCCGAGGGCGACGTGTTCGTCACGACGACGGGCAACCGCGACGTCATCACGGGCGAGCACTTCGAGCGGATGGCCGACGGGGTCGTCCTCGCCAACGCCGGCCACTTCGACGTGGAGGTGAACCTCGACGACCTCGACGACCTCGCCGCCGCGCGACGGGAGGTCCGCCCCGGCGTCGAGGAGTACGAGCTGCCGGACGGCCGCCGGCTGAACGTGCTGGCCGAGGGGCGACTCGTCAACCTCGCCGGACCGCTCTCGATGGGCCACCCGGTCGAGGTGATGGACCAGAGCTTCGGGGTGCAGGCGGTCTGCGTCCGCGAACTCGTGGAGGCCGACGAGTACGGGCCGGGCGTCCACGAGGTGCCCGACCGGCTGGACCGCGAGGTGGCCGAGACCAAACTCGCCGCCGAGGGGATCGAGATCGACTCGCTCACCGACGAGCAGCGCGAGTACATGGACTCCTGGCGGCACGGGACGTAGACCCGCAGTCGCGGATCGTCACTGCCGACCGCGTCCGGCGCGCGATTTCGGCGATCCTGTGTTTTCCGATGTGGTCGCAATATCTCAATATATTCGTCCATTCGTTTTACCTCTCGGAATGTTTTTTTACTTTTCAGTCCGATGCGCCCCCATGGCTGGCGAAACGATGTACGACCGCCTCGGCGGACGCGACGGAATCCGGGCCGTGGTCGACGACTTCTACGACAGGCTGCTCGCCGACGATGAGCTCGGGCCGTTCTTCGAGGACGCGGACATGGAGAAGCTCCGGCGGACCCAGACCGACTTCCTGTGCGAGGCCGCGGGCGGGCCGGAGACCTACGACGCCGAGCCCGTCCGCGAGGCCCACCTCCACGTGCCGTTCACCCCGGCGCACATCCGGCGAGCCGTCGAGCTGCTGTACGAGAGCCTGGACGAGTTCGACGTGCCCGACGACGACGCCGACCGCGTCGTGCAGGCGGTCGCGGCGTACGAGGAGGACCTGCTGGCGGGGCCGGACGACGAGGGACCGTGAGCGGTCCGTCGGCCGGCACGCGCCGATCGGCGGGTCCGCGCGGGTCGGCACGCGCACCGCGGTCGCGCCGGGACCTCACGCCCGCGATTCGAGCAGCGCGAACAGCCCGCCGAGGGTGGCCCCCCACGCGACGTGACCGACCAGCGAGGCGAGGTCGAGGTTCGGCAGGGGCGCCGGCACGCCGACCGCCCGGAGCCACAGCGGCATCACGACCCCGGCGGCGACGAGCCACAGCAGGACGCCGTACCCGACCCCGGCGGCCGCGCTCGCCGCCGGGCGCTCCCGGAGCCGTCGCAGCCGCGTGACGGTCAGCGCGACCGCGAAGCCGACGCCGAAGACCGCGCTGTGAAACAGGTGGACGACCCAGCCGACGCCGACGTTCATGCCGGCGTAGAGCGCGCCGATGACCGCGATGCCGGCCGTGGTGGCCTGGAGGAGCCCCCCCATGACCACGCCCGCCACGAGCGCGGCCGCGGTCACCCGGCCGAGCCGTCGCGGCGGGACGCCCGCCCGGGCCCGCTCGCTCCCGGCGCGGGAGAGATGCAGCGTCACCGCCGTGCCGCCCGCGACGGGCGCCCCGCCGTCGGTGCCCCGGGCGGCGTCCGCCCCCGGTGGGCCCCCGTCGACGGGCGTCTCGACCGTCGCGCGGCCCCCGACGCCGTCGAGGAAGAGCCGGACGAACGGCAGGCCGAACCCGCTGCCGGGGTCGTCGTACTCCGGGAGCGCCCCCTCCTCCAGGAGGCGTCGCTGGGCGTCGGGCAGGCCGGGCCCCTCGTCGACCACGCGGACGGTCGCCGTCCGCTCGTCGGCGTCGGCCTCGACCCGGACGCGGGGCGCCGGACCGTCGGCGTGCTCGATCCCGTTGTCGAGCAGGTGCTCGACGGCCAGGTGGAGCCGCTCGTTGCCCCGGACCGCGACCGCGGGGAGGTCGCCGACCTCGATCCGCGCGTCCGGCCGCCGTTCCCGGACGGCGGCGGCCGCCGTCCGGACCTGCTCGTCCAGGCGGACGTCCCGCGGCTCGTCCGACGCGGCGATGATGCCGACCTCGTCGACGACCTCGCCGATCCGGGCGATGCGTCGGGCGATGACCTCGTCGCCGTCGCTCCCGTCCAGCCCCACGTACCCCTGGATCACGTTCACGCCGTTGAGCACCTCGTGGCGGAGGATCCGGTTGAGGAAGGTGAGCCGGTCGGTCCGGACGGCGAGCGCCTCGCGGCTGCGCCGGGAGGCGGCCGAGCGCTCGCCCGTGACCGTGCCGCCGACCGCGCCGGCGAGCAGGACGTTCGCCACCAGCCGCGAGCCGAGCATCCCCACGACCGACCCGCCGGTCGAGGCGTACGTGGCGACGATGACGAGGCCGACCCCGGCGCTGCCGATCACGCACCACCGGGCGACGGTGACCGCCTCGCCGGCCGGGCGGTCGCTCGCCGCCAGCCCGATGCCGTAGACCGTCAGCCCGAGCCCGACGGCGAGCGCCGGGGCGTCCCCGAGGAGGAACGTGGCCAGGTCGCTGCCGGTCCGGACCGACACGAGCACGGGGTACCGGGTCAGCAGGAAGCCGACCGCGGCGACCGCGAGCCCCGCCGCGACCCGTCGTCTCCGGTCGCCGCCGGCCGGCGCGTTCCTCATCGTCGCCGATTGTCGCTCCACCGGGATTAGCCGTGCGGCGGTCGTGTGTGAATCGCGCACGGCCGATGCGTCGCGCACGACCGACGGCGGCCCGTCCCCCCGGCCCGTCCGGTTTAAGCCGTCGGCCCGCCGAGGGGACGGCATGGCCGCGAACCGGAAGGGCGACCGCCGGGAGCGCGAACTGGTGAACGAGCTCGACGCGGCGGGCTTCGCGGTGATGCGCGCGCCGGCGAGCGGCAGCGCCACCGACCGGGACCTGCCGGACGTCCTCGCCGGGGACGGCGAGACGTTCTACGCCATCGAGGCGAAGTCGTCGTCCGGCGATCCGATCTACCTCGACGGCGAGGAGGTCGAGTCGCTGATCTACTTCGCCCGCAATTTCGGCGCGAAGGCCCGGATCGGCGTCCGGTTCGACCGGGAGGACTGGTACTTCTTCCACCCCGGCGAACTCCACACCACCGACGGCGGCAACTACCGGGTGAAACGCGAGACGGCGCTCGCGGAGGGGACCGACTTCGACGAGCTGGTCGGCCACTCCGAGCAGGCCCGACTCGGCGAGGCTGGCGGCGAGGCCGGCGGGGGGAACGCCGACGCGTCGTAGCCGGCGGCGGGGCTCACGCGTCGCCGGGGCCGACCGGGACGGCGAGCCGCGCCGCCACCGCCGGGTCGACCGGGACGAGCCGCGAGGCGGGGAAGGCGTACCGGCGGGTCTCGTCGCCGCCGGCGGCGGCCAGGTAGACCGCCCGCACCACCGGCTCGTGGGCGCCGTACGCGTCGTTGGTCGGGTAGTCGGCGACGAGACGGCCCTCGTCGGTCCGGTGCTCGTCGGCGCGTTCGCCGGTCGTCCCGGTCACGACGAGCAGGCCGCCGGTCTCGCGGTCCCGGACCACGTCGCCCGGGGCCCGCTCGTGGCGGTCACAGAGCCGCGGGCCGTCGGCGGTCATCGGCACGAACAGGGCGGCCCCACAGACGGCGCAGGCGCCGGTCCGCTCGTCCGGGGCCGGGACGCGGCCGGCGGTCACCGCCATGGCGACCCGGCGGAGGTGCTTGCACCGGGCGCCGCGGATGGCGTGGTCGGGGCAGGTGCAGGTCCCGCCGTCGAGGGCGACGACGTAGGTGCCGCCCCCGGTCTCGACGGCGTACCGCCCGTCGCGGAGCGGCCGGACCGTCATCGGCTCGGTCCGGGCCCGCGCCGCGCGGGTTCGGGCGTCGTCGCCGTCGCCGGGATCGAACGGGGACCGCCCGTCGTCGTCCCCCGGCCCGCCGGGGCCGCGGGGCGGCGCCGACGCGGTCGTGTCGCTCGGGTGTGTCATCTGGGATCGGGAGCGGGGACGCTCCGGCCGGATTAGGGGGCGAGCGCCCCTAAACCCTCGTTTCCGGGGCTCGTCCCGCCGCCGCCGGTATCGAAGGGGTTTTCATACCACCGCCGGAACGCCGGCGCATGGATCTCGAAGAGGGGATGGTGCGCAAGATCACCGTCGCGACCGCCACGGTGGTCGGCTTCCTCGTGCTCATCGTTCTCATCGGGGTCTCCTTCGGCGGGGGCGACGGGCTCACCCGGACGGGCGCGCTGGGCCTGGTCGGGGCCATCGTCCTGTTCATCGTCGCGATGGCCGGCGTCGGCCTCTACCTCGACGAGTGACGCCCCCGGGCCGCGGTCAGGCCCCGGAGCCGGCGCCCGCCGCCGGTTCGTCCGCGGGTTCGGCCCCCGACGCGCCGTCGCTCCCGCCGTCGCCGTCGCCGTCCTCGCCGCCGCCGTCCCCGTCGCCACCGGCCGTGTCGTCGGCGTCCCGCGCCGCCCCCTCGTAGTACGCGAGCGGGTGCGCGATGGTCTCGCACCGCTCGTCGGGGTTCACGCAGTCGCCCTGGGCCTGCATCGTAGCACAGGAGGGGGTCGGATACTGGGCCCGGCCGTCGTCGGCGAGCACCGTCGCCGGGAACTCGACCGCCTCGGGATCGACGCCCGCGACGGCGGCCATCCGGTCGCGGTCACACCCGAGGTCCGCGAGGAAGGACAGAAGCGCCACCAGCGACCGCGGCGGCAGGTCCTCGCCGGCCCGCGCCCGCTCCGCGAGCGCGCGGATACAGGGGGGGAACAGGTCGGGCCGGACCCGGTCGGCGTCCGGGCGCGGGATCCGGTCGGCGAGCAGGCGGCGCAGGCCCGCCACCTCCGCGGCGAGGGCGTCCGCGAGCGCCTCGCCCGCCTCGCCCGCGACGGGGAACGGGAGGCCGTCCGCCACCCGGTCGCGGACGGCGGCCTCCAGCAGGCGGTGACACTCCTCCCGCTCGACCGGCACTCGGCCGTCCGCCAGCTGTCGGTTGACCAGCCGCCAGCGGTCCCCCCACTCCGGGTCGGCCAGCCGGAGGTACGGCGCGACGTCGATCCGGAACCGGCCGTCGCCGGCCCGGGCGACGGCGCCGTCGAGGTCGAACTCGGCGAGCAGGTCCCCGAGGCCGATCCGGCCCCTGCCGCCGGGGGTCCGATCCCGGTCCCGGTCCCGGTCCCGGTCGGGGCGCCCGGCCTCGACGTCCGCGACGAACCGCTCGCGCGCCGTCCGCGCCTCGGCGGCCGCGTATTTCTCGACGGCGGCGGGGGCGTCGAGCAGCGACACCAGCACCCGGGCGACGGGGTATGAGAGCAGTTCGTCCCGGGGCTCCCACCGGTCGGGCTCGGCCGCGGCGACCGTCCCCGACCGCAGGGCGCGCTCGACCCGCTCGACCCCCCGCTCGACCGCCGGCGCGTCGGCGGCCGCCAGCTCCGCCGGCGCGACGTCGAGGCGTTCGACGGTCCGCCGGGCCGTCGCCAGGAACGGGTACCGGGCGTCCCGGGGGTCGACCTCCATGCCGCCCGGGTTCGGACCGGGGGGCTAAAGGCGCGGCGGTCGGACCGCCGGAGCTAAGACCGCCCGGCCCGCACCCGTCGCCGGTGCCGCGCTTCGAGTACCCCTGTCCCGACTGCCGGACGACGAACAGCCTCCACGAGGCGGGCTGCGAGTTCGAGGGCGTGGCGTGGGCCCGGATCGAGGACGCGTACTTCGACGTGATCGCCCCGCTCGCGACCGGCGTGCGCTCGGCGGCGGCGCTCCGCGAGCGGTGGGCCGACGCCGATCACGAGGGGCCGGCGGAGGCGGACGGCCCGCCCGGCCCCTCGGGGGCGGTCCGGCCCCGCGGCTCGGGCGCCGGCGGGGACGCGGCGGTCCCCGACGCGGACGCCGACGGGGTCGACCCGGTCGACCTCCGCGCGGCGGCGCTCGGCCGGCTGAAGCGGGAGGGCCGCGTGGACGACCGCGACGGTCGCCTCCGCCTGCTGACCGCCGAGGAGTTCCGCGAGGAGGTCGCGGAGCCGACCCACGAGCCGCTGGCGACGATCCACCGCCACGGCTCGGTGCCCGGCTGTCACGACAACGCCGTCTTCGCGATGATCGCGTGGTACGAGATGGTGGGGCTCTCGTGGGCCGAGACCCGCGAGCGGGTCATCGAGTGGCTGGAGGAGAGCGGCGCGTGGGACCGCGGCGGGTTCGAGGAGTCCTCGCCCGCGGAACTCGTCGACAAGAAGCGCCACGTCTACGAGTCGGGCTACGGCTGGAAGGAGAAGGCCCGGGCGGCAAAGCGGGTGATCGAGCGGCGGTCGTGATCAGGCGACCCGCCGCCACCCGGCCCGCCCGACGACGCCGAGGCCCGCGGCGATCACCACCGCGCCCGCGACGCCGAGCGGCAGCACGACCGTCCCGCCCCCATCGGCGACCCGGGCCGCGACGACGAGGACCCCCCGACGACGGTCGCCCCGCCCAGTGCCGTCCCCGGCCGGTGGGTCGCGCCGACCGCCGCCCAGCCGAGGGGGACGGCCGCGGCGGCGACCAGGAGGCCGAGGACGCCCCCCGGCCGCCGCGTCCGCCGCGACGACGCCCCCGAGGACCGCCGCCCCGCCGCCGGCGGCGACGGCCGGTTCGCGGGTGCGGTCCCGACGCCAGCCCGCGACGCCCGCCGCGGCGACGGCCCCGGCGAGGAGCCCCAGCGCGGTCCGGGTGAACAGGTCCGCGGGGAAGAGTCCCCCGCCGGCGTGCGTCGTCAGCCGGTAGTACCGGCCCCCCTTCTCGACGGCGTATATCCCCCGCCCGTAGTCCGCGTAGTCGCTGTAGAAGAACTCCGGCGGGCGGTCGTCCTCGCCGTAGACGGTCGCCTCCCCCCCGGGATCGGCCAGCGCCGCGTCGAACGCCCGCTTGGCGGCGGGCGAGAGGTTCGCGTAGCTCCCGACCTCGACCTCCGGGGGGACCTCGCCCCGGTCGATCCGCTCGACCGAGTGGTGGTACTCCGGCTGGCCGGCGTGCGGAAAGAGCACCGCCGGGACGCCGACGAGCAGCGCCGCGACGAGGAGGGCGGCGACCGCGGGGACGCGTCGGTCCATGCGCGGGAAGCGACGCCCACCCGGTAAGTGTCTTCAGCCCCCGCGGGCGCCGACCGGTTCGATCGAGGCCGACGGACGGCGGTTCGCGGGACGCGGACAGGGGGCGGGGCAACGCGGGGGGACCCGAAACGCGGCACGCGGGACGCGGGAGACGGCGGCGCCGACCGCCCTCCCGTCACTCGCTCTGGATGCGCGGGGCCAGCATGTACGTGACCGATCCCATCCCCTCGGCGAACCCGTAGTGGAGTTTGACCGGGAACTCCTCGCCGAGTTCGATGGTGACCTCGGCGTCGCTCGGGATGGCCCTGTTCATGTCCTTCAGGTAGTCCAGCGAGAACAGCGAGTCGGCCGGCCCGCCGGCGGTGAGGTCGATGTAGTCATCCGGTCCGAGTTCGAGGTTCACGTCGTCGGTGTCGCCCTCGGCCTCGACCCGGAACGACTCGCTCTCCTCGTCGACCCGGAGCCGGATGTGGTCCGAGACCATGTCGGCGGCGGTGATGCCCCGGTCGAGCTGGGCGCCCTCGAGGACGATGGTCGCCGAGAGGTCGAGGTCGGGGATGTCCGGCTCCTGCCGGATGGAGTCGGGATCGATCAGCGCCAGCGTGTACGAGAGGCCGTCGATGCGGATCTGGAGCTTCCGGGTCTCCTCGTCGAGTTCGAGGTGGACCAGGTCGCCCGCGTTGGCCATCCCGGCGATGTCCTCCAGCCTGTTCAGGTTCACGCCGATGACCCCCTCGTCGGCCTCGAAGGACTCGAAGGCCGCGGCGTCGAGGTCGAGGTCGACCATCCCGACGTTGGCCGGATCGACCGCCCGGATCCCGATCCCGTCCTCGTTCAGTCGGATCTTGCACTCGTCGACCAGGACCCCGACCGAGTCGAGGGCGTCCCGGAGCGTCGCCGCGTCCACGATGGCCTCGAACATACACCGCCGCCTACGCGCGGCCGTATAAAAAGCCCCCCGGTTCACGGGGCGTTCCGCGGCGTGACGGCGGCGTCGGCGCTCCGCGTCCCCTCCCGTCGGCCGCCGGTTCCGCCCGGTGTCCCGCGCCGGCCGAGCGACACCCGTTTAGGCCTCGGCCGGCAATCCGGGGTATGACGCGCCGGGACGAGTACTACAACCGGGCCAAGCAGGAGGGCTACCGGGCCCGCTCGGCCTACAAGCTCCGGCAGCTCGACGACGACGCCGGCCTCCTCCCGACCGGCGGCACCGTCGTCGACCTCGGGGCTGCGCCGGGCGGGTGGCTCCAGGTGGCCGCCGAGCGGGTCGGGCCCGACGGCCGGGTGGTCGGGGTCGACCGCCAGCGGATCCGGCCGCTCGACGACCCGGGGGCGACGGTCGAGACCGTCCGGGGCGACCTGACCGACGAGGGGACCCGCGAGCGGCTTCGGGAGGTCGTGGGCGAGGGGGGTGCCGACGCCGTCCTCTCGGATATGGCGCCGGAGATGACCGGCGAGTACGAGGTCGACCACGCCCGGTCGGTCCACCTCGCCCGGCAGGCGCTGGAGGCGGCCCTGGCGGTCCTCGCGCCGGGCGGCGACTTCGCGGCGAAGGCCTTCGACGGCCGGGACCTCGCCGACCTGCGCGAGGCGATCGACGCCGAGTTCGAGTACGTCCGCGAGATGCGCCCGGCGGCCTCCCGGGACGCCTCCTCGGAGCTGTACCTCGTGGGGAAGGGGCGGCTGACCGCCCCCGTCCGCGCCGGCGACGAACTCACCGTCGATGTGGTCGACACCGGGAGCGAGGGCGACGGGGTGGCGACGGTCGACGGCTACACCATCTTCGTGTCCGGCGCCGACGAGGGCGAGACGGTGCCGGTCAGGGTGACCGAGGTGAAACCGCGCTTCGGCTTCGCCGAGCGGCGGTAGGCGGGGGCTCAGTCCGCCGGGGCGACCCGCGCGGTCCCCCGGCCACGCAGGACGGCGACGACCGCGTAGACGAGCGGCGTGTCGGCCAGGGCCACGAGGAGCTTCAGCAGGTACTGCCCGACCAGCAGCTGGACCAGCACGCCCCGCGATACCGGCGACCCGATGCCGAGCACGAGCGGCGCGGCGTAGAACGCGACGGTGACGAAGACGGCGGTGTCGATGGCCTGGCTGGTGCCCGTCGAGACGACGTTTCGCAGCCAGAGCAGCGACCCGCCGGTCGCCTCGCGGATCCGGTGGAAGACGACCACGTCCCAGTTCTGGCTGACGACGTATGCGAGCAGGCTGCCCGCGACGACGTTGGTCCCCGCCCCGAGCACCGCCCGGAACTGCCCCGCGCTCCCGGGATCCGCCGCCGGCGCGAGGATGGTGAACCAGACGAGCCCGAGCACGACGAAGTTCATCACGAACGCGACGTTCACCAGCACCTGCGCCGCCCGCTTGCCGTACAGTTCGGCGTAGCAGTCCGAGGCGAAGAAGGTGAGCGCGTACGCCAGCACCGCCCCCGGCACGAGCACGGTGTTCCCGACCACCGGGGGCGTGTACGGCCCCGGCACCGGGACGGCGAGCACCTTCGCGGCCGTCAGCTGGGCGGTCACCAGCGCGGTCACGAACAGCGCGGCGATGGCGGCCCGCCCGGGGTCCTCGCCCTCGACGAACGACCCGGTCACGACCCCTCGCCCCCCGCGCCGCCAGCGCGCCCGTCGTTCGTTCCGCCGTCGCCGTTCCCCGTCGTCCCGCCGCCCCCGCCGAGCCGCCCGTGTCTGGCGTCGATCTCGTCGAGCGCGTCCAGCGTCTTCCGGATGCAGGCCCGCACCGCCTCGCTGCGGTTGACGAACTTCGCGTCGCTCCCGACGTGCTCGTCGAGGTCGGCCAGCAGCTCCTCGGGCACCTCGACGCTTATCTTGGGCATATCCGGCGCATACTCGAAGGTCGCCCTTTATTACTGCGGTCCGGGCGGGGGTCAGCTCCCCCCGTCGACGCCGGTGATCTCGAACCGCGTGCCGTCGGCGCCCCCGGCCAGGTCGATCGACCAGCCGTGCGCCTCGGCGATCTCCCGGACGATCGCGAGCCCGAGGCCGGTCCCGTCGGAGTCCGTCGAGAAGCCGGGCTCGAAGATCCGGTCCCGCTTCCCCTCGGGGACGCCGGGCCCGTCGTCGGCGACGTAGAAGCCGTCCGGGAGGTCGCCGACCGTCACCGTCACCCCCGGGCCGCCGTGTTCGACGGCGTTGCGCACGAGGTTCTCGAGGAGCTGCTGGAGCCGGCCCCGGTCGGCCCGGACCGTGCCCTCGGCCTCGACGGCCAGCGTCGCGTCGGCGGTCTCGACGTGTCCCCAGCAGCGCTCGGCGACCGCGGCCAGGTCGACCGGCTCGGGGTCGGTGACCCGCTCGCCCTCCCGGGCCAGGGCGAGGAGGTCGTCGATGAGCGTCCCCATCCGGTCGAGCGCGTCGGCCGCGGCGTCGAGGTGGTCGCTGTCGCACTCCCGGGCGGCGAGTTCGATCCGCCCGTCGGCGACGTTCAGCGGGTTCCGCAGGTCGTGGCCGACGACGTCGACGAACCGCTCCAGGCGCTCGTTCTGCCGCCGGAGCGCGCGGCTCCGGTCGACCAGGTCGAGGGCGGTGGCGGCGTGGCCGACGAGCACCTCCGCCAGGTCCACGTCCGCCCGGTCGAACGAGCCGACGTCGTCGTCGGCGATGGTGACCACGCCGCGGTCCCCGACCGGGAGGTAGATGGCGGCACGGACCCTCCCCCGATCGATGCCGTCGTCGAGCGTCCTGACGTCGTCGTACACGCAGGTATCGCCCGCCGCGAACGCGAGGCCGGCGGTCGGCTCGCCGATCTCGTAGGCCGGGCGCTGGCCCCCGAGCGACTCCATCCCGCTGCTGACCGCGACCGGGACGAGCCGGTCGTCGGCGTCGAGCAGCCGGAAGACGCTGTACGGGAACCCGAGGATCTCGCGGGCGGCCTCGGTCGTCGCCTCGATGACCTCCTCCTCGGCCTCGGCGCCCATCAGCCGCCGCGTCGCGTCGTGGATCCCCTCGATCCGGCGCTCGTAGGACGCCCGCTCGGTGACGTCGGTGATGAACCCCTCCAGCGCCTCCGGGCTCCCGTCCGGCCCGTCCACGCCGCGCCCCTGCTCCCACACCCACTTCGTGGCCCCGTCGGCCGTGCGGATCCGGTAGGTCACCTCGAAGGAGTCGTCGCCCGCGAGCGCGTCCTGGACGGCCTCCCACACCGACTCCCGGTCGTCGGGGTGGACCACCGCCTCCTCCCAGGACACCGGCCCCTCCAGGTCCTCGGCGGCGTACCCGGTGAGCCCCTCGGCGTCGCCCTCGACGCGCTCCATCGGCCAGCCCCGCTCGTTCCGGCACCGGTAGACGATCCCCGGCAGGTTGCTGATGAGCGTCTCCAGCCGTCGGGTGCGTTCGCGCAGCGTCCGCCGCGAGCGGCGGGCGTCCACGGCGTCCTCGATCCGGGCGGCGAGCAGCCGACACCACCCCTCGTCCCCCGCCCGGCAGCGGTCGGTCACTCCCGCCGCGACGGCCTCGCTCGCGGCCACCTCGGCCTCGCCGCGGGTGACGAGGACCGACGGGAGGTCCGGGTGGGCCTCGCGGACGGCCGCGAGGAACTCGACGCCGCTCCCGCCGGGTAGGTCGCGGTGGGCGACGACGCAGTCGACGCCGCCCCCGTCGAGCCGGTCGAACCCCGCGTCGGCGTCCGGCGCGGTGCCGACGGCGATCCGGTCGCTCGACCCTTCGAGCCGGGCCGCGGCGGCGTCCGCGAACGACTCGTGCCCGACGAGAAGCACCCGAACCGGCGCGTCCATCGCCCGTTCCCTCGCCGCCCCGTGGCAAAACCGTTGCGCCCCCGCCCCCTCCCGGCTCGATTCCGATCCCGGTCCCGCCCCTGCCCCCGTCCGCTCACCCCGCGTCCGCCTCGCTCGCGCGCGGCGGCGCCAGGTCGCGCCGCCCGCCGAGGGTGATCAGGAAGAGGACCCCGAGGCCGAGGCCGTAGGCGGCCATCAGCGGGATCGTCACGAGCAGCATCGTGATCGCGTCCGCCGGGGTGAACACCGCGGCGAAGGCCATGATCCCCACGGTCACCTCCCGCCAGCGGTTCCGCATCGTGCGGTAGGGGATCCCGGCGGTGTTGAGGAGGACCATGAACACCGGGATGTCGAGCAGGACGCCGATCCCAACCGTGGTGAAGAGGATGAGCCAGAAGAAGTCGG
The DNA here is from genome assembly GCA_042219485.1 of Haloferacaceae archaeon. GTDB lineage: Archaea > Halobacteriota > Halobacteria > Halobacteriales > Haloferacaceae > CAZMLQ01. The sequence goes on from JBDGPV010000003.1 coordinate 16,207, forward strand.
AGATCCGGTACGCGATCACCATGTCCGCCCGGAGGGCGTCGACGACGAGGTACGAGATGACCCCCGGGGCGACGTAGAGGTAGCCGACCGCGAAGCCGCCGATCAGCCCGGCGAGGAGCGTCCCGGTCCAGACGAAGACCGTCCGGCGGTGCCGGCGGACGAGCCCCCGCTCGCGGAGCGCCGGCCAGGCGTAGTAGGCCACGAGCGGCAGGGTGGCGACGGCCGCCACCAGCGTCGAGAACTTCACCTCGAAGATCAGCGCCTCCATCGGGTGCAGCGCCACCACCCGGATGGTGTCCGGCGCGACGACGTCGGGCAGGCGCGAGAGGAAGTGCTCGAACACCCGCCCGATCCCGCCGGTGTAGAGCCAGCCGAAGGTGCCCGCGAGCACCAGCGCGAAGACCAGCGCGATGCGGAACGACTTGGAGGTGAGGCTGTCGAGCACGAACGAGAGGTCGTCGACGTACCCCCCGATCTCCTCCTCGTCGGCCTCGCCGTCGGTCAGTTCGTCGGCGAAGGCCCCCGCGGCGCGCTCCGTGCGGTCTCGCACCTCCGGCCCGTCGCCGTCCCCGTCGTCCGCCGCCCCCTCGTTGACCTCGTCGAACCGGTCGAGGACCGCCCGGGCCTTCGCCTCGTCGCCCGCCTCCAGGGCGCGGGCCGCGATGGCGCTCGCGGCCTCCTCGTCGAGGCCGGCGAACGCCTCCGGCGGGGCCGCGCGCACTCCCGCCGCGTCCAGGTCGGCGAGGTCGATGTCGCCGGGCGCGCCCGCCTCGGCCGGCCCGACGTCGGCCTCGATCCCGGCGTAGACGTGGTAGGCAAGCGCCGCGACCGCGCCCACGAGGCCGCCGACGACGCCGTAGACGGCGGCGGCTGTCTCGGGGGCGACGCCGAGCGTCGTCCCGGCCGCCAGGACGCGGTACCTGGAGCCGACCGCCGCGAGCAGGCCGTTGGCCAGGGCCACCCCCCCGCGGGTGTAGAACCCGTAGACCGCGAGGACGCCGACGGCGCCCGCGCCGAGGATCGTGTTCCAGCGGCGGCGGGCGGTCCGGGCCACGTCGATCCGCTCCGAGCCCCGCTTGGCGGTCACCACCACCTTCGCCAGGTAGAGGCTGACCCCGTACAGCAGGAGCATCGGCGTCGCCCACATCACCTGCGTGAACGGGTCCGGCGGCGTGAACAGGGCCCCGAAGGCGAACATCCCGACGACCGCGTGCCGCCACTTGTCCCGGAAGGTCTCGTACCGGACGATCCCGGCGTACGAGAGCGCCGTCATCGCCAGCGGGAGCTGGGCGGCGAGGCCGAACGAGAGGGTGAGCAGGAAGACGAACTCCGCCCACAGGACGATCGAGTAGGTGGGCGTGAACCCGACCGAGAGGGCGTTGCCGGCCAGGAAGGAGAACATGAACGGGAAAAAGAGGCCGTAGCCGTAGGCCAGCCCCGCCACGAAGAGCGCGACCGAGAGGCCGGCGAGGGGAACGGCCTTCCACAGCGGGACCGGGGTCGAGGGCCAGAGCCCGCGGGCGATCAGGGCGTCCTTCGCGTAGTAGAGGAAGGGGGGGATCGCCACGAGGACCCCGACGACCATCCCGATCTTCGCCTGCAGGAGGATGACGTCGAACGGGGTCTGGGCGATGATCTCGTAGCTCTGGCGGGTGGCGGCGTCCATCCGCGCCTCGGTGACGCCCTTCAGGAAGTCCCAGACGTAGAGCCGGAGCGCGTAAAACGAGCCGAGGAAGCCGGCGAGGAAGACCAGGAACACCTTCCGGAGGTCCGACCGGGCGGCCCGGAGCATGTCGCCGGCCGTGGCCCGCCCCTCGTCGATGGCCCGCCGGGTGTCCTCGTCGAGCGCGCTCGCCATGCCGAACCGAAGTCGGTTCGCGGCTATCAATCTTTTCGACCGTCCCGGCGCGCCGGGCCGCGCGACGGCCCGCGTCGAAAGGCACTTTCCGCCCCGCGGGCGGTCTGTGGTATGCGCGTCGCCGTGCCCAACAAGGGTCGCCTGCACGAGCCGTCGCTCGACCTGCTCGAACGGGCCGGGCTCCACGTCGAGGAGGGCTCGGACCGGAAGCTCTACGCCGACACGGTCGACCCGGACGTGACGGTGCTGTTCGTCCGCGCCGCCGACGTCCCGGAGTACGTCCGAGACGGCGCCGCCGACGCCGGCATCACGGGCCTCGACCAGGTGCGCGAGTCCGGCGCGGACCTGGTCGACCTGGTTGACCTCGAGTTCGGCCGGTGTCGGCTCGTGCTCGCCGCGCCCGAGGACGGGGCCATCGCGTCCGTCGAGGACCTCGCGGGCGGCACCGTCGCCACCGAGTTCCCGACCGTGACCGCCGCGTACTTCGCGGACCGCGCGGTCGATCCGGAGATCGTCGAGGTGACGGGCGCGACCGAGCTCACCCCCCACGTCGACATGGCCGACGCCATCGTCGACATCACCTCGACGGGCACGACCCTGGCGGTCAATCGGCTGGCGGTCGTCGACACGGTGTTGCACTCGTCGGTCCGGCTGTTCGCCCGGCCCGACGTCGCCGAGGAGCCGAAAGTCCAGCAGCTCGCGACGGGGCTCTCGTCGGTGCTCGCGGCCGACGGCAAGCGCTACCTGATGATGAACGCGCCCCGGGACCGCCTCGACGAGGTCCGGTCGGTGATCCCCGGGCTCGGCGGCCCGACGGTGATGGACGTGGCCGGCGGCGGGGACCGGGTCGCGGTCCACGCCGTCGTCGAGGAGCGGGACGTCTACGAGGCCGTCACGGACCTGAAAGCGGCCGGGGCGAGCGACATCCTGGTGACCGAGATCGAGCGCCTCGTCGAGTGAACCGCCGCGTCTTGGCCCCGCGCCCCTGCCCCCCTCCCGGCTCCCGCCACGACTCCGGCCCGGCTCCCGCTCTCGGCTCCCCGCGGCTCCGGCCCGGCCCCGGCTCCCCTCACCCGGTTCCCCCGCGCTCGCCGCCGTCGCGCGCGGCAGGCCGCGCCCACCGCCACCACCTGAGCGCGGGGACCGCCACCGGCGCCGTCCCCCGTCCCCGCCGCCGACGGGCGTACCCGACGACGGCGGCGATCCCGACGGCCATCGCGCCGACGCCCGTCAGGCCGGCCTCGGGGCCGAACGCGCCGCCGGTCGCGACCCGCGGCCCGGACCGCGCGAGGACGAGCGCCGAGACGCCGAGGTCCACCCCGCTGACCGGGTAGCCGTAGACCGGGCCCTGAAACAGGTTCCAGGCCACGTGGAGGCCGATCGGGAGGCCCAGCTCGCCCGTGAGGACGTAGGCGAGCGCGAGCATGACCCCCCCGAGCGCGACGGCGGCCGTCGAGGCGGCCGTCGCGTTCGGGTTGCCGGCGTGGAGCGCGCCGAACAGCGCCGACGAGCCGAGGGTCGCGACCGCCGCCGCCCGCCGGGGGCCGAGCGCCCGACACCCCTCCGCGAGGTTCGTGAGGGCGTACCCCCGGACGAGGAGTTCCTCGACCGCGCCCGCGCCCAGCAGGCGGACGGTGACGGCGAGGAACGCGGCCGGGAAGGCCCGCGGCCCCGCCGCCCGGGCGGTCCCGACCACGGCCGCCCAGCCGGCGGCGGACTCGACGGCGAACACGAGCGTCATCAGGGTGGCGCCGAGCAGGAGCCCCGCCCCGAAGTCCAGCCACCAGTCGCGGTCGATCCCGAGGCCGTAGTCGCGGAGCCGACGGCGGTCGAGCGCGGCCGCGGCGAGCGCGAGGAGGCAGAGGACGGCCGCGGGACCGCCGACCGCCGCGGCGACGTCCCCCGGGACGGGGCCCAGGAGCCGGTCGAGCCGACGGGGGCCGAGGCGGCCGAGGGCCCGCCCGATCCCGGCGGCCGCCAGCCCCAGCGCGAGGGCGAACAGGACCAGCCGGACCGGCGCCCGGGGGCGACGCTCGGCGGCGTTCCAGGCGGGCCACGCGAGCCGCGCGAGGGCTGCGCGTCGGCTCATCCCGGCGCGGACCGGATGAGCAGCCACAGCGAGACGACGATCGCCCCGAGGATGACGCTCACGACGGCGTGGATGAACGTGATGTAGGCGCCCAGGCGCCGGCCGACGCCGTAGAGGCGGGCGACGAGCAGGCCGTCGATGACGAGGGCGCACCCGATCCCGAGCCACGGCGGGAGGTCGAGCGCCGTGACGATCACCGCGACGGCGGCCGGCGGCGCCCCGACGGCGAGGGCGTTGCGCGCGGCGACGTCGCCGAGCACGTTCCGCGCGGCGATGTGGGCCGTGAGCGCGAGGAAGAGCGCGAGCGACGCGAACGTGCCCGCGACCGCGAGGGCGCCGCCGGTCGCCTGGAGCGGCGTCGTCGGCCCCGGACCCATCACTCGAGCAGGCCGAGGTCGGTCAGCCGCGAGACGATGACGTCGACCGCCCGCTCGGCGTCCGCCGGCTCCTTCCCGCCGGTGATGACGAGCTTCCCGGATCCGAACAGCAGCGCGACCACGTCGGGCTCGTCGAGCCGGTAGACCAGGCCGGGGAACTGCTCGGGCTCGTACTCGATGTTCTCCAGGCCCAGGCCGATGGCGATGGCGTTCAGGTTGAGCGTCCGCCCGAGGTCCGCGGACGTGACGATGTTCTGGACGGTGATCTCGGGGTCGTCCTCGACGCGGATGTTCAGGTCGCGGAGCTTCTCGAAGACCAGCCGGAGGCTCTCGTGGACGTCGTCGGTCGACTTCGCGCCGGTGCAGACGATCTTTCCCGACCGGAAGATCAGCGCGGCCGACTTGGGGTCCTGCGTGCGGTAGACCAGGCCCGGGAACTGCTCGGGATCGTAGTCCGCTCCCTCGAGGTCCATCGCGACGCTCTGGAGGTCGAGCTCCTGGCCGATGCCCGTCGAGGCGACGACGTTCTCGATGTTGATCGTTTCCTTCGGATCCGTCATCCCTGGCTTAAGTACCGCGGCTAAGATTTAAAAAGGTTGGTGGGGGATCTGATAGGTCACCCGCCCGACGACAGCCCTATGTCGGCGCCCGGGTTTGGGGGCGACGTGCACGGCCTGGAGTTCGGCGGCGAGGACGACGCGTTCGCGGCCCTGGAGGCCGGGAGCGTCGCGGCCGACGTGACCGTCGTCGCGCCGGGGCTGGCGACCGCGACCGGCCTGCGCGTCGGCCGGGTCCGCCACCTCGCGTACACCCGGGCGGCGGTCGACCTCCTGGGCCGGACGGCCGCCGACGTGGACGCGGCGCGGGCGCTGGTGGCGGCGGCGTCGCTCGACCGCGCGGGCACCGTCGCGGTCCGCGCCCGGGACGTCCGCGGGACCGCCGGCGTCTCGACGGCCGCGGCCGAGCGCGAACTGGGCGCGGCGCTCGTCGCCCGGGGGTTCGCGGTCGACCTCGACGACCCCGACCACGTCCTCCGGGCCTCGTTCGGCGGCGACGCCTGCCTCGTCGGCTGGCAGGTCGCCGAGAGCGTCCGGGACTACGGCGACCGGGCGCCGACGGACCGCCCGTTCTTCCAGCCCGGGGCGATGGACCCGCTGGACGCCCGTGCGGTCGCCAACGTGGCCGGCGCCGGCCCCGGCCGGCGCGTGCTCGACCCGATGTGTGGCACCGGCGGCCTGCTGATCGAGGCGGGGCTGGTCGGCGCCCTCGTGGTCGGCGCCGACGCCCAGCGGAAGATGGTTCGCGGCGCCCGGGAGAACCTCCGGGCGTACCTGGGGACCGGGCGGGACGGTGACGGCGGCGACGACGGAGCGAACCGCGACGGGCCGGACGGGCGTGCGGGCGACGGGCCCGCCGCCGACGCCCGCGGTGCCGGCGCCGCCGTCGAACTCCTGCGCGCCGACGCGACCGCCCTGCCCCTCCGGGACGACGCCGTCGACGCGGTGGTGGTGGACGCCCCGTACGGCCGGCAGTCGCGGGTCGTCGGGGGCGACGACCTGCTCGCTGGCGTCCTGTCGGAGGCCCGCCGGGTGGCCCCCCGGGCCGCCGTCGTCGGGGACCGGCCGCTGCGGGACGCCGCGGCGGCCGCCGGGTGGACCGTCGAGGCGGTCCACGAGCGGCGGGTCCACCGGTCGCTCACCCGGCACGTCCACGCGCTGACGGCCTGACCCCGCTCAGTCGGACGCCCCGGCGGCGTCGGGCGCGCCGGCGATCACCGTCTCGCCCGCCCGGACGCGCTCGCCGGTCGAGACCCGCACGTCGTCCGGGTCGACGCCCGCGGGCAGGACCACGTCCACCCGGGAGCCGAAGGCGATGTGCCCGACCCGCTCGCCCCGCCCGACCCGGTCGCCCGGCGCGACGTAGGGCGTGATCCGGCGGGCGACCGTCCCGGCCACGAGCGCGAGGTCGTACTCGGGGTCCGCGAACCCGATCTCGACGCGCTCGTTGCGCTCGGAGGCCTTCGAGAACGCGGGGAGGTGGCCGCCCGGCCGGTGGTCGACGCGGCTGACGTCCCCGGCCAGCGGCGCCCGGTTGACGTGGACGTCGGTGACGTTCATGAAGATCCCGACCCGGACCCGGCCGTCCTCCTCGCGGACGATCCTGACGCGGCCGTCGGCCGGCGAGACGATCCCCGACGGCGGCGGCGTCCGCTCGGGATCGCGGTAGAACGCCAGGACGGCGTAGCCCGCCAGCGCCAGCGCCAGCGCGACCGTCGGGACGACGAGCGCCGGCAGCGCCAGCGCGAACAGCGCGAACGCGCGCCGCCATCCCCCCGGCGCGACGCGCATGGATCAGTCCGCCGCCTCCCCCGTCTCCCCCGCCCCGGCCGTCCCCTCCGTCCCGTCGGCGTCCGTCCCCCACCGGGCGAGCAGCCGCGCGAGGTGGAGGCGGTCGTTCGTCCCCGTGACGAGGTCGTGATCGACGGGGCCGGCCAGCCGGTGGAGGCGGGCGACCGTGTCGCCGTCGTACGCCGCCGCCGCCCGCGCGACCCGGAGGAGGTCGCGCAGGAGCGTCGGGCCGTCGTAGCCCTCATCCAGCAGGTCGTCGATCCCGTCCCGGGCGCCGGCGATGTCGCCCGCCCGGGCGTCGGCGAGCACCGCCCGCAGCGCGTCGTCGTGACCGACCTCCGAGAGCGCCTCGTAGGCGGCCTCCTCGGTGATCTCGCCGGCCTCGACCGCCACCGACTGTGCGCCGAGGGTCGCCGCCCGCACGTCGCCGTCGGCGTACCCCGCCACGTACTCGAGGCCCGCCCGGTCGTGGGCGACGCCCTCGCGCTCGACGATCCGTTCGAGCGCCCCGACCAGTTCGTCCACCGTCGGGGCGCGCACCGGGACCGGGAAACACCGCGACCGGATCGGGGGGATGAGCTTCGAGGGCTGGCGCGTGACGAGCACGAACTGCGTGGTGCGGTGGTTGCGCTCGATCACCCGGCGCAGCGCCTGCTGGAAGTCCTCGCGGATCGCCTCGCAGTTGTCGAGCACCAGCGTCTTGTAGCTCCCCGTGGCGGGGGCGTGGCCGGCGTACTCCGCCAGGACGTGGCCGAGCATCGACCGCTTCGACCAGTCGCGCTTGTACTTGTTGCGCCGGTCGCCGGCGCGGCGGTACTGCTTGGAGACCTCGGTCTGCCCCTGCAGGAAATGCTCGAACCGGGGGTCCTCGCGGATCTCCTTTTTCGTCCGGTCGAAGAAGTCCGCCACGTTGAGTTCGAACAGGTCCGACTCGGGGTCGGCGTGGGCCGCCCGGGCCATCGCGCGGACCCCGGCCGTCTTGCCGACCCCGGGCGGGCCCTGGACCACGAGGTTCAGCGGCTGGTCGACCGCCCGCTCCAGCCGCTCCCGGGCCTCGGACTGCGGGAGGTCGTCGAGGTCCGGGGCGTGGGCCTCGGTCCACAGCGGCGCGTCCATCGCCCCCGGCTACCGGGCGCCGGAGTAAAACCCCTCCGCTCGGGGACGCCCCCGGCCGGTCGCCGACGCCCCCGACCGCCGGCCGCCGCGCGGCCCGCTCCCGCCCGCCGCCCGCGACCCGACGCGCCTAAGCCCGTCGGTCCCACACCCCCGGCCATGGCGCTCCGCGTGACGTTTCTGGGCACGAGCGGCGCGGTCCCGACGACCGACCGTGCTCCGAGCGCGATCCACGTCAACCGCGAGGGCGACCAGTTCCTGTTCGACTGCGGCGAGGGGACCCAGCGCCAGATGATGCGGTTCGGCACCGGTTTCGCGCTCTCGCATGTCTTCGTCACGCACCTCCACGGCGACCACGTGCTCGGCATCCCGGGGCTGGTCCAGAGCTTCGACTTCAACGACCGGGAGGCCCCGCTCGCGGTCCACGGCCCGCCCGGCACGAAGGGCCACCTCCAGGACCTGGTCCGCGCCGCCGGCCACCGCCCCGGGTTTCCGGTCCGGGTCCGGGAGGTCGCGCCCGGGGACGTCGCGCTCGCGGCCGACGGCTACGAGGTCCGGGCGTTCGACGCCGACCACCGGACCACGGCGGTCGGCTACGCGCTGGTCGAGGACGACCGCCCCGGCCGGTTCGACCGGGAGAAAGCCGAGGAGGCCCTCGGCATCCCGCCGGGCCCGGCGTACGGGCGCCTCCACGCCGGCGAGTCGGTCGAACTCGACGACGGGCGCGTGATCGATCCGGAGCAAGTGGTCGGCCCGCCCCGGCCCGGTCGGCGGGTGGTCTACACGGGCGACACCCGCCCGACCGAGGCGACCGTCGCGGCCGCCGCGGACGCCGACCTGCTGATCCACGACGGCACCTTCGCCGAGAGCGAGGCCGACCGGGCCCGGGCGACCGGCCACTCGACCGCCCGGGAGGCGGCCGGGGTCGCCGCCCGCGCCGGCGCCCGGCGGCTGGCGCTGACCCACGTCTCCTCGCGGTACGCGGGCGACCCCTCCGTCCTCGCACGGGAGGCGCGCGACCGGTTCGACGGCGAGGCGTTCGTCGCCGAGGACGGCCGGACCGTCGAGGTGCCCTTCCCCGACGCGGACGACGCCTGACTTTTCAGCCCCCGGGCCCTCGCCCCGGCGATGTCCGATCCCGCCCCCGATCCGGCCCCGGACGGCCCCCGGTTCCACCTGGTCGACGTGTTCGCCGAGCGCCCGTACGCCGGCAACCAGCTCGCGGTCGTCGAGTCCCGCGGCCGCCTCGACGACGACGCGATGCTCGCGCTGGCCGCGGAGTTCGGCTTCTCCGAGACCACCTTCGTCGAGTCCGTCGCGGACGGCACGGTCCGGATCTTCACCCCGGAGGCCGAGATCGACTTCGCCGGCCACCCGACGCTCGGGACCGCCCACGTCCTGCGGACCCTGCGCGGCGAGGGCGAGGGCGAGGGGGACACGACGCTCGACCTCGGGGTCGGGCCGGTGCCCGTCGCCGCCCGCGAGGACGGCACCCTCTGGATGACCCAGCGGGCGCCGACGTTCGGCGACGAGCTCGACCCGGCGACGGTCGCGGGGGTGCTCGGCCTCGCGCCGGACGCGGTCGAGGGCACCCCCCAGGTCGTCTCGACCGGGCTGCCGACCGCCGTGGTCGGGCTGTCCGACCGCGGGGCCCTGACGGCGATCGACCTCGACCGCGACGCCTACGACGCGTTCGTCGACGGCCGGGACGCGAAGAACGTGCTGGCGTTCTGTGCCGACCCCCGAGACGGGGCACACGACCTCGCGGCGCGGGTGTTCGCCCCGTTCTACGGCGTGCCCGAGGACCCCGCGACGGGCTCCTCGAACGGCTGTCTCGCCGCCTACCTCGCCCGCCGCCGGTGGTTCGGGGCCGCGACCGTCGAGGCCCGCGTCGAGCAGGGCCACGAGATGGGCCGGCCGTCGCTGCTCGGGATCGAGGCGACCGACGGGGCCGACGGGGTGACCGTCGGGGTCGGCGGCCGGGTGATCCCGGTCGGCCGGGGGCGGCTCGCCCGGTAGATCCGCGCGGTCCGGCGGCCGGGCGGCCCCGGTTTCCCGTCCCGTCCGCCCCCGGCCCTCGCGCCCGTCCGGCGATCGCCCCGCCGCCGCGGCGTGGGGTATTTGGGCGGCCGTCGCCAACGGCGTGGCGTGACCGCCCGGACGAGCGCGCTCGACTCGCTGGTCTACGGCGTGGACGTCCAGAGCGGGGACGTCCGCGGCGACGCCCCGTCGTTCGCGCTGGTGGCGCTCGACGGCCGCGGCGGGGACGAGGGGCCGTCCGTCGAGCGCGACGTGGTGACCTACCGGAAACTGCGCCGCCTGGTCGAGCGCGAGGAGCCGGCGCTGCTGGCGACCGACAACGTCTACGAACTCGCGGCCGACAAGGACGACCTGATCCGCTTCCTGCGGTGGCTCCCCCACGAAACGACCCTCGTCCAGGTGACCGGCGCCGAGCGCCCGGAGTCGCTGTCCCGGGTCGCCTCCCGACACGGGGTTCCCTACGGCAAGGAGCCGATGGCGGAGGCGGAGGCGGCCGCGCGGCTGGCCGCCGGCAACGTCGGTCAGGCGGTGCGGGCGTTCGCCGACACCACCCGGGTCCGGGTCTCGCGGGGCCGCTCGACCGGGGGCGGCGGGTGGAGCCAGGACCGCTACACCCGACGGATCCACGGGAGCGTCAGGCGGCGCGCCCGCGAGGTCGAGTCGGCGCTCGACGACGCGGGCCTGGACTACGAGCGCGACGTCACCGAGAAGTACGGCGGCTACGCAAACGCCACCTTCGCCGTCGAGGCGCCGCCCGAGGCGATCCCCGTCTCGGCCGGCCGGAACGGCGACACCCGGGTCGAGATCGAGCAGGAGCGCCGGGACGGCATCGAGTTCGAGCCCCTGGTCCGCCGGCGAGACCGCGTCATCGTGGGCATCGATCCCGGGACGACGACGGCGGTCGCGGTCGTGGACCTCGACGGCGAGCCCCTGGAGGTCCACTCGACGCGCACCGCCGACACCGCCGCGGTCATCGAGTGGCTGGTCGAGCGCGGCCGGCCCATCCTGGTCGCGGCCGACGTGACCCCGATGCCGGAGACGGTCGAGAAGTTCCGCCGGAGTTTCGACGCCGCGGGCTGGACGCCGACGACCGACCTCCCGGTCGACGAGAAGCTCCACCGTACCCGCGACGCCGCCTACGACAACGACCACGAGCGCGACGCGCTGGCGGCGGCGCTTTTCGCCTACGACGACCACGAGGACCAGTTCGACCGGATCGGGGCGAAGGTCCCCCCCGAGTTCGACCTCGGGGCCGTCCTCGCCCGGGTGGTGGGGAGCGACGAGTCCGTCGAGGCGGTCCTCGCGGACCTGCGCGACGACGAGGAGCCCGACGAGGCGGAGCCGGACCACGACCCCCGCGAACCCACCGAGGAGGAGCGCGAGATCCGGCGGCTGCGGCGCCGCGTCGACCGGCTCGAGTCCCACGTCGCGGACCTGGAGGACACCGTCGAGGAGAAGGAGGCGCGGATCGCGGAGTACGAGGAGGAGCTCTCGGAGGCCCGGCGGGAGGAGCGCCGGCGGGCCCGCGAGCGCCGCGAGGTCAAGCGGCTCGAACGCGAGGCCGACCGGCTGGAGCGCGAGCGCGACGCGGAGCGCGAGCGGGTCGCGGAGCTGGAGGACAAGGTCGAGCGGCTGAAGGCGCTGTGGAAGCTCGACCACTCGAACTTCAGCGACGTCTCGGCGGGGCGGAACCTCGTCCCGGTGAAGGTGATCGAGCAGTTCACCCGGGACGCGATCGAGCGGGCCGACGAGCGGTACGGGCTGGCCGAGGGCGACGTCGTCTACCTGCGCGACGCCAGCGGCGCCGGCCGCTCGACGGCCGAACTGCTCGCCGACGCCGGCCCGCGGATCGTGCTCCGGGACGGCCGCCTCCCCGAGGCCGCCGACGAGGCCCTGTTCGACCGCGGCGTGCCCGTCGCGCCCGCCGCCGACGTGACGATCCAGGAGGTCGACGAACTCGCGGTCGCCCGCGAGAGCGAGGTCGAGGCCGCGCTCGCCGACTGGCGCGAGCGCGCCCGGGAGCGGCGCCGCGACCGGACCGCCGAGATGGTCGACGAGATCATCAGCGAGCACCGGGCCGACGGGCGGGGCGGCGACTGACCCCCACGGTCCGGCCCCGGTCCGCCGGTGCCGGCTCGGCCCGCCCCGGGATCGAAGAGCCGCGGAGTCACGGAACCCAAGGGCCACGGAGCCCGGAGCCCCGGAACCGCGGAGCCCGCGGCGTCGCGGGCCGGCAGAGGTTAGGCCGTCGCCGTCGTTCGGGGCCGTATGACCGCCGACGCGACGGCCGGCGCGCCCGCCGACCGATCCGTCCCGACGCGGGGGGGAGGGCCGGCATGAGCGACCCGGAGACAAGCGACATGGGCGACCTCTTCGACGAACTCGAGGAACTCGAGGCGATGGTCAGTTCCCCGGCGGCCCAGGAACAGGTCCGCGAGACGATGCGCGTGGCCATGGAGACCGCGCAGCCGACGAGCCCGTTCGGCCGCGTCATCCGGGGGTACGACAGGGGGGACCTCGCCGAGGCCTTCCTCGGGAGCATCCTCTTTGGCATCCCGATGGCCGTTGAGGGCGGGACCCAGGAGGTCGGGGCGTTCCTCGCGGATCGCCCCGCCTTCCTCGCCGGGACGGCCCTGTTCGCCGTCGGCCTCACCATCGGCATCCTGTACGTCGCCGACATCCAGCACGTGCGCGTCCACAAGCCGATCCTCGGCCTGGTGCCCCGCCGGCTCGTGGGGGTGCTCGGGGTGTCGTTCCTCACGGCGGTCGTGATGCTCACCGCCTGGGGGCGGGTCGACTGGGGGACGCCGACGGTGGCGCTTGCCAACGCCGTGGTCGCGTTCGTCCCGATGAGCGTCGGGGCGTCGCTCGGCGACCTCCTCCCGGGGACGTAGGCCGCCCGGATCCCCGCCCGCCGGGGCGGTCGTCACCGGTCCGCCGGCGCCGGCCGTCCGGCCGGTTTCGCCCCTCCGGAAGACATAACCGACGAACGGCGATATCGCGGGTATGGACGCCTACGAGCGCATCACCCGGAACGCGGCCGAGGCCGTGACCGAGGGGGAGGTCCGGTCGCTGGCCGACGATCCCGGGGGACGGCGGGCATACGTCGGGTACGAGCCGTCGGGGGTCCTCCACGTCGGGCACATGCTCACGGCGAACAAGCTCATCGACCTCCAGGAGGCGGGCTTCGAGGTCGTCGTGCTGCTGGCCGACGTGCACGCCTACCTCAACGACAAGGGGACGTTCGACGAGATCCGGGCGACCGCCGAGCGGATGCGGGCGCAGTTCCTCGCGTACGGCCTCGACGAGGACCGGACCGAGTTCGTCCTCGGCTCGGAGTTCCAGTTCGACCGTGAGTACGTGCTCGACCTCCACGCGCTCGAACTGGAGACCACGCTCGCCCGGGCCGAGCGGGCGATGAGCGAGATCAAAAGCGGCGCGACCGTGACGGTCTCGCAGGCGGTCTACCCGCTGATGCAGGCGCTGGACATCGAGTACCTCGACATCGACCTCGCGGTCGGGGGAATGGAACAGCGGAAGGTCCACATGCTCGCCAGGGACACGCTGCCGTCCGTGGGCTACGAGGCCCCGACCTGCCTCCACACGCCGCTGATCGCGGACCTGGACACCGGCGTCGGGAAGATGTCCTCCTCGGAGGGGGTCACCATCTCGATGGCGGACTCGGCGGCCGACATCGCGGAGAAGGTCGAGGGGGCGTACTGCCCGCCGACCCGGGACCCGGAGCCGACCGACGACGGGGCGGCGCGGGAGAACCCCGTCCTCCAGCTGTTCGAGTACCACGTCTTCCCGCGGTTCGACCGCGTGGTCGTCGAGCGGCCCGAGGAGTACGGCGGCGACCTCGCCTACGAGTCCTACGGGGCGCTGGCGGCCGACCTGGAGGCGGGCGACCTCCACCCGGCCGACGCGAAAAGCGCGCTCGCGGGCTACCTCGACCGGCTGGTGGCGCCGGGGCGCGAGCGCCTGGCCGCCATGGCCTCCGGCGAGTAGGCCGGCCGCTCCCGCCGCCGTCCGGCGGGGCGACGGCGCCGGCCCGAGTGTCGGCGGGTTTAAACCGACGGCCCGACCACGTGCGGACGATGAGCGAGGACAACGGGTCCCGCCGCGACCTCCGGATGCCCGACGACGGCGAGGTGTTCGGCGTGGTGACGGAGATGCTCGGCGCCAACCGGGTGCGGGTGCGGTGCGCCGACGGCGTCGAACGGACGGCCCGGATTCCGGGACGGATGCAAAAGCGCATCTGGATCCGGGAGGACGACGTGGTGATCGTCGAGCCCTGGGACTGGCAGGACGAGAAGGCGGACGTCGTCTGGCGGTACGAGAAGAACGAGGCCGACCAGCTCCGCGAGGAGGGCCACATCGGGTGATCCGCCCGTCCGCCCGGTCCGCCCCGTCCGTCCCGTCCGGCTCCGGTCCGTCGTCCGGGCCCCCCATCGACGCCGCCCGGCCGGCGGCCCGGCCCCGACGGTGACGCGAACGGCCGGGCGCGGCCGTCAGGGACGCCCCCGGCCGCCCGGGAGGTGATTCCGCCCTGTCCGACACGACCGACACCTGTGCGTTCTGTGGCCGACCGCTCCCGGACCGGGCCGCCGCCGGGGCCGACGGCGACGGCCCAGGCGGCCCGGACGAACCGGTCTGTAGCGACGGCTGCCGGGACCTGCGCGGGACGTTCGACGGGCCGTCCCCGGAGGCGCCGGCTCCCGGATCCGGGGACGTCCCGTCCGACAGCGGGGCGCCCCCCGCCCGGACCTTCCTCCGCGTCGACGGGATGCACTCGGCCGCCGCCGAGCCGTTCCTGGAGTCGGTCGCGGAGGGGTGTGCGGGGGTACTCGACGCGGAGGCGAGCTACGTCACCGAGACGGTCCGGGTCGATCACGACCCCGACCTGATCGCACCGGCCGACCTGCGGGACGCCCTGAGCGTCGCCGGGTACGACGCCGCCCCCCGAGACGACGCGACCGTCGACTCGGCCGCGGTCGCGGCCCGGTCGGCCGGCATCGCGGACGTGCTCGGCTACCGGTACGCCGCCGGCGTCGTCTTCGCCGCCTTCCTCCTGCTCCCGTACGTGCTGTTGACCTATCCGGCCCACGCCGCCGCGCTCCTGGGCCTCGACTGGGCCGGCGCCGTCGGGTTCGGGGGCGGGGTGGGTGGGCGGCTGCTGGCGCTGCCGCTCTTTTTCACCCTCGCCGGCGTCGTCCTCCTGTTCACCGGGGCGCCGCTGTTGCGCGGGGCGTACGTCAGCCTGCGCATGCGGCGGCCGACGACGGACCTGCTCGTCTCGATCACCGTCGTCGGCGCCTTCCTCTACGGCACGCTGGCGGTCGCCCTGGGTCGGATCGACGTCTACTACGACCTGACCGTGGCCGTCGCCGCCGCGGTGGTGGCCGCGAACTTCTACGAGCAGCGGAGCAAGCAGCGGGCGGTCGCGCGGCTCACCGAACTCACGCTGTCCCGCGTCGACGAGGCGCGGCGGTACGAGGCCGGGGGCACGACCGCGACGGTGCCCGTCGAGGAGCTGTCGCCGGGCGACCGCGTGCTCGTCCGCCGCGGCGAGCGGGTGCCGGTGGACGGCGTCCTGGCCGAGGGGGCCTGCACCGTCGACGAGTCGGTCGTGACCGGCGAGTCGCTCCCGGTCGTCAAGCGCGCCGGCGACCCCGTGGTCGGCGGCTCGGTCGTCACCGACGACGCGGCGGTCGTGCGGGTCGAGGACCGGGCGTCGCGGGGCATCGACGACCTGCTCGCGGCGGTGTGGGAGGTCCAGAGCGCGACCCACGGCGCCCGGCGCCGGGCCGACGCGACCGCCGCGGTCGTCGTGCCCGCCGTCGCCGCCCTGACCGTCGCCGTCGGGGCCGGGGCGCTCGTGCTCGGCGCGGGAGCCCCGGCCGCCGTGCTGGCGGCCCTGGCGGTGCCGCTGGCGGCGTGCCCGTGGGCGCTCGGCCTGGCGACGCCGCTCTCGGTGGCCACGAGCGTCGCCGAGGCGACCGAACGGGGGATCGTCGTGTTCGACGAGACCGTGCTCGAACGCCTCCGGCGCTCGGACGTCGTCGTCCTCGACAAGACGGGGACGCTGACGACCGGGCGGATGACCGTCGTCGCGAGCGAGGGGCCCCCGGACCTGCTGGCGGCGGCCGCGGCCCTGGAGCGCCGGGCCGCCCACCCCGCCGCCGCGGCCGTCGCCGACGCGTTCCCGGCCCCGGGAAGCGGCGGCGGCGACGGCGACGGCGGCAGTGCGGACACCGACGACGGTGACGACGGCGACGGCGGGCACGACGACCGCGTCGAGTCGTTCACGAGCCACGCGACCGGCGTCGAGGGGGTGGTCGACGGCGACCGGGTGCTCGCCGGCCACCCCGACCTGTTCGCCGAGCGGGGCTGGTCCGTGGACGAGGGGATCGAGGCGCGGGCGGCCGAGGCGCGGGCGGCCGGCCGGCTCCCCGTCGTGGTCGGCCGGGACGGCCGCGCGGCCGGGATCGTCGTCGTCGGCGACGAGCCCCGCGACGGCTGGGCGGACGCGCTGGCCGACCTGGGCGAACGCGGCGTCGAGGTGGTGTTGCTCACCGGGGACGAGGGGGCGGCGGTCGACCGGTTCGCCGCTCACGAGGCCGTCGACCGGGCCGTCGCGGGCGTCCCGCCCGAGGGCAAGACCGAGGCGGTCCGCCGCCTCGGGGCGGACGGGCAGGTGACGATGGTCGGCGACGGGACCAACGACGCGCCGGCGCTGGCCGCCGCCGACCTGGGGGTCGCGCTCGGGAGCGGCACGGCGGCGGCGTCGGACGCGGCCGACCTCGCGGTCGTCACCGACGACCTCTCGGCCGTCGGGACGGCCTTCGACCTCGCGGCGGCGGCCCGCCGCCGGGTCGCCCGGAACAACCGGCTCGCGCTGGTCTACAACGCCGTCGCGGTTCCGGCGGCGCTCGCGGGGCTGCTGAACCCGCTCGTGGCGATGGCGGCGGCGGTCCTGACCGGCGGCCTGCTGTACGCCAACTCCGCGCGGGACCTGCTCGACTAGGGCCCGGAGCGGCGGACTTTTGTCCCGCGGCGCTCCGGGTCGGGTATGGCGCTCGATCGGGCGACCCGCGCGCGGCTCCCGGCGGCGGCCGTCGCGCTCCTCGTCGCCGCCGGCGGCCTCGCGCTCGCCGCCGGCGTCGCGCTCGCCCTCCTCCCGTTTCCCCGGCTGCTCGGGGTCGCCGTCCCGCCGGCCTACCGGCTGGTGCTCGCCGTCCTCGCCCTCCTCGGGGGCGGGGTCCACCTGCTCGCGGCCCGCTGGGTCCGGCGACGGCGGAGCCTCTTCCGGGTGGCGATGGCGACCCTGATCGGGATGGTGTTCCTCCAGGCCTCGGCGCCGCTCGACGTCCTCGCGCTGGCCTGCCTCTGGCTGAGCCGCGACGAGTTCGGCGCCGACGGGTCCCGGGGCGTCGCCTGAGATCCCGCCGGGTCTCGGGGCGGCGGGCGGGTTCCCCACCGCCGGACGCCCCTCGCCGGACGGGTTCCCCACCGCCGGACGCCCGCCGCCGGGCGACGGTCCCCTCCCGCCTTCCCGGCGCCGCGGCCGCGGACTTATCCCCCCGGGCGGCCTACGCTGCCGACGAATGACAGGGGGCGAGGAGTACGGGCTGGTCGAACCGGACGCGGCCGACGGCGTCGGCGACGAGTGGGAGACCATCGACGTCGCGGACACGGACGCCGACCGGATCGCGCGCCGGCAGGACCGCGAGTTCGCCGAGTTCCGGGAGCGGCTGAAGGACACGGAGCGGTTCAAGGTGCAGGACTCGGTCTTCGACGACGCCACCCTCGCCGCCGTCTACAAACTGGTCCAGGACGGCCACGTCGAGGCGTTCGGCGGCCCCATCTCGACCGGCAAGGAGGCCAACGTCTACGAGGCGCTGGGGCGGGACGGCCGGGACGTCGCGGTCAAGGTCTACCGGATCACCGCCTCGAACTTCCGGCAGATGCGCGAGTACCTGGAGGGCGACCCCCGGTTCGAGGGCATCGGCGGGGACAAGAAGGCCACCGTGCTCGCCTGGACGCGCAAGGAGTACGCCAACCTCGAACGGGCGCGGACCGCCGGCGTCCGGGTGCCGGAACCGATCGCCGTCCAGCGGAACGTCCTGGTGATGGAACTGGTCGGGCTGGTCGAGGACCGGGCCCGGCGGCTGGCGGAGGTCGACGTGGAGAACCCCGAGACCGCCTACGGGGTCGTCCGGGAGTACATGCGCCGCCTCCACGACGCCGGCCTCGTCCACGGCGACCTCTCGGAGTACAACCTCATCGTCCACGAGGGGGAACTGTACGTCATCGACCTCGGGCAGGCCGTCACCGTCCACCACCGGAACGCCGACGAGTTCCTCCGCCGGGACTGCCGGAACGTCGCCGCGTTCTTCCGGCGACAGGGGGCCGACACCGACGCCGAGGCCCTCCGCGCGTACGTGACGGGGGCGGACGCACAGGAGGGGGCGGACGCGTCCGGGGGGTCCGGCGGGCCCTGATCCGGGCCGGGTGGGCACATGAAAGTGCTTAACCGGACTCGCCCGGTATGGCGGCTATGCAACACGTGAAGGTCCCGCAGGACCGCATCGGGGCGCTCGTCGGTGCGGGCGGCGAGACGATGCGGGAGATCGAGCGGCGTGCCGAGGTCCGCCTGGACATCGACAGCGAGACCGGCAGCGTCGCCATCGAGTCCGTCGGCGACCCCGTCCGGGGCATGGTCGCCCCGGACATCGTCCGGGCCGTGGGCCGGGGCTTCGCGCCGGACGTCGCGCTCTCGCTTCTGGACGACGAGATGCGGATGTTCGAACTCATCGACGTCTCCGAGGCGGCGCGCAACAAGAACGACCTCCAGCGACAGAAGGGTCGCCTCATCGGCGAGGACGGTCGGACCCGCGAACTGATGGAGGAACTCACCGGCGCCGACGTGGTCATCTACGGCACGACAGTGGGGATCATCGGCCAGCCCGAGGAGGTCGAGGCTGTCCGCCGCGCCGTGGAGATGCTGCTCGACGGCGCCCCCCACGGCTCGGTCTACGCCTTCCTCGAGCGCAAGCACAACGAACTCACCCAGGGGTTCGACGTCGGCCGCTCCGGCTAACTCCTATATAAAACACCTCTCGACAACCGTTCACACACCGAGCGGAGCGGCCGATTCGGCCGATCGGACGCCGCGTTCCAGAACATTTTTATAGAACCACATACAACTCGTATCCGATTATGTCTCAGCGAATGCAGGGCCAGCCGATGATCATCCTGGGCGAGGACTCCCAGCGGACGCAGGGGAAAGACGCCCAGTCGATGAACATCACGGCCGGCAAGGCGGTTGCCGAGTCGGTACGGACCACCCTCGGGCCGAAGGGGATGGACAAGATGCTCGTCGACTCGACGGGCGACGTCGTCGTCACGAACGACGGCGTGACCATCCTCAAGGAGATGGACATCGACCACCCGGCGGCGAACATGATCGTGGAGGTGTCCGAGACCCAGGAGGACGAGGTCGCGGACGGCACCACGAGCGCGGTCGTCGTCGCTGGCGAACTCCTCGACCAGGCCGAGGAGCTCATCGACCAGGACATCCACCCCACCACGCTCGCGCAGGGCTACCGGCAGGCCGCCGAGGAGGCCAAGTCCGTGCTCGAGGACGCCGCGACCGAGGTCTCCGCGGACGACCGCGAGACGCTTGTCAAGATCGCCTCGACGGCGATGACCGGCAAGGGCGCCGAGTCCGCCAAGGGTCACCTCGCGGACCTGGTGGTCGACGCCGTCCTCGCCGTGCGCGACGAGGCGGGCATCGACACGGACAACGTCTCGGTCGAGAAGGTCGTCGGCGGCTCCATCGACAACTCCGAACTCGTCGAGGGCGTCATCGTCGACAAGGAGCGCGTCAACGAGGAGATGCCCTACGCGCTCGAGGACGCCAACGTCGCGCTGTTCGACGGCGCCCTCGAGGTCAAGGAGACCGAGATCGACGCCGAGGTCAACGTCACCGACCCCGACCAGCTCCAGCAGTTCCTCGACCAGGAGGAGGAGCAGCTCCAGGAGATGGTCGACAAGCTGGTCGCCGCCGGCACGGACGTCGTCTTCGTCGGCAAGGGCATCGACGACATGGCCCAGCACTACCTCGCCCGCGAGGGCATCCTCGCGGTCCGCCGCGCCAAGGACAGCGACCTGAAGGCGCTGGCCCGCGCGACCGGTGCCCGCATCGCCTCGAACCTCGACGACCTCTCGTCGGATGACCTCGGCTTCGCGGGCTCGGTCGCCCAGAAGGACGTCGGCGGCGACGAGCGCATCTTCGTCGAGGACGTCGAGGACGCCAAGGCGGTCACGCTCATCCTCCGCGGCGGCACCGAGCACGTCGTCGACGAGGTCGAGCGCGCCGTCGAGGACTCCCTCGGCGTCGTGCGCGTCACGCTGGAGGACGGCGAGGTCCTCCCCGGCGGCGGCGCGCCCGAGACGGAACTCGCCCTGCAGCTCCGTGACTTCGCCGACAGCGTCGGCGGCCGCGAGCAGCTGGCCGTCGAGGCGTTCGCCGAGGCGCTGGACGTCATCCCGCGCACCCTCGCCGAGAACGCCGGGCTCGACCCCATCGACTCGCTGGTCGACCTGCGCGCCCGCCACGACGACGGCGAACTCGGCGCCGGGCTCGACGCCTACACCGGCGACATCATCGACATGGACGGGGAGGGCGTCGTCGAACCCCTCCGCGTGAAGACCCAGGCCATCGAGTCCGCCACGGAGGCCGCCGTGATGATCCTCCGCATCGACGACGTGATCGCCGCGGGCGACCTGAAGGGCGGCGGCGGCGACGACGACGACGACGCGCCCGGCGGCCCCGGCGGCGGTCCCGGCGGCGGCATGGGCGGCGGCATGGGTGGCGGCATGGGCGGCATGGGCGGCATGGGCGGCGCGATGTAGGCGCGGCCCACACCACGCCCCCCACCCGATCCGCGCCCCGTTCGCCGAACGATCCGCTTTCTTTCGACGCCGCGCTCCCAGCGGCGGCGCCGTCGGGCCGGTCGCTGCACGGGCACGGTGGGATTCGAACCTCACTCGCTCCCGTTCGATCGCTCACCCCCCGCTCCCTGCTTCGAATCCCCTGCGTGCCGGTTCGCTCCCTGCAGTCGCTGCACGGGCACGGTGGGATTCGAACCCACGACCACCGGATTAGAAGTCCGGCGCTCTCTCCGGGCTGAGCTACGTGCCCCGGCCGCCGGTGGGCCGGCGAGCGGCAAAAGGAATGTGGCTCGGGCCGCCGGGGGTTCGGCCGGCCGTCGGCGGAAACGAACCGCATAAGGCCGGCCGCGGGGAAGGCGAGGCCGATGCGAGTCATCGGGACCGTCGGCCTCCCCGGAAGCGGCAAGGGGGAGGCCGCGGCGGTCGCCCGGGAGGAGGGCGTCCCGGTCGTCGTCATGGGCGACGTGATCCGGGAGGCGTGCCGCGAGCGGGGGCTGGACCCGGCCGAACACCACGGCGAGGTCGCCCGGGCGCTCCGCGAGGAGGGGGGTCCGGACGCCATCGCGGCGCGGTCGCTCCCCCGGGTCGAGGCGGCGCTCGACGACGGCGGGACGGTGCTGGTCGACGGCCTCCGGTCGCCCGCGGAGGTCGACCGGTTCGAGGCCGCCTTCGGCGACGCGTTCGTGGTCGTGAGCGTCGAGGCCCCCTTCGAGGTCCGCGTCGCGCGCCTCGCCGAGCGGGGACGGGACGCCTCCGACGCCGACCGCGAGGCGCTCCGGGACCGCGAGGCGCGCGAGCGCGGGTTCGGCATGGACGAGGTGATGGCCGACGCCGACGTGCGGATCCGGAACGCGGGGTCGCTCGACTCGTTCCGCGAGCGGGTGCGCCGCCTGCTGCGCGAGGGGCCGGCCGCGCTCGCGGACGGCGACGGGGGCGCCGGCGGGTCGGACCCCGCGCCCGACGGGGACGGGCCCGACGCCGGGGGAGCCGCCGACACCGACGGACCCGCTCCGGGTGATGGGTCGTGATCTACAGCATCGACGTGCGGATCGTCGCCCCCGTCCGGCCGACCGAACTCCCGGAGCGGGTGGCCGACGCCGTGCGGAACCTCTTTCCGGGGGCCGACATCCGGCACGAGGACCGACGGATCGTGGCCGAGACCCACGACCTCGACCACCTCTCCGAGCGCCTCCACGAGCAGGAGATCCTCGACACCGCCCGCCGGGAGTTCCGGCGGCGGGCGGACGCGGACGGCTTCTCGTTCGCGCTGAAAAAGCAGGCGGCCTTCGAGGGGGTGGTCAACTTCGCGGTCGGGAGCCCGGACGAACTCGGCGACATCGAGGTCCACGTGACGGTCCGGGACCCCTCGGTCTCGGAGTTCATCGACCACGTCGCCCCCCGGACCGAGGACGGCGATCCCGTCTGAGCGCCGCCCCTGCCGTCGGTCCCCGTCCCGTCTCCCGCTTCCGGCCCCGACGACCGCCGCCGAGTCGGCTAGTTATATAACCCTCGCCTGACCAATCGGTATCATGAAGCGACGGACGCTCGTCGCGACCCTGGGAAGCGCCGTGGTCGGGGCCGTGGCCGGCTGTTCGGGGGGATCGGGCGGGGAGGGGACCGAGACGGCGACGGCGACGCCGACCGAGACGGCGACGCCGACCGAGACGGCGACGCCGACCGAGACGGCGACGCCCGCGCCGCCGACACACGCCGTCGGCGAGCGGTTCGTGGTCGGGGAGGGGGAGAACGCCATCCCCTACACCGTCCGGGGATTCCGCCGGAGCGACCGCATCGGCCCGGAGGCGATCGGGACGACGGCCGACGACGTGTTCCTGATCGTCCTCCTGACGGTCGAGAACACCGGGGACAGCACCATGGACGTCCCGAGCAGGAACATCGTCGCCCGGGCCCCGGGCGTCCGCAAGAACGTCGACGAGGACGCGAGCGAGACGGCCGCCGAGGACGATCGGATGGACCAGGAGTCGCTGGCGCTCGCGACCGTCCCGGCCGGCGAGTCCCGGACGGGCGTGCTCGTCTACGACGTGCCGCCGGGCAACGCCTACCGCATCGAGTTCACCCCGACGGGCGACGCGGGCGAGGCCCACTACGTCGAGGTCGGCCCGATCGGCGAGGTCACGAGCCTGAGCGCGGAGGGCTTCTAGCCGGCCGCCACGGGCGGCGACCCCCGCGTCACCCCGCCAGCAGGACCGCGAGCGCCGCGCCGATGAACGCGACCTTCAGGGCCGTGTTCACCGCGATCACCTTCGAGCCGAACGCGGGGCCCCAGATCCCGTACTGGAAGGGGATCGACCGCTTGAACGTCGAGACGGCAAACGAGATGATGCCCCCGACGAGCATCGTCGCCACGGCGGTCCGCGGCGTGAACGTCCCGCCGAGCAGCGGCGCGATGGTGGCCGCCCCGGCGGTGGTGTCGAACGCGAACACCGCGATGACGGGGACCGCGGCCCCCGGGAGGCCGACGGCCGCCGTCAGCGGGTCGGCGACGGCGGTCAGCGCCCGCAGGTCCAGCCGCGCGACGAGCACCGCGACGACGGCGTAGACGACCGCGAGCCGCGGGACGATCCGACGGAGCTTCGGGACCGTCCGCTCCCAGGCCTCGGCCGCGGCGGCCCGGAGCGACGGCCGCCCCCCGTCGGGCGCCGACGCGGTCTCGACGGTCGCGGTCCGGTCGACGTTCGCCGGCGAGAGCAGGACGGCGCCGCCGAGGACGCCGGCGAGCGTGATCCCCAGCGCGATCGCCGCCCGGGTGCCCACGTAGAGGACGCCCGTCTCGACGCCCAGGATCGGGATCAGGACGGGGACGTAGTAGGTGAACACGTGCTGGACGAAGCCGAAGAACGTGTTGATCGTGACCGCCACGAGGGTCGCGCGGTCGTCGAGCGCGCCCGACTCCCGGAACTCCGCGAGCATCCCGTACCCCGCGGTGGTCGAGGCGGCGGTGGTGAGGATGGCGGTGCCGACCTCGTCGGGCAGGTTCGCCGGCCCGGTCAGGTAGCCAGAGAGGCCGGCGATCCGCTCGACGGCGCCCATCGCCACCGCGACGTTCGCGAGGAAGACGCCGCCGGCGACGAACGCGGCGATGCGGACCACCCGCACGAGGACGTCCGCGAGCAGCGCCGGATCGACCGGCCACGCGCCGGCCTGCGCCGGGAGCGGGGCGAGCGGTGCCACGCCCGCCGTTGGGGCCCGATCCGCATATCGCCGTCGGTGTTATGTGCGCGGCGGCCGGGCGCCCGCCATGCCGACGTTCACCGTGGAGACCGACGCGCGCCTCGCCGTCCGTGACGTGACCGACCGGGTCCGCGAGGCGCTGGCGCCGGACGCGACCGGCACCGCGACGGCGTTCGTCCGGCACACGACCGCCGGCCTGGTCGTCAACGAGGCCGAGCGCCGCCTGCTCGCGGACGTCGAGTCGATGCTCGACGGTCTGGTGCCCGACGACGGGTGGCAACACGACGGGATCGACGACAACGCCGACGCACACCTGCGGGCGATCCTGCTCGGTAGCGGCGTCACGCTGCCCGTCGCGGACGGCGACCTCGATCTGGGCACCTGGCAGTCGGTGCTGCTCGTCGAGTGCGACGGCCCGCGACGCCGGACCGTCGCGGTGTGTTGAGCGCCGCGCGCCGCGGCCGGGGGGACGGCCGGCGGCCGACGGGTGGCCGGAGGGGTCGACCGACTGACGGGCGACGACCAGGGGCGCCGGCCGGCGCGTCCGCGGGAGCGACGATCGGGGGACGTGGGGGGACGAGGGGTGTGACGACGGATCGATAGGCGCCGGGAGAGGGGGAGCGTGGAGACGGATCGATAGGCGCCGGGAGAGGGGGAGGAGGGGCGGCGGATGGGGGGATGACGGACGGGGGACGGCGGGGAACGGGCGCCAGTCGGGCGCCCTACGGGTGCCGCGTCAGCGTTCGAGGACGGTCCCGCCGGCCCCGACGGCGATCGCGGGGTCGCCCCGGACGACCCCCTTCAGGTTCTCGCCGACGGGCGTGGACTGCTGGACCCAGTCGGTCCCGTCGTACGCGTAGACCTTCCCGCCGCCGCCGACGGTGAGTCCGTCGTCGTCCGGCCCGGTGACCTCGATGTCCCGCAGGCCGGCGTCGCCGGTGTCGGCGGGGACCCACTCGGTGCCGTTCCAGTGGAAGATCATGCCGCCGCCGCCGGAGACCCACACGTCGTCGTCGCCGTCGGAATCGACGCCGTAGAAGTTGACGTTGGCGTCCGCGAGGCCGATCTTGTCCCACGTCTCGCCGTCGCTGGTGTGGAAGACCGACTTGTTGCCGTCGACGATGTGGCCCGTCCGGTCGCCGTAGAAGTCCACGGCGTTGATGTTCGACCCGCTGCCGGGGGTGACGTACTCCCACGTGCCCTCGGAGCCGTTCTCGAAGCTGTAGTACATCTTCCCGGAGTCGCCGGCGACGTAGACGTTCGCGTCCCCGGCCGGCCCCGTCACGGCGACGTCGTTGAAGTTGTTCGTGACGTCCATCGGGGCGGAGTGGTCCTCCAGGTTCCCCGTCTCGACGTCGTACTCGCCGATTGCGCCGCTGGCCCCGACGAACCACAGCCGCTTCCCGTCGTCGGTCACGTCCGACCCGTAGAGGTCGTTTCCGTTGCCGGTCGGGCCGCCGTCGAGTACCTTCGTCCATCCCTCGCTGGTCCGCTCCAGCACCAGTCCGCCACCGCCGACGGCGTACGCGCCCGCGGCGGTGTACTCGACGTCGTGGAGGGTGTTTCCGGTCGGCGTCTCCGCGACGGTCCACGCCGACTCGGCGGCCGCCGGGGCGGCGCCGACGGCGGGGACGGCCGCGGCGGCGGCCGCGGCGCCGAGCGTCTTCAGGGCGGTGCGTCGCGGGATCGGTCTGCGCCCGGACATGACGGTCGTCCGTCCGGGGGGAGACGGGATAAAACCGGGTCGGCGTGAACCGCGATTAACGACGGTTAACCGGAATTAAAACGCACGACATCGGCGGTCCGGCCGGTTTCAGGGAGCGAAACCGACGCGGCGACGCGGGCCCGCCGCTCGGGAGGTCCGCCGGCCCGGGACCGCGGGCGCCGCGCCGCCCGCCGGGGGCGGTCGCGTCCGCCCTGCCGGCGCCGCGCTAGACGAACGCCCGGACGGCCCCGAACAGAACGAGGACCCCGAGCACGTCACAGAGGTTCGTGACCACGGGGATCACCACGTCGTCGGGGTCGAGTTCGAGGCGGTAGGCGGCGTAGGTGGCGACGAGGGTGACGGCGACCGCGAGCACGGCGAGCGCCACGCCGGCCGAGACGGCGACGAGGAGGACCGTCGCGAGCGGCAGCCTGGTCCCGCCGCCGAGCGCCGTGAGCGCCCACGCCCCCACGCCGACCAGCGGGAACAGCGACGCGGCGAGCGCGACCAGCGCCGCGGCGTTGCCGGCCAGGTGGGAATCGCGCGGGTCGAACGAGAGCAGGCCGAGGTGCAGCGCCGTCGAGAGCCGGGAGGCGAGGACGCTCCCGAGGTTGCCCGCGGTGCCGATGGTGACGGGGACGAGCACCAGCAGGGAGGGGTACCTGAGCAGCTCGGCCTCGAACTCGCCGAGCACGAGGCCGCTGCCGACCTCGACGAGCGTCAGGGCGAGCAGCAGCGGCAGGGTCGCGCGCGTGATGGCCCGGACCGTCCAGTCCGTCGTGGCCACTCAGCCCACCCCCCCGGCCAGCCCCGCACGGAGCACGACCCGGACGGCAAGCAGGAGGAAGAGGACGCCGAACACGTCGCCGGTGGTGGTGACCAGCGGCCCGACGAGGGTGTCGGGGTCGACGCCGCGCCGGTAGCCCGCGAACACCGCGGTCACCACGACGACCGTGAGCGTCAGGCCCGACACCAGACCGGCCAGCAGCGCGACGGCCACGAGCGCTTCGGGCGGCGCCACCGGCGCGCCGAACGTCGAGAGTGCGACGAAGACGGCGACGGCGGCGAACCCGGAGGCCAGCAGCCCGTTGGCCAGCGCGGCCGCCGCGGCCCGCACCAGCCGGTCGTCGGCCGCCGTCAGCCGCGGCTCGACCATCCCCTGGTGGAGGGCGGTTGCGACGCGGGCGCCGAAGGAGCCGTAGACGTTGCCGCGGGTGGCAAGCAGGGCCGGCACGAGGACTAGCAGCCCCGGCAGCGCCTCCAGTTCCGCCCGCATCCCGCCGAGGACGACGCCGGCGCCGAGCCCGCCGACGGCGCTCGCCGCGAGGGCCGGCAGCGCCTCCCGGTAGGCGTCGCGGGCCACCTCGCGGACGCTCATCGAGGGGGCCCACGCGGCCCGCCGGGAAAAGGGGCGGGGGCTCGTCGCCTACCGAACTGAAGCCGTCCGCCGCCGGACGGGGGGCACGGAGCCGCCCGCCGGCGCGCCAGCGATCAGCCGAACGGACCCATTCCGCCCGGGCCGCCGCCCGGCGGCCCGCCGCCGCCCTGGAGCTTCTTCATCATCCGCTGCATCTCGCCGTCGCCCATCCCCTGGAACTGCTTGAGCGTCTTCTCCATCATCCGGTGCTGTTCGAGCAGTTCCCGCACCGTCTCCGCCTCGACGCCGGCGCCCCGGGCGATCCGTTCGACCCGGTCCCGCCCCACGGTCCGCGGGTTCTCGAGTTCGTCCTCGGTCATCGAGTCCATCACAACCTCGAAGGTCCGCAGCCGCTCCTGGGTGACGTCCATCGCGTCGTCGGGGAGCTGGTCCATCATCCCGCCGCCGAGGCCGGGGATCATGTCCATCACCTGGTCGAGCGGTCCCATCCGGTCCATCGCCTCCATCTGCTTGCGCATGTCCTTCAGGGTGAACGAGCCCTTCATGATGTCCTCGGGCTCCCAGTCGTCCTCCTCGGCCTCGGTCTCGCGCATCGCCCGCTCGACGCGCTCGCTCAGCTGCTTGAGGTCGCCCATCCCGAGCAGCCGGGAGACGAAGCCGCTGGGCTCGAACCGCTCGACGTCCTGGACGGTCTCGCCCGTCCCGAGGAAGGCGATGGAGGCGTCGGTCTCGTCGACCGCCGCGAGCGCGCCCCCGCCCTTTGCGGTGCCGTCGAGCTTCGTGATCGCCACCCCGTCGATCCCGATGGCCTCGTCGAACTCGCGGGCCTGCTCCTTGGCGCCCTGGCCGATCGCGGCGTCGAGCACCAGGAGCGACCGGTCGGGATCCACGGCCGCCTCGATCTCCTCGATCTCCGCGATGAGTTCGTCCTCCAGCCCGTGGCGCCCGGCCGTGTCGATGATGTGGACGTCGGCGTCGGCGGTCGCCTCCAGCCCCTCGCGGGCGATCCCGACGGGGTCCTCGGCGTCGGGGTCGCCGTAGAAGTCCACCTCCGCCCGCTCGGCCATCTCCTCGGCCTGCTCGTAGGCGCCCGGCCGGAAGGTGTCGGTCTGGACGACCGCGGGCCGCAGCCCCTTCTTCGAGAACCACCACGCCATCTTCGCGGCCGTCGTCGTCTTCCCCGACCCCTGGAGACCGGCCAGCAGGATCGTCTGTGGCTCCAGGGGGATCTCGGTGGACTCGCCGACGAGGTCGACGAGTTCCTCGTACACGATCCGGAGGACGTGGTCGCGGGCGCTGGTCCCCGCCGGGGGGTCCTCCTCCAGGGCCCGCTCCTCGATCGAATCCGACAGCTCCGTCACCAGGGCCACGTCCACGTCGGCGCTCAACAGCGAGCGCTGGATCTCCCTGACCACCTCCGAGACGTCGTCCTCGTCGATGCGGGATTTCCCGCGCAGGTCGTCGAGCGTGCCGCGCAGGGAGCTCCCGAGGTCGTCGAGCACCATTTGGGCCGGGCTACGCCGCCGACGCGGTAAAGGCTTCCCTCGCGGTCGCCGGGGTCGGACCGACCGCCGCCGCTCGGTCGCCCGCCCTCACTCCTCGGCGCGCAGCCGGTAGCGGTCCAGGTCGCTCCCGGTCGCCGGGTCGCGCTCGGCCGCCGCCGCGAACGCCGACGCGAGGGCGTCGGCCGCGTCGTCGATCGGCGGGCCGCCGTCCTCGCCACCCTTCCCGCTCCCGGCATCCTCCCCGCTCCCGTCCCACGCGAGCCCTTCGACCGCGCCGAGCACGAACGCCGCGCCGCTGCCCCGGGCGGCCACGGGATCGGCGGGCGTCGTTCCCCCGTCGTCGAGGGCCCTGACCCGCGGGCGCCCCTCCTCGTCCCGCGCGGCGACGACGGCGGCCGCGTCGCCGCCGAGGGCCTCGGCCGCGAGCCGGCAGGCCGCGTCGATACGGGGGTCGCCGCGCTCCAGCCGGTAGGACCGGACCGCCGCGTCGAGTTCGTCGGCGAACCGGTCGGGGTCGCCCCCGACCGACGCCGCGCCGACCGCGCCGAGGTCGACCAGGTGGTCGGCGTCGCGGGTCAGGATCCGCCCCCCGCGGGTCCGGACGCGGTCGGCCACGAGCAGGGCGCCGTCCCGACACTCGACGCCGGCGATGGTCGCCATACCGGGCCGAACGACCTCCGCGGGGAAAGCTCACACGCCTCACACGCGTCGCGTCCGTGCTTCCGCGCCCGGATCCGGGGAGCGGCGGGTCGGGGAGGACGGCGGGGCAGGGACGGCGGGGACGGCGGGCCCGCCGCCGGGGACCCGCTCACTCCCCGAGCAGGTCGTCGGCCAGCGCCTCGGGGTCGAACCGTTCGAGGTCGTCGTACCCCTGTCCGGTGCCGAGAAAGAGCACCGGCTTGCCGGTGACGTGGGCGACGGAGACCGCGGCCCCGCCCTGCGTGTCGGCGTCGGCCTTGGTGAGGATGGCCCCGTCGATCGCGGCGGCGTCGTCGAACTCCCGCGCGCGCTCGACGGCGTCCTGTCCGGCGACCGCCTCGTCGACGAACAGCGTGAGGTCGGGTTCGACGACCCGGTCGATCTTCGCGAGCTGTTCCATCAGGTCGTGGGAGGTGTGCAGGCGGCCGGCGGTGTCGCCGAGCACCACGTCCACCCCGTTGGCCTCGGCGTACTCGACGGCGTCGTAGATCACCGCGGCGGGATCGCCCCCCCGGTCGTGGCTGATGAGTTTCGCGCCGAGCGCCGCGGCGTGTTCCCGGATCTGCTCGTCGGCGCCGGCGCGGTAGGTGTCGCCGTTGGCGAGCACCGCGGAGTAGCCCCGCTCGTCGAGGTACCGGGCCATCTTGGCGATGGTCGTCGTCTTGCCGACCCCGTTGACGCCCGTGAAGACGATCGTGACGGGCTTCTCGGCCGCCGCGATCCGTTCCTCGAAGTCGAACTGCCCGACGCCCATCACCTCCGCCAGGGCCTCCCGGACGGCGCCCTCGACCAGCCCGCCCGTCGTCTCGACCTGGGCGCGGGTCTCGCCGACCAGCCGTTCCCGGATGCGGTCGAGGATGGCCTCGGCCACGCTCATCTCGACGTCGCTCTCCAGGAGCGCCATCTCGAGGTCCCACAGCGGCTCCTCCAGGTCCGCCTCCTCGATGACGACCTTGCCGGTCGCGAGCGCCTTCGCGCGCCGGAGGCGCCCCACGTCGTCGGCGTCGGCACCGGCGTCCGCATCGACGTCGTCGGCGTCGGCCTCCTCGACCGCCTCGGCGGCCTCCTCGACGCGCTCCTCGGCGGCCGCCTCGGCGTCCTCGCGGAAGCGTCCGAGCGTCTCCTTCAGGCCGTCGAACATCCCCTCACTCGTCGTCGCCCTGCATCTGCTGGAGCTGTTGCATCTGCTGTTGCTGGAGCTGGCTCTGGAGGTTTTCGAGCTGCTCCTCGAGGTCGTCGCTCTCCGCCTCGAGGTCGTCGATCTCCTCGCGCACGTCCTCGACGCGGTCGTCCAGCGCGTCGCGCTTGCGCTCCAGGGCCGCGATCGCGTCCTCCCGGTTCTGCTCGGCCGCGTAGCCGCCGCCCAGCGAGACGATCACCTCGTCGATGTCCTGGACCTCCGCCCGGACGTAGGCCCCGCCGCCCAGCGGCACCTGCACCGTCGAGCCCGTCTCCAGGGTCTCGACGGCCTCGACCGCGCCGTCGATCGACCGCTGTTCCTCCCGGAGCTCGTCGATCTCGCCTTCGAGTTCCGCGATCTCCCCCTGGATCACCTCCAGCGCCTGCTGGAGCTGCTGGAGCTGCTGTTGCCCGCCGCCGGCGTTCATGCCGACACCTCCCCGTCCGCGACCGCCTCGGCGTCCGAGAGCTCGACCTGCGTGCGCTTCAGGCCGTGCTCGCTGCCGAGGCGGGAGTAGACCCGCTCCCGGGCTACCTCGGGGTTGGGCGCCGTCACCGTCTTGGCGAACTCCTGGTAGCCGTCACGGGTCTGATACCGCCCGCTCACCGCGTACTGGCTCATGTGCCTGCCGAGGGCAAGCGCAGGGAAGTATCTTCCTACTCCGACGGATCGCGGCGGCCGCGTCGCGGCCCGAGGCGGCGCGCGTCGGCGTGTGGTGAGGGGTCCCGCCGCCCGGCGGTCATCGCCGCGTTCGGTGCCCGGTCGGTCGGTGTCGGATGGCCCCGCGGTCGTCCGGGTACGGGGACCGGTCCGGTCAGTCGATGTAGCCCAGGGCGTCCTCGATCCGGCCGAGTTCGGGGCCGGTGGTGTCCTGGCCGGCGACGTAGCCGGCGCCGTTGGCCACCAGGCCGGAGCCGACCAGCGCGCCGCCGTAGTTGATGGTGCCGATGTCGGCCCGGACGTCGAGCAGGGATTCGAGGGCCTCCAGCTGTGGCTCCCGGGCCTCCGGGTGACAGAGCACGCCCCGGTCGTTCGCCGCGGCCGCGGTCCCGACGGTCCCCACGTCGGCGATGGTGCCGCGCTCGACGGGCACCGACAGCGCCTCGCGGACCGCCTCGACCGCCCGGTCCGAGAGGTCCGGGTGGACGTACGCGCCGTAGTCGTTGGCCAGCACCACGTTGCCCGCGGCGTTCACCCGTCCGGGCAGCTCCACGACCGGGCCGCCGGTGGCCTCGGCGAGCGCCCCGCGCTCGCGGTCGGTGACCCGGCCCGAGACCAGCAGGCCGTGGTCGTTGCCGACCGCGAGCGACCCGACCGTGCCCGACCCGCCGACGGTCGCCCGGACGGGATCCGCGTCGAGTTCGTCGGCCATCTCCCCGACGAGGTCGTCGTCGGCGTTCGGCCGGACGAGGAGGTGGTCGTCGGTGGCGCGGGCGAAGACGCCGACGTAGGATGAGCCGGCGAACGAGGCGCGCATCACGCCACCGTCACTCGGCGGGCTCGGCCTCGACGATCGGTTCGCCCTCCTCGACGAACCGCGCGGCGCGAACCCGGAGCGAGTTCGGCGGCTTGCGCCGTCCGCGCGCCCAGACGGCCTCGTTCAGCGACGGGTCGAGGCGGACGGCCCCTTCCTCGACCGAGAAGTGCTGCGCGAGGTGTTCGCGGACGATACGCATGGCGGCGTCGGCCCGCTCCTGGACCGGCGCGGCCTTGGCGTCGCGGAGCGGGACGGTCACGACCCGCTCCTCGAAGTCACTCGTGCTCATGCCCTACTCGTCGGTGTCGCCGCGCCGCCAGTGGCGGCGCTTGGGGTTGCGCGTCACCTGCATGTCGGTCCGCAGCATCACCCAGTTCGGCACGCGGCCGTTCTGGTCGTCGAGCTTGGCCAGGCGCTTTTTCTTCGCCTTCGACTTCTTTCCCATGGTTCGACCGTCTCCTGCGCGGCATAAAGACCTGTTCCTTCCGCGCGTCGCCGCCGTCCGCGGCCGGTCGCCCCGCGCCCCGCCGCCGTTCGGCGTCGGCCGGTTCGCGCGGCCGGCAGGACCCCGCGGCGGCCCTCACTCGCCCGACAGCGGGACCCGGGCCACCGTCTCGTAGCGGGGCCCCTCCCCGGTCAGCGTGCTCTCGGTGAGGCGCACCTCGGCGGCCCGGAACGTCCCCACCGTCGGGTCCGCCCCCCGGACGACACGCTGGACGAGGTCCTTCCCCCGGGCGTCGTCCATCCGGGCGAGGGTGACGTGGGGGGTGAACTCGTGGTCAGCGGGGTCGAAGCCGGCGGCGACGGCCTCGCGCTCGACCGCCTCGTGGAGGCGGGTCAGCTCCGCCCCGCCCGCCTCGAACCCCGCCCAGACGACCGAGATGTAGTCGAGCGACGGGAAGACCCCGAGCCCGCCGACCGTCGCGTCGAAGGGGGCGACTCCGGCCGCGTCCACGGCGTCGGCGACCGCGCGCTCGACCTCGCCGACGCGGTCGGCCGGCGTCTCGCCGAGGAACTTCAGCGTGACGTGCGCTTGCTCCGGGTCGGTGAACCGGAGCCCGCCGGCGTCCCGGAACCGGTCCTGCACGCCGGCCAGCGGCTCCGCGAGCGCGTCCGGGAGGTCGACGGAGACGAACAGGCGCATGCCGGCGCCTCGGGGCCGACGGCCTTGAATCTCCCCGTCCCGGCGGGCGGCCCCGCGACGCAACCCTTTAGCGCGCCCGCCGCCAACTCCGGGCCATGAGCGACGACGCCGATCCCGACGCCGACCCTCCCGACGCCGACGGGGAGCGGGCGGCCGACGACGGGCGCGGTCACCGCTTCTCGGCCGGCCAGGGGCTCGACGAGGGGTACGAGGAGTTCACGCTCGACCCGGAGATCGCCACCGACCCGGGACGGGTCGATCCCATCGACTCCCGGGTCCTGACGGACCTGCTCGACGACAGACAGATCGCCGCCGACGAGGTGGACGCCGAGAAACTGCTGGACGTCGGCCTCTCGTACGTCGGCATCCGGCGGTACGAGGAGGCGACCGAGACGCTCGAACGCGCGGCGCGGTTCGCCGACGACGAGGGGATCGAGCAGGAGGCGTGGATCAACAAGGGCGCCGCCCACGCCGAACTGGAGGAGTACGACGCGGCCATCGGCGCCTACCGCGAGGCGCTGGCGATCGACGACGAGAGCGAGCACGCCGCCTCCGCCGAGACCAACCTGGCGTACGCGCTCTGGGAGTTCGGCCACACCGAGGAGGCGCTTTCCCACGCCGAGCGCGCCGTCGAGGTCGACCCCCGCTTCCCGCAGGCGTGGTACAACCGCGGCTTCTTCCTCAACGAGCGCGGCCTCCACGAGGACGCCCGGAACGCCCTGGACAACGCGATCCGCCTGGGGATGCGGAGCGCCGAGGTGCTCGAGGAGAAGGCCCGCGCGCTGGAGGAACTCGGCGAACACGAGGAGGCCGAGGCCGTCCACGAACGGGCCGCGGAGCTCCGGGCCGAGGCCGAGCGCGAACTCGTCGGGGAGGGCGCCGGCGGGGCGGGCGCCCCGGCGGACCGGGAGGCGGGCGACCGGTCCCGCGAGGGGCGCGGGCCGGGATCGGACCGGCTCCGCGGGGGGCGGGGCCGGGACTGAGCCGGCATGGCGCTCCTGTTGCGCGAGCGCGAGACCCCCGAGGGCCTGCTCGTCTCGGTGTGTGACGCCGACTGCCTCGGCGAGACCTACCGGGGGGAGGCGGCCGACGTCTCGCTCGAGGTGACGGAGGCCTTCTACGGCGGCGAGGAGGCCGTCGAGGCCGACGCCGAGACGGTCGTCGCCAGCCTCCGCCGGGCGGCGACGGCCAACATCGTCGGCGACCGCGCGGTCGGCGTGGCCGTCGACGCCGGCCTGGTCGACCCCGACCGGATCCTCCACCTCGACGGGACCCGCCACGCCCAACTGCTCCACCTCCGGTAGCCGCCCGGCCCTCCGGCCCCGGGCGGGCCCGTCGCCGCGATCAGCGCGCCCCCAGCCCCGGGCCGGCCCGGGTCGTAACTCCCGGCGGTTACGTCGTTCGCGCGGACCGAAGGACAGTTGCCCCTCCGGTCCGTACCCCGCGCCAATGGGAATCCAGGATCAGGACCGCGAGTCCGCCCCCCTCGACGTCGAGCGGATCCGCGAGGACTTCCCCATCCTCGACCGACGGGTGGGGGGCGACGTCACCGACCCCGGCGAGGGCGAGGGGGACACCGACCCGCTCGTCTACCTCGACAACGCCGCGACGAGCCACACCCCGGAGCCGGTCGTCGAGGCCATCGCGGACTACTACCGCAGCTACAACTCGAACGTCCACCGGGGCATCCACCACCTCAGCCAGGAGGCCTCGGTGGCGTACGAGGAGGCCCACGACCGGGTCGCCGAGTTCGTCGGCGCCGACGGGCGCGAGGAGATCGTCTTCACCAAGAACACCACCGAATCCGAGAACCTCGTGGCCTACGCGTGGGGGCTGAACGAACTCGGCCCCGGCGACACGGTCGTGCTCACCGAGATGGAGCACCACGCGTCGCTGGTGACCTGGCAGCAGATCGCCAAGCGGACCGGGGCGGACCTCGAGTACATCCGGATCACCGACGAGGGCGCCCTCGACATGGCGCACGCCGAGGAGGTCATCGACGGGACGACGGCGATGGTCTCGGTCGTCCACGTCTCGAACGCGCTGGGGACGGTCAACCCGGTCGCCGAACTCGCCGAGATGGCCCACGAGGTCGGGGCGTACTGCTTCGTCGACGGCGCCCAGTCGGCGCCCAACCGGCCGGTGGACGTGAAGGCGATGGACGCCGACTTCTTCGCGTTCTCGGGCCACAAGATGTGCGGTCCGACCGGCATCGGCGTGCTCTACGGCAAGGAGCACCTGCTGGAGGCGATGGAGCCGTACCTCTACGGCGGCGAGATGATCCGCTCGGTCACCTACGAGGACTCCACCTGGGAGGACCTGCCCTGGAAGTACGAGGCCGGCACCCCGGTCATCGCCCAGGGCGTCGGCCTCGCGGCGGCGTGTGACTACCTCGACGACGTCGGCCTGGAGCGGATCCGGGCCCACGAGGAGGACCTCGCGGCCTACGCCTACGACCGCCTGACGGCGTACGACGACGTCGAGGTGTACGGTCCGCCGGGCGACGACCGCGGCGGGCTGGTGTCGTTCAACCTCGACGGCGTCCACGCCCACGACCTCTCGTCGATCCTGAACGACCACGCGGTCGCCGTCCGGGCGGGCGACCACTGCACCCAGCCGCTCCACGACAAGCTCGGCGTCCCGGCCTCCGCCCGGGCCTCGTTCTACCTCTACAACACCCGCGAGGAGGTCGACGCGCTGGTCGAGGCCGTCGACGCAGCGCGGGACCTGTTCGCCTGAGCGGCCGTCGCCCCCGGCCGCGTCCCCGACGGCCGGAACGCGCCCGGCCCCTCCGACGCCGCCCGCACGCCCCCGGGGCCACCAGGGTCTTTCGGACCGAACGAACGGCTTCGGCCGTGACGATGTCGAACGACGATCCGTCGCCCGATCACGTCATGGAACCCGGATCGGCTTCTTCGCGTCGAAGACGCTCCCCGCCGCCGTTTCGCTCGGCGTGTTCGACGCGCCGACCGACGGCCCGCTCCCCCGGGCGGACGTGTACGTCCTCGGGCACATCCCCAACGACCGGGGGCCGGACGGGAAACGGCGCATCCTCGACGAGGTCGCCGACGCGGTCAACGAGGGCGGAGCCGTGATCGTTCACGGGACGATGATCGACGACGAGCGCCGCGAAAACGGGACGGGACCGCTCATGGGCCTCGACATGCTCGTCGAGACGCCGGACGGGTTCGATTACACGCACGGCGAGCGCACCGAGTGGCTCCGCGGGGCCGGATCCGCCGATCCGACGGTCGAGGGGTTGCCCGGTCCCGAGTCGATTACGGTCGCCCACCGCTGATTCCGACGGCGCGCCCCGAGCGAAGAGTTACCACCCCACTGGCCGTACGCCGGAGCGTGATGCACGCATGACCGACACGCGCGCCGTGTTCGACCACCACGTCGAGGCGTTCGGGAGCCAGGACCTCGAGGAGATCATGGTCGACTACGACGACGACTCCGTGATCGTGACGAACATGGGGACGTTCCGGGGTCTCGACGAGATCGAGGGGCTGTTCGCCGACCTGTTCGAGGAGTTCTCGCAGCCGGGCACCGCCCTGACGGTCGACGAGCGGATCGTCGAGGGGGAGTTCGCGTACCTCGTCTGGCACGCAGAGACGCCGGACAACGTCTACGAGTTCTGCACCGACACATTCCACGTCCCCGACGGCACCATCTCGTTCCAGACGTTCGCGGGCAAGGTCGAGAGCAAGGGCTGAGGCGCAGCCGGTCGCCCCCGGCGCGTCCGGGCCCGGAACCCTTAACCCCCGTACTGCCCTACCGCGGGACAACGATGGCCATGGGCTCGGACATGTACCGCCAGCAGATCCTCGATCACTACAAGAACCCCCGGAACTACGGGGAACTCGACGACCCCACCTTCTCGCACGTCGGGGAGAACCCCTCGTGTGGCGACACCATTCAGGTGGACGTCCGCCTCGCGGACGACGGCGAAACCATCGAGTACGCCGCATTCTCCGGGGACGGCTGTGCCATCTCGCAGGCCGCCGCCTCGATGCTCACCGACGAACTCCAGGGGATGACCGTCGAGGAACTGCAGGCGATGGACCGCGACGACGTGATCGAGATGCTGGGCGTGGAGATCAGCCCGATGCGGATCAAGTGCGCCGTCCTCGCCGAGAAGGTGGCCCAGGACGGCGCGAAGCTCCACCGGGGGGAGGCCGAGGACATCGGTCCCACCCGGACCGAGGAGGAGTTCTGAGGACGAGCCGTCCCGCCCGCCTGTTGTGATGTTCCGGGTCTCCCCGGTTTTTTTCAGTGTTCGTTCCCTTTCGCGTATATGACCGGGGAGGAGACGGCAGCCGTGGGCGACACGGCACCGGATTTCACGCTCGTGGGCACGCAGGGGGACGAGATACGCGAGTTCACGCTCTCGGAGTTCGCCGCCGACCGGCCGGCAGTGGTGGTGTTCTACATCTACGACTACAGCCCCGTCTGTACGGACCAGCTGTGCGAACTGAACGACGTGGAGTTCCTGACGTTCAACGACGACGTCGCCGTCCTCGGCGTCTCGACCGACGGCCCGTACAGCCACCGGGAGTTCGTCGCCGACAACGACCTCACGTATCCGCTCCTGACCGACGACGACAAGCGGGTGTACGAGCGGTACGGCATGCTCGATGCGGACGGCGGACCGAGACGCGGCATCGTGCTGGTGGACGGCGACCGGACCGTCCGCTACCGGTGGGTGGCCGAGGACAACTGGGACCCGTGGACGGTCGGGCCCCTCTCCGAGGCGGCGGAGTTGGCCGCCGAACTCACCGCGTAGCGGCCGCGGCGTGGCTCACTCCGGCACCAGCCCCTCGTCCTGGACGCGCATGACCGCCTCGCCGTCGGCGAGGTTCGGCGCGTCGACCAGCCGGACGATCCGCTTGTCGCCCTTCGACTTGCGGAGGTAGATGCGGAACGTGGAGGTGTGCCCGAGGATGTTCCCTCCGATGGGCTGGGTGGGGTCGCCGAAGTACGAGTCGGGGTTGGAGGCCACCTGGTTGGTCACCAGCACGGCGGCGTTGTAGAGGTCGCCGATCCGCATCAGGTCGTGGAGGTGCTTGTTGAGCTTCTGCTGGCGCTCGGCGAGTTCCCCCCGGCCGACGTACTCGGCGCGGAAGTGGGCGGTGAGCGAGTCGACACAGAGCAGGCGCACCGGCCACTCGCTGTCCTCGTGTTCGCTCGCGAGCTCCTTCGCCTTCTCCGCCAGCAGGATCTGGTGGTTGGAGTTGAACGCCTTGGCGACGTGGATGCGGTCGAGGAACGCCTCGACCAGCTCCTCCATCGCC
The DNA here is from genome assembly GCA_042219485.1 of Haloferacaceae archaeon. Classification (GTDB taxonomy): domain Archaea; phylum Halobacteriota; class Halobacteria; order Halobacteriales; family Haloferacaceae; genus CAZMLQ01. Next base: position 54,565 of record JBDGPV010000003.1, read on the forward strand.
CCCTCGTCGCCGGGATCGCCCTCGATGCCGCGCTCGTCCATCGTCGCCTGCAGCGCCTCGTCGTCGAGCCCCCGGACCATGTCGTCGATCCGCTCGGGCCGGAACGTGTCCTCGCTGTCGACGAAGACCGCGCCGCCCGAGAGGCCCCCGTGCTCCGGCGGGAGCTGGACGTTCACGCAGAGCTGGTGGGTCACCTGTGACTTGCCGGCGCCGAACTCGCCGTACACCTCGGTGATCGACTGCGTCTCGACGCCCCCGCCGAGCAGCTCGTCGACCTCCGGCACCTGCCAGGTGAGCTTCCCGATCTGTTCGCGGCGCTCCAGCACCGACGCGCCCGTCTCGAAGCCGCCCACGTCGGCTGCCTCCCGCGCGGCGCCGATGATGTCGCCCGCGCTCGACTCGCCGACGTCGGCGCTGTTTGACAGTTCGCCCGGGCTGGCGACCGCGATGCTCTGGTAGGTCTCGAACCCGGCGTCGAGCAGCTTGTCCGCCGTCGCCGGACCCACGCCTGGCAGGTCTTCGAGGTCGTCTTCCGCCATACACCCGGCTTGCGCGGCTCCCCACATAAAGCCTCGTTAACACCGTGGTGGAAGTGAACGGGCGGCCCGGTCCGCGCCGCGAGCGGGGGGTCGAGCGATCACTCCCAGGGGTGCCCGCCCGGCCGGTCGGGCCACAGCGGGTACCAGTAGGACTCGTCGTCCTCCACGTCGAGTTCGCCCTCCAGCACCGACCGGAGCTTGAACTCCAGCCGTTCGTTCCGCTCGCGGTCGCCCGCGGGGACGAACGGGTAGTACGCGCCCCGGCGGAACGAGTAGATCCAGTAGGCGCGGTCCCCGCCGGCGTCCCCGCGGGGCGCGCCGCTCCCCGCCCGGTCCCCCGGTGCCTCGCTCGCGTCCCCCCGCTCGAACGCGAAGACCGCGGCGAGCAACCGGGAGCCGTACCCCCGCTCGACGAACGTGTCCGCGGCGAAGTGGACGCTCGTCACCAGGTCCTCGGGGTCGTCGTCGGTCAGGACGACCCAGCCGTAGCCGTGGTCGTCCTCGCGGCGGTCGAAGCCGGTCCCGGTCTCCGCCTCGCCCGCCCGGAGGATCTCCTCGACCTCGCCGACGGCGTCGGCGAAGTCCGTGGCGTCGACCTCCGCGAAGCAGAGCGCCGCGGCGCCGGCCGGCGCGAAGCCGAGGTCGGCCTCCATCGTGACGTGGGCGGTGGACATCCCGAACAGGTCCTCCGGGTCGGCGTCGCGGGCGGCGTCGCCCTCCGCCCGGAGCCCGAGCGCCTCCCGGAGCGCGTCGAACAGTCCCATCCCGGCGGGGTAGCGGCCCGGGCGGCTTCAAGCCCCCGCCATCGCCGTCCGCCGTCGCTACCGGGTCTCGATCTCGCGCTCCAGGTCGCGCAGGCGCTCGACGCGCTTCTCGGTCGGCGGGTGGGTGCTCGCGAGCTTGCCGACGAACCCCGACCGGATGGGAATGATGAAGAAGGCGTTCATCTCGGCCTGCTCGCGCATGTCCTCTTTCGGCACCCGGTCCATCCGGCCGTCGATGGTGAGCAGCGCGGAGGCCAGCGCCCCCGGCTTGCCGGTGATGGCGGCGGCGCCCCGGTCGGCCGCGTACTCGCGGTAGCGCGACAGCGCCCGGATGAGCAGGAACGAGACGATCCACACCACGAGCGAGACGAGGATGGCGACGATCACGCCGCCCCCGCCGCCCTGGCGGTTCCGGCCGCCCCCGCCGAACAGCCAGCCCCACCGGACGACCATGAACGCCAGCGTCGAGAGGAACGAGGCGATCGTCATCACCATCACGTCCCGGTTTTTCACGTGGGCGAGTTCGTGGGCGAGCACGCCCTCGAGCTCCTCCTCGTCGAGGGTCCGCAGCAGCCCCTCGGTCACGCAGACGGTCGCGTTCGACCGGGAGCGTCCCGCCGCGAAGGCGTTCGGCACCCGGGAGTCGGCCACGGCGACCGTCGGCTTCGGGAGGTCCGCCTGCTGGGAGAGGCGGCCGACGGTGGCGTGGAGCGTCGGGTACTCCCGCTCGCTCACCTCGCTCGCGCCCATGCTGTACAGCGCCAGCCGGTCGCTGAAGAAGAACTGCCCGAGGGAGAACAGCCCCATCACGACGACGATGCCGAGCAGCCCGACCCCGGCGGACGCCAGGACGCCCACGAACACGATGTACAGGGCGAACAGCAGGAGCATCGTGACCGCCATCCGCGTCCGGAGGCCCCAGTCGGGTTGCCACTCCATGTCCGGCCGTAGCCGTCCGAAGGGGGTAAACCTTGTCGGGCCACGCCGGCGTCCCGGGCGTGCGCGTCCCGCGGCCGTCCCGGAGCGCGGGGCTTAACAGCGCGACCCGCCTACCGACGGGCGATGTCCGGGTCCGGCCAGTTCTGTCCGCGGTGCGGCGAGCCGGTGCCCGAGCGGGCCGAGCCCCTGCCGGGCGGGGCCCGCGGGCGGGCGGCGTCGCTCTGTGACGCCTGCTACTTCGACGACTTCGACCTGGTCGACGCCCCCGATCGGATCGAGGTCGCCGTCTGTGCGACCTGCGGGGCCGTCAGGCGGGGGAACTCCTGGCGCGACGTGGGGGCCCGGGACTACACGGACGTGGCGGTCGACGAGGTCCGCGAGGCGCTCGGCGTCCACGTCGACGCCCGGGACGTAGCGTGGGGCGTCGAGCCCGAGCAGGTCGACCCGACCACCGTCCGGATGCACTGCCGGTTCTCGGGGGTCGTCCGCGGGACGCCGGTCGAGGAGGAGGCCGTCGTCCCCGTGCGCATCGCCCGGGGCACATGCGACCGGTGTGGCCGGGCCGCCGGCGGCTACCACAACGCCGTCGTGCAGGTGCGCGCCGCGGGCCGGCCGATCACCGACGAGGAGCGGGCCCGCGCCGCCGAACTGGCGGAGGCCCACGTCGCCGAACGGGAGGCGGACGGCGACCGGGACGCGTTCCTCACCGAGACGACCGAGACCGACGGCGGCCTCGACCTCAAGCTCTCGACCACGGGGCTCGGCGAGGGCGTCGCCGCCCGCATCGTGCGCGAACTCGGCGGGGAGATCGACCGCCACCCCACCCTCGTCACCGAGGACGAGGACGGCGAGGAGGTCTACCGCGTCACCTACGCGGTGCGGCTCCCGCGGTACACCCCGGGCGACGTGATCGATCCGGCTGACGGCGACGGCCCGGTGCTGGTCCGGAGCGCGTCGGGCAACCTGAAGGGCGTCCGCCTGGCCACCGGCGACCGGTACGAGGCCGCTCACGAGGACGGGACGGCTCCCGACGCCGACCGGCTCGGCACCGCGGCCGACGGCGTCGAGACGACGCTGGTGACCGTCGAGGACGCCCACGCGGTCCGGGTGCTCGACCCGGAGACACACGAGGCGACGACCGTTCCCCGCCCCGACTACCTCGACGCCGGGGCCGAGACGGTGTCGGTGATAAAGAGCGCCGCCGGCCTCCACGTCCTCCCGCCGGACGCCTAGTCGGCGGCCCGGTCCGCGCCCGCGGATACGTCGACGCCGGCGCTCCCGAGCGCGGCGACGAGCTGGGACTCGGTGCAGCCCGCCCGCTTGGCGGCCTGTGTGAGCGTCAGCGTTCCGCTCCGGTACAGCTCCATCGCGGTGTTCAGCCCGCGGGAGTTCATATCCATCATGATGGTTGATGACCTTGTAAAGTTACTGTGAGGGTAATTAACATGATTTGATATAATGGGATATTAGGGACAATGGGGGATCAGCGGTCGAGCGCCGCCACGTCCGCGGCGGTGAGTTCCCCGTCGTCCGGCAGGCGGTCGATGCAGTCGAAACAGAGGAAGCGGTCCGTGCCGTCCGCGAGTTCGAGGTAGAGGCCGCCCTCCGAGGCGTCCGCGAACGTCCAGAGGTCGTCCACGCCCCCGCCGACCGGCACCCGCTCGCCGCAGGCGTCGCAGGGTTCGGTGCTCATCGTCGGCCGGAGGGGCCGGCGCTGGTAAACCCCTCGGTCGGCGTCGCGGGCGAACCCGTGCCGTTATCACTCCGGGCGTCGGTGGCCCCGCCGTGCTCGCCGCCCTCCTCGCGACCCGCGGCGTCGGCGTCACCGGGGTGCTGTCCGGCCTGCCCGCCCCGGTCGTGGCGCTGTTTGCGGCCGTGACGCTCCTGGGAAACCCGCTCGTCCTCTTCGCGGGGCTCGTCGTCCTCTACTGGCGGGCCCCGCCGGTCGCGCCCGAACCCCGGCGCGCGGCCGCCGCGCTGGTCGCCCTGGGCCTCGCGGCGGCGGCGCTCACGCTCGCGCTCAAGGCGGCGTTCGCCCTGCCCCGGCCGCCGGGCGCCGCCGAGTCCGGTTTCGGCTTCCCGAGCGGCCACGCGCTCGGGGCGACGGTGGTCTACGGGGGCGCTGCCCTCCTCCTCGACCGGCCCGACCGCCGCGGCCGCCGGTACGCGGCCGCGGCCGTCGTCGCGAGCGTGGCGCTCTCGCGGCTCGTCCTCGGGGTCCACTACCTCGCCGACGTGGTCGCCGGGGTCGCCGTCGGCGGGGCGGTCCTGGGCGCCGTCGTCGCGTTCGACCTCCGGCGCCCGGGCCGGGCGTTCGCCCTCGCGGCGGCCCTGGGCGTCCTGGCGCTCGCGCTCGTCCGTACCCCGGAGGGGGCCGCCGACGCGGCGGCCGTGGCCGGCGGGACGATCGGCGGGGGGCTGGCCTGGCGGGCCGCCGCCGACGAGGTGGGGCCCGTCCCGCTTCCGGCGGCCGCGGCGGGGCTGCTCGCCGGCCTGGGGCTGTGGGCCCTCCCCCGGGTCCTCGGGGCACCGCTCCCGGCCGTCGGGGCCGCGAGCGCCGCCGGGGTCGCGCTGGCGATCGGACTGCCGCGGCTGGTCCGTGCGGCGGCCGAGCGGGGCGCCGGACGGTCCGGCTGACGCCGGCGCGGCTCAGAACGTTTCGAGGTAGCGGTCGATCTCCCAGTCCGAGACCTCGACCTTGTACTCGCTGTACTCCTGGCGCTTGGCCTCGACGAACTTCTCGATCACGTGGTCGCCGAGCGCCGTCCGGATGACCTCGTCGGCCTCCAGTGCGTCGACCGCCCGGCCGAGGTTGGGGGGAAGCGTCTCGATGCCGTACTCCTCGCGCTTGGCCTCGTCGAACTCGTAGATGTTCTCCCGAACCGGGTCCATGCACTCGAGGCCGCGCTCGATCCCGTCGAGCCCCGCGTGGATCATGGCCGCGAACGCGAGGTAGGGGTTACACGACGGGTCCGGCGACCGGAGTTCGATGCGCGAGGCGGCGGGCACCCGGGCGGCGGGCTTGCGGATCAGCGCCGAGCGGTTGCGGTCGGACCAGGCGACGTAGACCGGCGCCTCGTACCCGGGCACCAGCCGCTTGTAGCTGTTGACCGTCGGGTTGGCGACCGCGGTCAGGGCGGGCGCGTGGTCGAGGATCCCGGCGAGGAACTGCTTCGCGGTCGTCGAGAGGTTGAACTCGTCGTCCGGGTCGTGGAACGCGTTCTCGCCGTCCTCGGTGAACAGCGACATGTGGGTGTGCATCCCCGAGCCGTTGATCCGGGCGATGGGCTTGGGCATGAACGTCGCGTGCAGGTCGTGCTCGGCCGCGATGGCCCGGACCACCGCCCGGAAGGTGGCGACGTTGTCGGCCGTCGAGAGCGCGTCGTCGTAGGTGAAGTTGATCTCGTGTTGCCCCCGGGCGACCTCGTGGTGCGAGGCCTCGATCTCGAAGCCCATGCTCTCGAGCCCGTAGATGATGTCCCGGCGGACGTCGCCGGCAAGGTCCTTCGGCGCCAGGTCGAAGTACCCTCCGGCGTCGCTCGTCCGGGTCGTCGGCCGGCCCTCCTCGTCCTCCTCGAAGAGGAAGAACTCGGGTTCGGGGGCGGCGTTCACCTCGAACCCCATCTCCGCGGCCCGGTCGATGGCCCGCTTGAGGACGCGCCGCGGGTCGCCGGCGAACGGTTCGCCGCTCGCGGTGTCGAACACGTCACAGATGAGCCGCCCCGCGTTCCCCTCGCCCCGCGACCGCCACGGCAGGATGGCGAACGTCTCCGGGTCGGGTTCGAGGCGCATGTCCGACTCCTGGATCCGAACGAACCCCTCGATGCTGGAGCCGTCGAAGTAGATGCCCTCGGTGAACGCCTTCTCGGCCTGCGTGGCCGGT
>JBDGPV010000026.1:0-51420 GCA_042219485.1 Haloferacaceae archaeon
TGGTTGCTCGGGCGTTCACGGCGGGCGAAGATACCGCGCGGGGTCCCTGACGTCCGACCCCCGCGTTCTGTATAGCGCTCTGTGGTTTATCGGGGGCACGACGGGGTCCGGGCGGGCAAGCGACGCGACGGGCGGACAGGCAGAGCGGGGCGTGCCGGGAGGGCGAGCCGGGGCCAGGGACGACTCGTTGCAGGCTGAGTCGAGCGGTCGGGCGCGACCGGCCCGGGGCGGGGTGGGGCGCCAGACGTGCCACGGCGCGCCCGTGCCGGTCGTTCCGGGTGGATAAACCGTATCCCGCGATACGAAACCGGGGCCGCGTGCGGGGGCGCCGACCGTCCGACTTTTGCGCGCCGGCGCCCGAGCGGTCGCCATGGCCCGGTTCGATCCCGAGAAGTTCGAGGACAAGTACGCGAACTACTTCACGGAGCTCCAGCGGGCGTACAAGAACGCCTTCGAGACGATGAACGAGGCCTACGACTCGGAGCTCGTCCACGCCATCGACCAGCAGGTGCTCGCCGAGAGCGAGCCGTTCTACGAGGACGGGCGGTTCACCGTGGAACTGCCGGAGGACCCGGTCGACCGGGTGACGGCGATGGCCGACGAGGGGAAGGTCGAGGCGACCCTGGAGCGGTACGTCGACGAGATCGAGGCGGAACTGTACGCCGTGTTCGGGCTGGAACCGCCGTCGGAGGGGGCGGAGTCCGAAGGTTAAAGCCCGCGGGCGGCCAACCGGGAAGCATGAGCACGCGCGAGACCTCGGAGGAGGAACTGCGGAGCCGGATCACGAACTTCCTGCGCCGGAACTTCCCGCAGATCCAGATGCACGGCGGGAGCGCCGCGATCCAGGAACTCGACCCCGAGTCGGGCGAGGTCCACGTCCAGCTCGGCGGCGCCTGCTCGGGGTGTGGCATCTCCCCGATGACCATCCAGGCGATCAAGAGCCGGATGGTCGACGAGATCCCGGAGATCACGGAGGTCCACGCCGACACGGGCGCCGACGGCGGCGACCACGGCGGCGGCATGAGCCCGTCGTTCCCCGGCGAGTCGGTCGAGGAGGAGGGGGCCGACGACGAGGGGCCCCAGGCCCCGTTCTGAGGCCGTCCGCGGCGCGCGAGCGGGAGCGGGAGCTTTATTCGCGGCGCCCGGAGTAGGAGCGGGCATGACCGACGACGGCGTCGAGAACGTCCTCGTGGTCGTGATGGACACGGTCCGGAAGGACCACCTCACGCCGTACGGGTACGACCGTCCGACCACGCCGGGGCTCGACGCGTTCGCCGGCGAGGCGGCGGTCTTCGAGGAGGCGGTCGCGCCCGCCCCCTGGACCCTGCCCGTCCACGCGTCGCTGTTCACCGGGATGTACCCCAGCGAGCACGGCGCCGACCAGGAGAACCCCTACCTGGAGGGCGCGACCACGCTCGCGGAGACGCTCTCGGCGGCCGGCCACGACACCGCCTGCTACTCCTCGAACGCGTGGATCACGCCGTACACGCGGCTGACCGCCGGGTTCGACGACCAGGACAACTTCTTCAAGGTGATGCCCGGCGACCTGCTCTCCGGGCCGCTGGCCCGGGCCTGGCAGGCGCTCAACGACAACGAGGCGCTCCGAACGGTCGCGGACAGGCTGGTCTCGCTTGGCAACGCCGCCCACGAGTACCTCGCGGCCGGCGAGGGGTCGGACTCGAAGACCCCCGCCATCGTCGACCGCACGCAGTCGTTCGTGGAGGGGGCCGACGACTGGTTCGTCTTCCTCAACCTGATGGACGCCCACCTCCCCTACCACCCGCCCGAGGAGTACCGCGAGGAGTTCGCGCCCGGCGTCGACCCCGCCGACGTCTGCCAGAACTCCAAGGAGTACAACTGCGGCGCCCGGGCGGTCGACGACGAGGAGTGGGCGGCGATCCGCGGGCTGTACGACGCGGAGATCGCGCACATCGACGCCGAACTCCGCCGGCTGTTCGACTGGCTGCAGGCGACCGGCGAGTGGGAGGAGACGATGGTGGTCGTCTGTGCCGACCACGGCGAACTCCACGGCGAGCACGACCTCTACGGCCACGAGTTCGGGCTGTACGACCCGCTGGTGAACGTCCCCCTGTTCGTCAAACACCCCGCGCTCGACGCCGGACGACGGACGGACACGGTCGAACTCCTCGACCTCTATCACACCGTCCTCGACGCGCTGGGCGTCCCGGGCGGGGAACCGGCCGCGGCGGGCGAGCGGGCGGTGGCCCGCGACCGGGAGCGGTCGCTGCTGGCCCCCGACTACCGGTCGTTCCCGGCGGCGCCCGACGCCGACGGCGGGGACCCGGGCAAGCGCGGCGGGGGCGCGTACGGCTTCGTCGAGTACTCCCGGCCGGTGGTGGAGCTCAAGCAGCTGGAGGAGAAGGCCGCCGCGGCGGGGATCGACCTCGACGAGGACTCGCGGTTCTACGCCCGGATGCGCGCGGCCCGCCGGCCCGACGCCAAGTACGTCCGGATCGACCGGATCGCGGACGAGGCCTACCGGCTCGACGGGGACCCGAACGAGACCACGAACCTGGCCGCCGGCGACGCCGGCGACGACGAGCGGATCGCGGCGGCCGAGCGGGCGCTCTCGGGGTTCGAGGCGGCCGTCGGCGGCGCCTGGACCGAGGCCGACGAGGGCGACGTGAGCGACGACGCGGTCGCCGGGATGGACGCCGAGGCCCAGGAGCGCCTGCGCGACCTGGGGTACCTGGAGTAGCGGGAGAGGCCGGTCCGGCCGGCGGCGATCGACCGGCCGCGGGCGGCGAACCCGCCGTCCCGCGCTTGCCCGGGGCCCCGGCCGGCGGAAGGGCGGTCGTCGGGCGCGCCCCGGAACTGATGACCGCCCGGGCCGACCGCCGGGTATGGGCCGGATCGGCGCCCGGGCCGCGGCGCTCGCGTTCCCGTGGTGGACCCGCACGATGAAGGCCGGGACCGCCCTGCTCGCGGCCGCCTTCGTCGCGGTCCAGATGCCCGGCGTGCCGGTCCCGTTCGGGCTTCCGTCGGCGGTCGGCGAGAGCGCCCGCTCCGTGGACGTCTTCCCGGCGCTCGCCGCCGCGGTCGCCGTCACGTCCGCGCTGAAGGCCCTCGGGCTGGCGGTCCGGGTGCCGCTGTCGCTGTACGCGTATCCCGACGACTGACGCGCCCGGCCCTACATGAAGTCCGCGATGCCGCTCTGCTTGTTGGTGTCGTCCTCGAACACCCGCTCGATGGAGCGGTCGAGGATCTCCAGGCGCTGTTTGGTGTACTCCCGGCAGTCGTACTCCCGGGCGACCCGGAGCGCGGTGTCGAGGTACTTGCTCACCGAGCCCTCGTGGACCGTCAGCGTCATGTCGCCCCCGCACTCCCGGCAGTCGCGGGTGAGCGGCATCCGGCGGTAGGAGGTCCCGCAGTCCAGACACCGGGTCTCCTGGCTGGTGAACGCGCGCAGGTTGCCGATCAGGTCCGGCAGGAAGTGGTACTCGATGATGCGCTCGGCGACGTCGCCCTCGTCGACCGCCCGGAGCTTCCGGGCCAGTTCGAGCTGGGCGTCGGTCTTCTCGGTCATGCTCCCCAGGGTCTTGTACGCCGAGAGCTCCGGGCCCAGCGCGATGTCGGTCGTGTCGTGGGTGTGGGCGAACCCGCGGTACTGGTCGTCCGTGCCGAGGGCGTCCTCGGCGGTTCGGACGTCGACGGCCCCGGGATCGGCCATCTCGCGGGTCGCCTCGTAGAACGACCGGGGGTACCGCTCGACCACGTCCACGTTGTGGGCCTCGTCGTCGATCTCGGCGGGGTCGATCCGGGAGGACATGACGAGGGGGGCGTCCATCGAGTTGTGTGCGTACAGCCAGTTCGCGGTGAAGATGGGCTCGCCCCCGACCTGGAGGTCGTAGAGAAAGCCATCGTAGTCGACCTCCTCGATCGACGTCACTCGGAGGTACGAGAGGTCGCCGTCAACGAGCGGCCGGAGGTCGTCGAGTCGCTCCCGCGCGTCCGCCGGGAGGTCCCGGCCGTCGAGGGCCGCGACCATCTCCCGGAGCTTTTCGAGGGAGACGTTCTCACGGCGCAGGAGGTACTTCGGGATCAGCTGCTTGACGTCGTCGATATCCATCCGGCGGATCTCCAGCAGCGCGTCCGGCACGGGGACGACGAGGCTCTTCGGACGGTACGGGTCCTTCCCGTCGAGGATCCGGCGTAACGGGTTGTCGGTTGCCCCGCCGGAGACGGTGACGGTGTGGATGTCCTGTCGGTTGCCCTCGCGATCCGTCGTGGTCGAGACGGTGGCGACCAGCCCGAGCCGGTGCAACAGGAAGACGACGCCGTCCCTGACGTCGTCGCTCGTCGTGTGAAACGAGACGGTCGTGACGTTGTCATCGCTCGCCTCGCTGCCGTCGCCGGCGATGAACCCGCGCAGGAACGACAGGACGACCTCGCGCGGCGCCCGGAGGACGCAATCGGGGATCAGCTTCTCGCTGGAGTCGTACGACTCGGCGTCGACGAAACCGAGGTCGTAGAACACCTCGCGGAGGACGGTCGGGAGGCGGATCTCGTACGCACGGTTCGACCACCTGACGCTCGGATCGTGGCCGAGTCGGGATGCGACGACTTCGGTCGCCCGATCCACGATCCCCTCGTCCGCGTTGTGGATCGCCGGATAGTCGCCCGACAGCGTGCCGTCGGCGACGAACAGCCCGAGAAGCCAGGCGAACTCCTCGTCGAGGTCGATCTCGCGGGCGATCCCGGTTTCGGACCCCTTCAATCCGATCGAGACGTCCGCCGGAACCCCCTCGAATCCGCCGGCCGCGAGGATGCGGTCGAACCGGTCGAACCCGATCTTGCGTCTCGCCAGTCGATACGAGAGCCCCTCCATGAACGCCTCGTGGGCCGGACTCCCCCGGTCGGTCGACTCCCAGACGGTCGTGAGCAGGTCCTCCACGCGGTCGTCGATGAAGACGTAGGGATCGTCGACTGCGTCGGCGGCGTCGATGGTCGTCTCGACGGGGTCGACGTCCAGGTCCCGCGGGGCGAGCACGAGGTCGCCCTCCCGCAGGTCGGCGCCGGCGACCTCCTCGATGCCGTCGTCGTAGCGGAACAGGCTGTGATCGGCGGTGATGTCGAGCGAGCGGCCGAACTGCGTCTCGACGCGCAGCAGCGTCTCGTCCGCGCCGGCGGGATACCTGATCGCCTTCTCGATGGGTGCCAGCGACGACTCGTGCCGGTCGTCGAAGACGTACGTCCGCCAGCCATCCGATCGGCACGTCCGCTTTCGGAACCTGCCGTCCCGGACGACCTCGCCGTCGAGTTCGTCCCAGAACTCGCCGAAGGTGGTGAACCGAACTTCGCCCTCGGGCGACACGGCCACGAGCCGCGAGTCCTCGGCGACGCTCCCGCCACGCTGGTCGGGCAGGTACTCCGTCGAGAAGTTGAGCAGGCCGTCGAGCAGGAGCATCACGCAGTCCTCGTCGCCGTCGCACTGCTTCGCCGAGACGTCGTTGGCGATCAGCGAGTGGGTATCCTCGACGGTCAGACAGTAGACGTGGTCGACATCGCTCGCAACGATTTCAGTCTCCGCGATCTCGTCGAGGAGGTAGTCCTCGGAGCCGCCGTCGAAGATCCGCCGACCCCGTACCTCCGTCGTCTCGACGTCCGCGGCGAGCCGATCAGTCTTCCGGGAGAGATGAAAGCCGACCCGCTCGTGGAACCGAACCGCGTCCGTCGAGGAGATCCGGAGCCGATACCCCGGAGCCGAGGTCGGTCCGTCGGCGGCGTAGTCGTCCGGGAATTTGGTTTCGAGCGGAACGGGGTCGGTCTCCCGGACCCGTGCCTTGATCCCGAGGCGGGTCAGAAGCGCGAGCAGGTCCGCCTCGAGTTCGGGACTGACGGTCGTCGCCGACACCACCATGTCTCCTGCCTCCACGGCTCCATCACCGCTGAAGTACCCCCGGAGATACGCGGCGACGACGTCGTCGGACGCGTCGAAGACCGGTCCGGGCACGCGCTTGGTCCGGGCGGCGGCGCCGGCGTTGAGGATCGTGTCGAACAGGACGCGGGGTAAGCGCCCCGAAACGGTTATCTTCGCGTCGCTTTCCTCGTACGGTTCGACACCGAAATCCTCGCGGAACGTGTCGAGGACGAACTCCCTGACCTCCGTTTCGGTTCCACAGATCGTCGTCTGGTGAATGGTTCCATGCGTCGTCTCCCCCTCCCGGGCGAACCCTTCGGCGGCATAGTAGCCGAGCAGCGTGGCAACCCGCTCGTTCAGTTCGACGAATCGGTCGATCTCGGTCCGGTCGCGCTTCATCCCGAGCGTCGCGTCGTCCGGAACGAATCGAAGGAGGTCGTCCCGCGACTCGAAGAGCTCGTCGAGGAGTGCGACGGGAATGCTCCCGCGGTAGAGATAGTTACTCAGCGTCTTTTTTGTGAGGCCGAGGTGTTCGGCAGTACTCGTTAGAGGGTGGAAATCGTCGACCTCGTCGTCGAAGAGCGATTCGAACAGGTGGTAGAGCCGGTCCTTGTCCAGCCCCTTCACCATCAGCCGGTCGTCGGGAACGGCGTCCGATCCGGCGAACGCTGAGAGCAGGTCGAGACGTTCCGGGTCCCGGGTTGGGCCGACGGGGTCGAGATGACTCGGGAGGACGAGGGAGTCGTCCTCGGCGAGCGAGCGCGCTTCACGACCGACGAGTCGGTCGGTGTCGGGGTCACGGACGTGAACCTCGTGATCCGGAGTGAGTGTGAGTTCCCGCCCCGACCGGGTCGTAACACGCACGAGGTGATCCGGCGACGGGTGTTTCGACACCGCCTCGACCGAGCGGAGCGACTGATCTCCGGTCGCATCCAGCGACGGCACGCGGAGCCCGGTGACGGAGTCGTCGACGAGCGTCCCGAAATCGTCAGGGGCGGCGGCGGCCGGGTCCAGATATCGCTCGACGAGCGACTCGATCCGTTCGTGCCGCCACTCCCCGTCCCCGTTCTCGTACCAGACCTTCGTGTCCGGATGGAAGCAGTTCCGGCGTTTCGCCGCGTGGAAGTACGGGTGCGCGTACCCGACCGCCGCGCTCGTGAACCCGACGACCCGGCCAACCACGGCGGCGGAGGTGTGGGGGGCCATCCCGAAGACGAGTTCGCCCACCAGGTCGTCGCGCTCGTCGACCTCGTAGAAGGGATCGAGCCCGTAGAACGACGCGAGGAGGTCGTCCACGAAGTCCGCCGTGCGGAGCAGGTGGTCGGCCGCGCCCTCCGAGAGGACGACGTCCTGCACCCGGAGCTCGACGAGCTGGTCGTCGAACCGCAGCGGCTCGCCGTCCACGTCGGTCTCGTAGCCGAGCGCGCGGAGCCGGTCGGCGGTCACGCCGAGTTCGGCCGGCCGGACGGCGGTCACCGGCAGGTCGGTCATGTCGTACCGCACGGTGCCGTCCTTGAACGCCGTCACGCCGTGCTTGGCCCGGAGCACGCCCTTCTCCAGCGGTTCGGGGGTCTTGTGCGCCGAGGAGAGCCCCCGGACCCCCTTCAGGATCTCGAAGGCGTTCTCGCGCTCGCCGACGGCCGCGAGCGCCCCGCGGTAGTGCTCGTGGAGGGGAACCGGCCACTCCTCGACGCTCGTCACCTCGCGGTCACAGCGGGGGCAGACCACCCGGCCGGACTCGTCGGGGGCGACGGTCCGGCCACAGTCGTCACACTCGTACCGGGGCTCGGTGTGTGCGCCGCAGTCGGGACACCGGATCCGGTAGCCCTCGTGGCCGCAGTCGGGGCAGGCGCGCCGGCCGAGCGCCAGGTCGAGCGCCCCCGCGCCGGGCGCGTCGGCGGCCGCGGCGGCGGCGGCCACGTCGCGCTGGGGGCCGCCCGCCGGACCGACGGGGAAGAGCGTGTGGACGGCCGGCGAGAGGTCGCGGCTCTCGCTTTTCTCGGGGCGGCCCATCCGGTTGCCGACCCGGGTGGGCGCGCGCTCGCGGACGGCGAAGGGCGCGACCGCGTTGACCGCGCGGATCGCGTTCGCCCCGTCGGCGTACGTGCGGGCCGACTCGGGGACGTCCGCCGGCCCCCACGGCCGGTCGAGGGCGGGGGTCAGGCCGAGCGAGCGCACCAGCGGCAGCGGGTCGGGCACGACCACCCCCTCGTCGGTCCGTCGGTGCTCGACGAGCAGGCGTTCGAGCGTCCGGCGGACGCCGGGGTCGTCGTCGATCAGGAGGGCCCCCCCGGAACCGCCGTCCCCGTCGCCGTCACCGTCCCCGTCGGGCGCCGTCGACGCCCCGTCGGGGCCGACCGCCCGGCCGCCGTCGGCCGCCGCGACGAACGACCCGTCGGCCGCGGCCGCCGCCAGCGCCTCGAACTCGGCGACCGACACGTCGTGCCACAGGTAGGTGTACGCGGGGTGAAGCGGGGCGTCGTACTCGGTCGCCCACCGGAGCGCCTCCTCGGGGCCGGGGTCCCGGAGGTCGACGTGCGGGTCGTCCCGGAGCGCCCGGACGTCGGCCCCCGTGGCGGCGAACTCCTGGACCCACCACTCGTAGGCGTAGGCGGCGGGCGCGAGCGGGTGGTTGTTCTCGACGAACTCCCCGTAGTTGACCAGGTACTCCCCGAGGTCGAGGACGGCCTCGACGCCGTTGCGGACCTCGATCGCCTCCGCGGGGTCGTCGATGCGTCGCACCTCGCCGTTGGCGAGGCGGACCGTCGGGCCCTCGATGGAGTCGACGGGGACGACGCCGGCGGCCTTCCCCGGCCGCTCGGTCTTGATCTGGGTGCCGGTGGCGAGGAAGTCGTCGACCAGGTGCATCGTCGCCGGGTGGACGCCGGCGGTGGCGTGGCCGTGGTTGCGCGCCCGGCCGTAGCGCAGGCGGAAGCCCCCGGGCTCGCTCGGGTGGCCGAACACCGGGCGGCCGGCGATGAGGTCCCGGAGGTACTTCTTCGAGGGGGCGGGGCGCGGGGGGGCGTCGCCGGACGGCCCCCCGGCGTCAGCCCCCGGGGCTTCCCCCGCGCCGGCCTCGCCGTCGGCCGCGCTCTCGGCCGCGCCGTCCGCGTCCGTATCCGCGTCGGCGTCGGCAGCGTCCCCGGCCGACCCGACGTTCCCGTCGATGAGGTCGTCGAGCCACGGCCAGTCGACCTCGTCGAGGTCGCGGGTGTACCGCTGGATCTTCGGGGCCTTCAGCGCGATGCCCTCCGCGAGGACCAGGCACATCCCGCCCCGGGGGTTGTTGGTGTCCACGCGCTCCAGGTCCCGGAACCCCGAGACCTCCGCGTCGCCGGTCGCCTCGCCGTCGAGCATCACGGGCATGTGCTCGGCGATGTAGCGCGTCTCGTCGTCGCTGGGCGAGTACTGGAGCCCCGTCTCCTCGTCGTACAGCGTGACCTCCTCGGCGTACCGCTCGGTCTCGGCGTCGCGGGCGCGGTAGCCGTCGAGGTCCAGGAGCGCCCGGGCGTAGTCGGCCACGAGCACCGACAGCGCCTGCGCGGTGCCGCCCGCCGACCGGATCGGCCCGGCGTAGTAGACGTTGACGAACTCGCCGCCGTCGTCGTTCTCCAGCAGTTCGACCCGGTCGATCCCCTCGATTGGCGCCGCGACCACCCCCTCGGTCAGGAGGGCGACGGCCGTCCGGACCGCCCCCTCGATCCGCCCCGCGCGGGTGTCGTAGTCGCCGACCCGGCCCTCGGCGAAGTCCCGCGCGAGCGCCAGCGCGGCCTCCTCCCGGGAGCGGTCGCCCTCGAGGTCCCGGACGCGCTCGGCCACGCCCTCGATGCCGAGGACCTTCTCCACCCGGTCGGCCATGTCGGCGGCGACGGGGATCTCGACCTCGGTCCGGGGGTCCCGGCCCTGCGACCGGGCGGCCTCGGCGACGGCCATGGCCTCGTCGAGGCGGGACTCGATGGCGGCGAAGTAGCGCTCGTCGTCGGGGCGCATCAGTACGGACGCGGGACGGCGCCCCCCTCCCGCGGCGGGGCGGCGGGCGCCGCCGGCGAGTCCGTGAGCGAAGCGAGCCGTGTGTCCATGCCCCCGCGAGTGCGGCCGGGGTCAAAAAGGGTCGGCTCCCCTGGGGACCGGGGGCGCTGGTCGCGGCGCTCCCGGCGGTCGTCGGATGGCTCGCACGCCGACGGCGGGACGGGCCGGAGTGAGGACGGGACGGCCGGCCCGGAGGGGGTGAAGGGACGGGGGGCGGCGGCTCACCGCCAGTCGGCGAGCGCCGGCGCCCGGGCGTCGGGCATCGAGAGCCACGCCCCGTCCCGATCCACGGCGGCGATGACGAACTCCGCGGCGTCGACCGTGCCCATCACCTCGGCGCCGCGGGGGGCGTCCCCCGTGCGAGCGTCTGTCACGGGTATGAGAACGTGGCACGTCCGCAAAAAGCCGTCGGATCGGTCCGGGGGCGGGTCGCAGGGTACAAGGGAGGGCACGCTGTACGGGCCGGGTATGCGAGTAGCCGACGCGATGACCCCGCGCTCCGAGGTCGTCACCGTCGAGTTGCCGGGCCGGCGGGACGACGCCCTGTCGTACCTCCAGGAGCGGGGGTTCTCCTCGGTCCCCGTCGTGAAGCGGACGGACGACGGGGAGGAGTACCGCGGGCTTGTCTCCCGATCCGACCTCATCGAGCAGCCCGACGAGGACCAGCTCGCGATGCTCATGCGCGACGTCCCGACGACGACCGCGGACGCCGAACTGCCCGCGGTCGCGCGGCTGATGATCGACGAGGGCGCCCGGCGGGTGCCCGTGGTTGACGGGCGGCTCGAGGGCATCGTCACCGTCACGGACGTGGTCCGGGCGCTGGCCACCGGCGAGGGCGATGGCGACCGGCCGGTCGGCGGGCTGGCCACCGACGCGGTGAACACCACCTGGGAGGGGACGCCCCTCCCGGTCGCCGAGCGCGAGATCGGGCTGGCCGGCGTGCCCTACGCGGTCGTGCTCGACGGCGAGGGCGAGATGGCGGGCATCCTCACCGAGGTGGACGTCATCGAGGTGGCCCGGGTCGTCGAGGGCGAGGACGACACGGGCGAGTCGCTGGCCGGGCAGGACGACGAGTGGATGTGGGAGGGGATCAAGGCCGTCGGCAACCGGTACTTCCCGACGCGGAACGTCGAGATCCCCGCCGAGCCGGTGCGGGAGTTCATGACGGCGGACGTGGTGACGGTCTCGCGGCGGAAGACCGTCGCCGAGGTCGCGCGCCTGATGCTCGACGAGGACGTCGAACAGATCCCGCTCACCAGCGGCGGGGCGCTGGCCGGCATCGTCCGGGACGTGGACCTGCTGGAGGCGGCCGAATGAGCGAGGGCGACGGGGGAGACGCGGCCGCGCTCGCCGAACTGGCCAAGCGCCGGGGGTTTTTCTTCGGCTCCGCGGGGGCCTACGGCGGGACCGCCGGGCTCTACACCTTCGGACCCCAGGGGGCCGGGCTCAAGCGCAACGTCGAGGCGGCCTGGCGGGAGACGTTCACGGTCCGGCTGGACAACCGCGAGATCGAGTCCCCGACGGTGATGCCGGAGCCGGTGTTCGAGGCCTCCGGCCACCTCGACGGGTTCGACGACATGCTCGTCGAGTGTGCGGAGTGCGGGGAATCCCACCGGGCCGACCACCTCGTCGAGGACGCCACGGGGATCGACGAGGCCGAGTCGCTCCCGACCGACGAGGTCGAGCGGGTCGTCGCCGAGCACCGGATCGCCTGCCCGACCTGCGGGGCGTCGCTCGCCGGCCGGGACGTCGAGGGGTTCAACCTGATGTTCGAGACGACGATCGGCCCCGGCGACGGCAGCCGCGGGTTCCTCCGGCCCGAGACCGCCCAGGGGATCTTCGTCGAGTTCCCCCGGCTCCGGGAGTACGCCCGCAACCGGCTGCCGTTCGGGATCACCCAGATCGGCCGGGCCTACCGCAACGAGATCTCGCCGCGCCGGGGGATCGTCCGGACCCGCGAGTTCACGCAGGCGGAGCTCGAACAGTTCCTCCCGCCGGACCGCCCGGAGCCGCCCCTCGCGGAGGTGGCCGGCGTGGACCTGCGGCTCTACCCCGCGAGCGAACAGGAGCGCGCCGACGGCGCGTACCGCCGGACGACGGTCGGCGAGGCCGTCGAGGACGGGACCGTCGCGTCGCCGTGGGTGGGCTACTTCATGGGCGTGGCCAAGCGGTGGTACCTGTCGATCGGGGTCGATCCCGACCGGCTCCGCTTCCGCCAGCACCTGGGGGGCGAGCGCGCCCACTACGCCAGCGACTGCTGGGACGCCGAGAGCGAGGTGGGCGGCGCGGTCGACGCCGGACGGCTGGCCGACGATCCGACCGCCGGCGAGTGGATCGAGATCGCCGGGTTCGCCGACCGGGGCTGTTACGACCTCTCGAAGCACGACGAGCACGGCGAGGACGCGTTCACCGTCTTCCGGGAGTACGACGAGCCCCGGACCGTCGAGCGGGCGACCGTCGATCCCGACATGTCCGTCCTCGGGCCGGAGTACGGGGGCGCGGCCGAGGGGATCGCCGCGGAACTGGAGCGGCTGGCGGCCGAGGACCCCGACGCGTTCGGGGGGGAGACGGTGACCGTCGAGGCGGGCGGGACGACCTACGAGGTGGACGTCTCGGCCGCGAACTTCGCCGTCGAGGAGGTGACCGAGACGGGCGAGCACGTCACGCCGCACGTGATCGAGCCGTCGTTCGGCGTCGACCGCACCGTCTACACGCTGCTGGCCCACGCATACCGCGAGGACGAGATGAGCGGCGAGGCGCGCACCTACCTCGCGCTCGACCCCGGGGTCGCCCCCACCGACGTCGGCGTCTTCCCGCTGGTGAGCAACGACGCGGCGCTGACGGCGGTCGCCGAGGACGTCGCCGCGGACCTGCGGGCGGCGGGGCTGTCGGTGGCCTACGACGAGTCGGGCAACATCGGCCGGCGCTACCGCCGGCAGGACGAGGTCGGCACGCCGTTCTGCGTGACCGTCGATCACGAGGGACTGGACGACGAGGGGACGACCGTGACCGTCCGGGAGCGCGACACCGCGGCGCAGGTGCGCCTGCCCCGCGGCCGCCTCGCCGCGGAACTCGCGGACCTCCTGGACGGGGAGCGGACCTTCGCGGACCTCCGCGGGGCCTACGAGGTCGTCGCGGACGCCCCGGACGCGTGAGCGAACTCCGTCGCCGGGCGGTCCACGCGAGCGGCGCGGCCGTCCCGCTGGCGTACCTCGGCGGCCTGCTGGGCTGGCCGGGGGTGCGGCTGCTGCTGGTCGCCGGCGCGGCCGTCGCGGTCGTCCTGGAGGCCCTGCGGCTGTCGGTCGGGCTCGACTGGGCGATCTACGACCAGCTCACCCGGGAGTACGAGGCGGACAACCCGGCGGGGTACGCGCTCTACGCCCTGTCGAGCGCGGCGGTGGCGCTCGCCTTCCCGCCACACGTCGCGGTCCCGGGCCTCCTGATGCTCGCGATCGGGGACCCGATCAGCGGCCTGCTCGCCTCGCGGGGGGTCGAGGAGGGGAAGTCCCCGCCCGTGCTGGCGGCGATGTTCGCCGTCTGCCTGGGGCTGGCGGTCCCCGTCCTCCTCCCGGTCGCGGGCCCGGGGACGGCGGTCGCGGCCGCGGCGGCGGGCGCGCTCGGCGCGACGCTCGCCGACGGGCTCAACCCCGTCGTCGCCGGCTACGTGATCGACGACAACCTCTCGATCCCGCCGGCGGCCTGCCTCCCCATCGCCGCCGTGCTGGCGGTCGGGTGAGGGCCCGCGTCGCCGCGACGCCGCCCGGACCCGTCGCCCGGCGGGCGGATCGCCCCCCGGCCCGGGGCCGTCCCGGAAGGCTTTAATATCGACCGCCGTGTACCGTCGCGCGATGACCGGGACTCGCCGGCGCCCGACGCTCGCCCCCGCCCGAGTCCCGCGACCGGGCCGTTAGGCCCGGCTCCACTTCACCTCCGCACCGTCCCGCCGTCCCGTCCCGCCCGTGCCGTCGCTACCCCCGTCGCCGTCATTTGCTTTCCATCGCTATTCCGGTGAATTTAATACCCTCAGGCGTCGATGGAGGCGTACATGACACGCGTGGCACTCGCGTTCTCCGGCGGCCTCGACACCACCGTCTGCGTGCCGCTCCTGGAAGAGGAGTACGGCTACGACGAGGTGGTCGGCGTGACGGTGGACGTCGGCCAGCCGGAGGCGGAGTTCGCCGAGGCGGAGGAGACGGCGGCGGCGCTCGATCTCGAACATCACGTGGTGGACGCGAAGGCGGAGTTCGCGGAGCTCTGTCTGGAGGCGGTCCGGGCCAACGCGACCTACCAGGGGTACCCGCTCGGGACGGCGCTGGCCCGGCCGGTGATCGCCGGGGCGATCCTGGCCGTCGCCGAGGAGCAGGACTGCGACGCGCTCGCGCACGGCTGCACGGGCAAGGGCAACGACCAGCTCCGGTTCGAGGCGGTCTGGCGGGCCTCGGACCTGGAGGTGGTCGCGCCGGTCCGCGAGATGGGCCTGACCCGGCAGTGGGAGCAGGAGTACGCCGAGGAGCACGACCTGCCCGTCGAGGGCGGCAACGAGGGCGAGTGGAGCATCGACACCAACCTCTGGTCGCGGTCGGTCGAGGGGGGCGACCTCGAACACCCGGATCACGTGCCGGGCGAGGAGATCTACGAGTGGACGAGCGCCCCGACCGGCGACGTCGAGGAGATCGAGATCGAGTTCGAGGAGGGCTACCCCGTCGCCGTGGACGGCGAGGCGATGGACCCCGTCGACCTGATCGGCCACCTCAACGAGCGCGCGGGCGCCCACGGCGTCGGCCGGACCGACACCATGGAAGACCGGATGCTCGGGCTGAAGGTGCGCGAGAACTACGAGCACCCCGCGGCGACGACGCTCCTGAACGCCCACGAGGCCCTGGAGAGCCTGGTGCTCACCCAGGAGGAGCGCTCGTTCAAGCGGGGGGTCGACCAGCGGTGGGCCGAGAAGGGCTACGAGGGGCTGGTGGACGCGCCCCTGGTGCGGGCGCTGGAGGGGTTCATCGGGACCACCCAGGAGCGGGTGACCGGGACCGTCACCGTCCGGTTCGAGGGCGGCCAGGCCCGGCCGGTCGGGCGGTCGTCGCCCTACGCCGTCTACGAGGAGGCGTTCGCGTCGTTCAACACCGAGGACGTCGGGGACATCAGCCAGGCCGACGCGACGGGCGTGGCGAAGTACCACGGCTTCCAGGAGCGGTTCGCCAACCGCGTGACCGAGGCCGCCCGCGCCGAGGACCGCCTGGCGGCGGACGGCGGCGCGGACGACGAGGGGGGGACGGAGGGGTGACGGGGGAGGGGCCCGGGGACGGGGAGCCGGTCGTCCGCCGCGACCGCTTCAGCGGCGGCCCCGCCCGCGGGTTCCTCTCCAGCCTGGCGGCCGACGAGCGCATCTTCGCGGCCGACCTGGCGGTCGACCGCGCCCACGTCGTGATGCTCGACGAGCAGGGGATCATCGACGGGGGGACCGCCGCGGCGATCCTCGCCGCGCTCGACGGGGTGGCGGCGGCGGGCCACGGCGCGCTGCCCGACGGCGAGGACGTCCACGAGGCGATCGAGGCGGCGGTCATCGACCGGGTCGGCCCCGAGGGCGGCCGGATGCACACCGCGCGCTCGCGCAACGACGAGGTGGCGACGTGCATCCGCTACCGCCTGCGCGAGGACCTGCTCGGCGCCCTCGAGGCGACGCTGGGGCTGCGCGAGGCGTTGCTCGACGCCGCGGCGGCCCACACCGAGACCGTGATGCCCGGCTACACGCACCTCCAGCCCGCCCAGCCGACCACCGTCGCCCACTACCTGGCGTCCTACGAGTCGGCGCTCTCCCGGGACGCCGCCCGCCTGCTGGACGCCTACGGGCGGGTCAACGAGTCGCCGCTCGGGGCGGCGGCGTTCGCGGGCACCACCTTCGACGTCGACCGGGACCTGACCGCCGACCTGCTCGGGTTCGACGGGGTGGTGGAGAACGCGACCGACGCCGCCTCCGCCCGGGACTTCCTGGTCGAGAGCGCCGCCGCGCTGGCGGCGCTGTCGGTCACCTGCTCGGGGCTGGCCGAGGACCTCGTCGTCTTCGCCAACAAGGGGTTCGTCGAACTCGACGACGACTACGCCTCGACCTCGTCGATCATGCCCCAGAAGAAGAACCCGGACACGATGGAACTGGTCCGGGCGACGGCGGGCGACGCGGTCGGGGACCTGACCGCGCTCCTGACCACGCTGAAGGGGCTGCCCCGGGCGTACAACCGCGACCTGCAACGCGCCACCCGCCACGCCTGGGACGCGGTCGACCGCGTCCGGGCGGCGACCGACGTGGCGGCGGGCGCGGTCGCGACCGCGACCTGGGACGAGGCGGCGCTGGCCGCCGAGGCCGGCGCCGGGTTCGCGACCGCGACCGGGGTGGCGGACCTGCTGGCCGCCTCGGGCGTCCCCTTCCGCACCGCCCACGAGGTGGTCGCGGCGGCCGCCCGCGAGGGCGGCACGGTCGAGGCCCTGGACGCGGCCGCCCGCGAGGCGCTGGGCGAGTCGCTGTTCGAGCGCGTCGACCGGGCGGCCGTCGAGGCGGCCCTCGACCCGGCCGAGAGCGTCCGGGCCCGGGACTCCCGGGGCGGGCCCGCGCCGTCGGCGACCGCCGCGGCGCTCGGCGACGCCCGGGAGGCCCTGGCGGCCGACCGGGAGGCCCTGGCGGCCCGTCGGGAGGCCCTGGCGGCGGCCGACGATCGGCTCCGACGGGAGGTGGAGCGCCGTGTCTGACCCGCCGCCGTCCCCGCGAGGGGACGACAAATAACATACCTGATACGATATATCCGAACCGCCGCGAGACGTCTCGATGGGATCGTTAGTCGGTTTTGCTGCTTTCTTTCTCTCTGATAGGTTCGATGGATTTATGTGGGTCCCGGGGGAAGGGGGATGTACAATGGCGACAGCCGATTGCGCCGAGTGCGGGGCCGACGTGAGCCTGCACGAGGACCTGGAGGTCGGAGAGATCATCGACTGTGGCACCTGCGGCGCGGAGCTGGAGGTCGTCGACGTCTCTCCGCCAGTCCTCGACCGGGCCCCGGAGCTCGAAGAGGACTGGGGGGAGTGAGGTGCGGGTCGGCGTCCTCTACTCCCGGATCCGCAAGGACGAGAAGCTGCTGCTCTCGGAGCTGCGCGACCGGGGCCACGAGGTCGAGAAGATCGACGTGCGGGACCACCAGTTCGGGCTGCGCGACTGCACGGCGCCGGTCGAGGACCTCGACCTGGTGGTCGACCGGTGCCTCTCGACCAGCCGGTCGCTGTACGTCACGCGCTTCCTCGACGCGTACGGCGTGCCGGTGGTGAACGACCCGGAGACGGCGGCGGTGTGCGCCGACAAGGCCCGGAACAGCCTGGCGCTGGCCGGCGCCGGCGTGCCGACGCCGGAGACCGACGTGGCCTTCACCGTCGAGAGCGCGATGGAGTCGATCGAGGCGTTCGGCTACCCGTGCGTGCTGAAGCCGGTCATCGGCTCGTGGGGCCGGCTGATGGCCAAGATCGACTCGCGGAGCGCGGCCGAGGCCATCCTCGAACACAAGGCCACGCTGGGCCACTACGAGCACAAGGTGTTCTACATCCAGGAGTTCGTCGAGAAGCCCGGCCGCGACATCCGGGTGGTCGCCACCGACGGCGAGCCCGTCGGGGCGATGATCCGCACCTCGGACCACTGGCTCACCAACGCCGCCCAGGGCGGCACCGTCGAGGAGTTCGAGGTCGACGACGAGGTGGCGGACCTCGTCGAGCGGGCCTCGGCGGCGGTCGGCGACGGCCTCCTCGGGGTCGACCTGATGGAGACCGGCGACTCCTACACCGTCCACGAGGTGAACCACACGGTCGAGTTCAAGGCGCTCGACTCCTGTACCGACGTGGACGTGCCGACGGTGGTGGTCGACTGGCTGGAGGAGCGGGTGCACGCCCGCGAGGAGGCGGGGGCGACCGCATGAGGACGGCGAGCGTCGTCGGCGCGAGCGGCTTCACGGGCGGGGAACTGCTCCGCCTGCTCGACGGCCACCCGGAGTTCGAGGTCGTCCAGGCCACCAGCCGCTCGGCGACCAACCGGACGGTGGGCCACGTCCACCCGAACCTCCGGGGGCTCGACCTGCGGTTCTCCGACCCCGGCGAGCTCGACCCCGTCGACGTCCTGTTCGCGGCGACGCCCCACGGCGTCTCGATGGAGCGGATCGACGACTTCCGGACGGCGGCCGACCTCGTGGTCGACCTCTCGGCGGACTTCCGGCTCGGGTCGGAGGCGGAGTACGACGAGTGGTACGACGGCCACGACCGGCCCGACCTCCTGGCCGAGTCGGTGTACGGTCTGCCCGAGCTGACCCGCGACGAGCTGCCGGGCGCGGACCTGATCGCCACCGGCGGCTGCAACGCCACCGCGACCGTCCTCGGGCTGAAGCCGCTGGTCGACGGCGGGATCCTCGACGGCTCCGAGGACGTGGTGGTCGACGTGAAGGTGGGCTCCTCGGAGGGCGGGGCGGGCGGCGGCGACGCCTCCTCGCACCCCGAGCGGTCGGGCGTCGTCCGCCCGTACGCCCCGACGGGCCACCGCCACGAGGCCGAGATCGAGCGCTACCTCGGCCTCTCGGTCTCGTTCACCGCGCACGCGGTGGACATGGTGCGCGGCGCCTCGGCGACCTGTCACGTCTTCCCCGACGGGCCGGTCGGGAAGGGCGACCTCTGGGGCGCCTACCGGGAGAGCTACGAGGACGAGCCGTTCGTCCGGCTGGTCGCCGGCGGGGGCGGCGTCTACCGCTACCCCGAGCCCAAGGCCGTCGCCGGCACCAACCGCGCGGAGGTCGGGTTCGCGCTCGACCCGGGCGACGGGCGGGTGGTCGCGTTCGCGGCCATCGACAACATGATGAAAGGCTCCGCGGGCCAGGCGGTCCACGCCGCCAACGTCGCGCTCGGCCTCGACGAGACGGCGGGCCTCGATCTGAAGGGGTTCCACCCCGTGGGCGCGCCGTGAGCGGCGGGGCGACGGGCGCCGGGAGCGAGCCCCCGGTCGTCGTCAAGATCGGCGGCGCGCGGGCGGTCGATCCGGCCGGGGCGGCCGCGGACGTGGCGGCGCTGGCCGGCGGGAGCGACGGCGGGGCCGACCCCGACGCGGGCGCCGACGGCCCGGACCCCGTCGTCGTCCACGGCGGCTCGACGGCCGTCGACGACCTCCTCGAACGGCTGGGCATCGAACCGGAGTACGTGGAGACGCCCGACGGCGTGACCGGCCGGTTCACCGACGAGGCGACCATGGAGGCGTTCACGATGGCGATGGCGCGGGTGAACACCGACCTCGTGGCGACGCTGCGGGCCGCGGGCGCCGACGCGGTCGGCCTGTCGGGCGTCGACGGCGGCCTGCTGACCGGCGCCCGGAAGTCCGCGGTGCGGGTGGTCGAGGACGGGAAGCGGAAGATCCGCCGGGGCGACCACTCGGGGACCATCGAGCGGGTGAACGCGGGGCTGCTCTCCGGCCTGCTCGCGGACGGCTACACGCCGGTCGTGGGGCCGCCGATGCTCGCCGACGACGGCGTGCCCGTGAACACGGACGCCGACCGCGCGGCCGCGGCGGTCGCGGGGGCGCTCGGCGCCCGGCTGGTGCTCCTGACCGACGTCGCGGGGGTCTACGCCGACCCCGACGACCCCGACACGCGGATCGACCGGGTGACGACCCCCGGGGCGTTCGCCGACCTGGCGGACGCCGCCGAGGGGTTCATGGGCCGGAAGGTGATGGCGGTCCGGGAGGCGCTCTCGGCCGGCGCGCCGTCGGCGGTCGTCGCGAGCGCCAACGCCGACGCGCCGGTCCGGGCCGCGCTCGACGGCGACGGCACGACGGTGACCCGCGCGGCGGTGGCGGACGCGGCCGACGCGACCGACGGGGGGCCGGGGCGATGAGCGGCTTCGTCTTCTCCGAGAAGCCGATCCGGATCGAGCGCGGCGAGGGGGTCCACCTCTACGACGACGAGGGGACCCGGTACCTCGACGCCGGGGCCAGCTACGCCTGCACGCCGGTCGGCCACTGCCCCCCGGAGGTAGTCGCGGCCGTCGAGGAGCAGGTCGAGGACCTGCTGTACGTGCAGGCCTCCTACCCGGTCGCCGCGCGCACGGAGCTGTACGAGCGGCTCGCGGCGCTGGCGCCCGGCGACATCGGGAAGGTGTGGCTCTGCAACTCCGGCACCGAGGCCAACGAGGCGGCGATGAAGTTCGCGCGGTCGGCGACCGGCCGGGAGAGGATCGTCGCGACCCGCCGGGCGTTCCACGGCCGGACGATGGGCTCGCTGGCGATGACCTGGAAGGAGAAGTACCGGAAACCGTTCGAGCCGCTGGCCGGCGGGATCGACTTCGTCGACTACGGCGACGCCGACGCGCTGGCGGACGCGGTCGACGACGACACCGCGGCGGTCTTCCTCGAACCCGTCCAGGGCGAGGGGGGGATCAACCCGGCCCCGGCGGGCTACCTGGAGGCGGCCCGGGAGATCACGGCCGACGCGGGCGCGGCGCTCGTCCTCGACGAGATCCAGACCGGCGTCGGGCGGACGGGGCTGCTGTGGGCCTGCGAGCGCGCCGGGGTTGTCCCGGACGTGCTGACGACCGCGAAGGGGATCGCCAGCGGCCTGCCGCTGGGCGCGACCCTCTGCCGGGACTGGATCGCCGAGGGCGCGGGCGATCACGGCTCGACGTTCTCCGGCGGCCCCGTCGTCGCCGCCGCCGCGACCGCCACCCTCGACGCCGTCGTCGAGCGGGACCTCCCGGCCCGGGCCAACCGGGTCGGCGCGTACCTGGTCCAGGAGCTCCGGAACGCCGACGTCGACGCCCGCGAGGTGCGGGGGCTCGGGCTGATGGTCGGCGTCGAGGTGAAGCGCGGCGCCACCCGGCTGCTGCGGGACCTGGCGCTGGAGCACGGCGTACTCGCACTGCCGGCGGGGCGGACGGTCGTCCGCCTGCTCCCGCCGCTGGTCATCGACGAGGGCGACGCCGACCGGATCGTCCGGGCGCTGGAGGCGACGACGTGACGGCCCAGGGCCCGGCGGCCGGGCGGCCGGACGCCATCGACTCGGCGGCCCGGGCCCTGCTGTACGACCTCGTGTCGATCCCGTCGCCGTCGGGCGAGGAGCGGGCCGCGTGCGAGCGGCTCGCGGCGTTCTTCGAGGAGCGGGGCCGGGAGGCGTGGCTCGACGAGGCGGACAACGTCCGCGCGCCGGCCGACGACGCGGTCCTGCTGACCTCCCACGTGGACACGGTGCCCGGCGACATCCCCGTCGAGGTCGCCCCGGCCGAGAACGGCGACGGGCCGGCCCTGTGGGGCCGCGGGAGCGTCGACGCCACCGGGTCGCTGGCGGCGATGGCCGTCGCCGCGGTCGAGGCCGGCGTCAGCTTCGTCGGCGTCACGGGCGAGGAGCGGACCTCGCGGGGGGCCCGCCACCTGCTGGAGAGCCGGGAGTCGGCGCCCGGGGCCGTGATCAACGGCGAGCCCAGCGGCTGGGACGGCGTCACGCTCGGCTACCGGGGCCTGCTCTCGGGGACGTACGTCCACACCAGCGAGTCGGGCCACACCTCCCGGCCGGAGAACAACGCCATCCAGGACGCCATCGGCTGGTGGTCCCGGGTCGAGGAGCGGGTGGCGACCGACGAGTGGACGCCGGTGTTCGAGCGCGTGACGCCAAAGCCCGTGGCGATCGAGGGCGGCACCACCGACGACGGCCTCTCGGTCGAGGCGACCATGGAGGTCCAGCTGCGGGTGCCCCCCGCCCACACCGTCGAGGAGGTCCGCGAGATGGCCGACGGCGAACTCGACCGCGGGACCGTCCGGTGGCACGACAGCGTTCCCCCGGTGATGACCAGCCCGCGCACGCCGGTCGCCCGGGCGTTCCGGGCGGCCATCCGGGACGCGGGCGGCGACCCCCGGCTGCTCCGCAAGACCGGCACGAGCGACATGAACCTGTACGCCGCGCGGTGGGACTGCCCGATGGCGACCTACGGCCCCGGCGACTCCTCGTACGACCACGCGCCCGACGAGCACCTGCCGCTGGCCGAGTACGACCGCGCGGTCGCGGTCCTGACGGAGGTGTCAGACAGGCTCGCATGACCGACGACGACCCACACCACCTGCTCGACGTCGACGACCTGTCGGCGGCCGACCTGACCCGGGTTCTCGACCGGGCGGCGGCCCTGAAAGGCGACACGGACGGCACCGAACTCCCCCGGCGGACGCTGGCGATGGTGTTCGAGAAGCCGAGCACCCGGACCCGGACGTCCTTCGAGGCGGGGATGACACAGCTCGGGGGGCACGCGATCTTCCTCGGCCCGGACGACATCGGGCTGGGGGGCCGCGAGCCGCTGCGGGACATCGCCCGGTCGCTGTCGGGCTACGCCGACGGCGTGATGGTCCGGCTGTTCGACCACGCCGACGCCGAGGCGTTCGCGGCCCACGCGACCGTGCCGGTGATCAACGGCCTCACCGACGACGCCCACCCCTGCCAGACGCTGGCGGACCTGCTGACCGTCCGCGAGACGGTCGGGTTCGACGCCGAGGTGGCGTGGGTCGGCGACGGCAACAACGTCGCCCAGTCGTTCGCGCTGGGCTGTGCGCTTGCCGGCGTGGACCTGACGGTGGCGACGCCGCCGGAGTACGGGCTGGACGGGGACGTGATCGAGCGGGCCGGCGCGCTCGGCGCCGCCCCCACCGTCGTCGGGGACCCCGCGGCCGCCGTGGCCGGCGCGGACGTCGTCTACACCGACGTCTGGGTGAGCATGGGCGAGGAGGACCGGCGCGAGGAGAAGCTCGCGGCGTTCCGCGACGGCGGGTTCCAGGTGAACGGCGACCTGCTCGCCGGAACCGACGCCCGCGTGATGCACTGCCTGCCCGCCCACCGGGGCGAGGAGATCACCGACGAGGTCATCGAGAGCGACCGGGCGCTGGTCTGGCGCCAGGCCGAGAACCGCCTGCACGCCCAGAAGGGGCTGCTCGTCGACCTGCTCGGGTAGGCGAGGGCGGATCGGGGATCGGGGATCGGGACGCCGACGGCGGTCCGGTTCCGGGCCCCCGCCGGCGTCGCGCGGCCGACGCGTCAGGCCTATTACCGGCGGGACCGCAGGCCGGGGCGTGTCGTCCGACGGGTCCGGCGCCGGGACGGCCGGCCGGCGCTTTTTCCCCTACGAGGAGCCCTACCCGAACCAGCGGGCGGCGATGGACGGGGTGGCCGCCGCGCTCGGGGCGGGCCGGGACGTCCTGCTGGAGGGCGCGCCGGGGACGGGCAAGACGCTCTCGGCGCTGGTCCCGGCGCTCGAGCACGCCCGCGAGCACGACCGGACGGTGGTCATCACCACCGACGTCCACCAGCAGATGCGCCAGTTCGTCGCGGACGCGCGGGCCATCCACGGGACGGAGCCGATCCGGGCGGTCGTCTTCCGCGGGAAGGGCTCGATGTGTCACATCGACGTCGACTACCGCGAGTGCCAGACGCTCCGGGACACCACCCGGTCGCTCGTGGAGGTCGAGCGCGAGCGGGCGGAACTGGCCCGGCGGGCGGAGGCGCTGGCCGACGAGATGCGGGCGGGAACCGACGGGGCGGCCGAGGCCCGCGAGGCGGTGATGGACGAACTCGACGCGCTGGCGGCCGAGGCCGAGGACCTGCGGGCGGGGAACGTCTGCGACCGCTACCGGGCGAACCTCGCGCGGGACGGCGACGCGTTCCGCGAGTGGCTGTTCGACGGGGTGCGGACGCCGGACGAGGTCTACGAGTGGGCCGAGGAGCACGGCTTCTGCGGGTACGAGCTGCTCAAGGAGGAGCTGGAGGCGCTGGACCTGGTGGTCTGCAACTACCACCACCTGCTCGACCCGACGATCCGCGAGCAGTTCTTCCGGTGGCTGGGGCGCGACCCCGACGAGGTGGTGACGGTGTTCGACGAGGCCCACAACGTCGAGGGGGCGGCCCGGGAACACGCCTCGCGGACGCTCTCGGAACGGACCGTCGAGTCGGCGCTGGCCGAGTGCGCGGAGGCCGACGACCCGCGGACGGGGGCGGCGCGCAACGCGTTCGGGGCGCTGCTGGAGGGGCTCCGGGCGACCTACGAGGACGCGTTCGGCTTCGGGGAGCGCGAGCAGGTCGGCGAGTCGTGGTACGACCTCTCGATCGCCAACGAGGCGGGGCGGGACGACCTCACCCGCGCGGTCGTCCGGGCATACGAGGGCCCCGGCATCGCGGCGGACGTCGAGCGGGCCAGGGAGCTGGGCGCGGCGCTCGACGAGGCCTACGAGCGGGCCTTCGCGGAGGGCGAGGCGACCACGCGCCGCGAGTCGCACGTCCGCGCGGTCGCGGAGTTCCTCGCCGCGTGGCTCGACGCCGGCGACGACCCCGGCCGCCACCCGGTGCTGTCGGTGCGCCGGGACGCCGGCACCGGCGACCTGTACGGCCGGGCGGAGCTGTACACCTGCATCCCCCGGGACGTGACCGCGGACCTGTTCGACCGGGTCCACGCGAGCGTGCTGATGAGCGCCACCCTCCGGCCGTTCGACGTGCTCGCCGACGTCCTCGGCCTGGAGGACCCCGCCACGATGGCCTACGGGCTGGCCTACCCCGAGGAGCGCCGGCGGACCTACGCCGTCGCCGGGCCGGCGCTGTTCGCGAGCGAGCGCGACGACCCGGCGGTCCAGGAGACGGTGGCGACGACGCTCGCCGACGCCGTCCGAATGACCCCCGGGAACGTCCTCGCGTTCTTCCCCTCCTACGCCGAGGCCGAGCGCTACCACGACCGGATCCGGGACGCCGTCGGCGCGACGGCGTACCTCGACGAGCCGGGGACCCGCGCGGAGGCGCTCCGCGAACGGTTCGTCGCGGACGGGAACGGCGTCCTGTGTACCTCCGTGTGGGGGACGCTGACCGAGGGCGTCAGCTTCGACGGGGCCGACGCCCGCGCGGTCGTCGTCGTCGGGGTGCCCTACCCCCGCCTGAACGAGCGGGTCGAGGCCGTCGCGGCCGCGTACGACCGGGCCTACGCCGACCGCGATCCCGACCGGTCGGGGTGGGACTACGCGGTCGGCATCCCGACGGTCCGCAAGACCCGCCAGGCCGTCGGGCGGGTGATCCGGTCGCCGGACGACTTCGGGGTGCGGGTGCTGCTCGACCGGCGCTACACCCGGGAGAGCCGGGAGATGGGGCGGTACGGCGTGCGCGACGCCTTCCCCCCCGAGGAGCGCGACGAACTGATCGACGTCGCCCCGGAGAAACTCAAGTTCGCGATGCTGAACTTCTTCGGCGACATGGGGGCCTACGAGGGGGCGCCCCCCGAGCCCTGACCGGCGCGGCGCCGAGCGCGGACCGACGGCGCCGACGCCGGGGGGCGGGGGCGGCGCGAGGCGGAACGGGGCAACGGGAGAACGGGACGGAACGGGGCGCGCGGCGGGACGGAGCGGGATCCCCGGCGCGCGCCGGCGCCCGTGTCGAACGCTACCGTGCCTCGCCGTCGGCTTAAGTCCCCGGGGGACGTAGACGCGGTATGAGCGAGGAGACGGGGCGGCGGAACCTCCGCATGCCCGACGACGACGAGCTGTTCGCGGTCGTGACCGAACACAACGGCGGGAACCACGTCCGCGTGCAGTGCGAGGACGGCGAGAACCGGATGGGGCGCATCCCCGGCCGCATGAAGTACCGGACCTGGATCAACGAGGGCGACGTCGTCCTCGTCGAGCCGTGGGACTGGCAGGACGAGAAGGCGAACATCGAGTGGCGCTACAGCGGCCGGGACGCCGACCAGTTGCGCGCGGAAGGCCACATCGACTGAGCGCAAGCGCTGACGCGGGCGAGCGAGCGCGGCCGAAGCGGCGCGCGACGGTCGGTGGCTGACGGTCAGGGCCTGACGAGCACCTTGATCGCCTCGCGCTCGTCCATCGCGCGGTAGCCCTCGGGCACGCCGTCGAGGTCGACCGTCTTCGTGAACACCGGCGAGGGGTCGAGCGTGCCGCCGAGCACGTCGGCCATCAGGTCCTCGGCGTAGGCGCGGACGGGAGCGACGCCGCCGCGCAGCGCGATGTTCTCCCCGAACAGGTCGTACAGCGCGAGCCCCTCCTCGTCGATACCGTGGGGCACCCCGACGTAACCGATCGTGCCGCCGGGCCGACAGACGTCGACGGCGGTCTCCATCGCCCCGGCCGCGCCGACACACTCCATGACGTGGTCGGCGCCGCCGTGGGTGAGCTCCCGGACGCGCTCGACGGCCGCCTCGCCGCGCTCTGCGACGGTCTCGTCGGCGCCGAACGACGCCGCCACCTCGAGGCGGTCCTCGTGGTGCCCGACCGCGACGATCCGCGCGGCGCCCAGCCGGCGGGCCGCGAGTACGGCACACAGCCCCACCGCGCCGTCGCCCACGACGACGCAGGTGGCGCCGGCCTCCACCCCCGCGCTGACCGCGGCGTGGTGGCCCGTCCCCATCACGTCGGTGAGCGGGAGCAGCGCCGTCAGGGCGTCCTCGTCGTCGGCGTACCGGTCGGGCACCCGGACGAGCGTGCCGTCGGCGTGGGGGACCCGCACGTACTCCCCCTGCGCGCCGCCGTTCTCGCCGCCCCAGGAATCGACGTGCCGACAGGAGGTGTGCAGGCCCTTCCGGCAGAACTCGCAGGCGCCACAGGAGATCAGGAACGGCGCGAGGACCCGATCCCCGGGGGCCACCGACCGGACCCGGTCGCCGACCGCCTCGACGCGCCCCATGGGCTCGTGGCCGACGGCCGAGCCGACCTCGCGGTCGCTCTCACCCCGGTAGAACCAGAGGTCCGAGCCACAGATGGCCGTGTGGGTCACCCTGACGAGGGCGTCTGTCGGGGCCTCGACGTCGGGGCGGGGGCGCTCCTCGATCCGGATGTCGCCGGGGCCGTGGAAGACGGCGGCGCGCATACCCCCGCCCGGGGCGGCGCGTGGAAAAACCCCGGGGCGAGCGTCGGGCGGCGGCGAGCGCGGCGGGACGCGGCGGGAGCGGCGACGCGGCCGGACGGTCGTCGGCCGCCCGGCGGCCCGAGGAGGTTTAGGCGAGGGCGCGGCACGGGGACCCATGGACGCGGAGTTCACCCACCGGCCGTCGTACACCCACCTGATCGTCGAACTCGCGGAGGGGGAGGCCCTGCGCGCGGAGCCCGGCGCGATGGTCGGGCACTCCGAGACCGTCGCCGTCGAGACGACGACCAGCCGCGACGGCCTCCTGAGCTCGGCGAAGTCGATGCTGGGCGGGGAGTCGCTGTTCGCGAACGAGTTCGTCGCCGAGGGCGGACCGGGGCGCGTGACGCTCGCGCCCTCGACGCCGGGGGACGTGATGGAACACGGGCTCGACGGGGGGACGCTGTACGCGACCGACGGGGCCTTCCTGGCGGCGGCGCCGGGGGTCGAGATCGACACCGAACTCGGCGGCCTCACCTCGGTGCTCGGGGAGGCGAGCCTGACCCCCCTGGCGCTGTCGGGGACCGGCTCGGCGTTCCTCGACGCGTACGGCGGCCTCGAACGCCTCGACCTCGACGCGGGGGAGTCGTACACGCTGGACAACCGGCACCTGGTCGCCTGGGACGACGAACTCGACGTCCGAACCCGGAGCGTCGGCGGGCTGAAGTCGTCGCTGCTGGGCGGGGAGGGGCTGGTCTTCGAGTTCGACGGTCCCGGGACGGCCTGGTACCAGACGCGGGACCTCGACGGGTTCGCCGCGGCCCTCGCGCCGCGGCTGCCAAAGGCGAACGGCGGCTGAGCGCGGCGGACGGCGCGCGTCCGCCGTTCGCGGCCGTGTCCCGCGGGATCACGTGTCAGACGGCTACGGAATCGAGGGGGGTATACGTCCGCGGCTCGTAGCGCGCGCGTGACCGGTCCCCGACCCCGATCCGAACGCACCGACGACCGCCTGCCGCCCGCGGCCGCCGCGGGACGCGACCCGGATGGACGGCGCCGATGACGGTGAAACACGAGGTCGCCCACTTCCTCAGGTCGTGCCTCCCCGCCTGGATCGTGCTCGGCGCGTACGCCGCCGTCCTCCCCCTGTCGGGCGCGCCGCCGTGGTCGGCGCTCGCCGCCCACCAGCAGCTCGTCCAGCTCGCCGCGCTCCCGGCGGCGCTGTGGTCGGTCTACCGGTACAACGCCGGCCTCGACGACGCGACCCCGACGCCGGAGGAGCGGGTGCTCGGCGACGACGGCTGGCCGACGGCCGACGACTGACGCCCGGGTGACGGGCGTCGCCCGGCGACACCGTGACGTATAATTCCGTCCGGGCGAACGCTCCATCCCAGCCGCATGCGCGAGTTCCTCGCCGCGTTCCGGGACGTCCGCTACCCGCGAAACGTCGGGCTGATCAGCCTCTCGCACGGGGTCAACGAGTTCTACACGCTCGTGCTCCCGCCGATCATCCCGCTGCTGGTCGCGGACCTCTCCATCACGTACGCGCAGGCGGGGGTCCTGCTGACGGTCTTTTTCGTCATGTACTCGGTCTTCCAGCTGCCCGCGGGCCTGCTGGCCGACCGGGTCGGGAAGAAACGGCTGCTCGTCTGGGGGCTGCTCGGGATGGCCGGGAGCCTCGTGGTGGCGAGCACCGCGCGGGCCTACCCGACGCTCGTCGCCGCGCAGGTCCTGGCCGGGATCAGTGGGAGCACGTACCACCCCACGGGGATGTCGCTGGTCAGCGACCTGGAGACGGGCGAGACCGAGGGGAAGGCGATGGGGGTGTTCGGCTTCGGAGGGATGCTCGGCACCGCGGCCGCGCCCGCCGCCGTCGGGGGCATCGCCGCGGCGCTCGACTGGCGGACTGCGCTGCTGGCGGCGGCCGGCGGCGGCGCCCTCGTGACCGTCGGGTTCCGGGCGCTCTACCGGCCGCCCGAGGGGGGCGGACGCGAAAGCGAAAGCGGAGGCGGAAGCGGGAGCGGCGGGGGCGACCCGGGCGGTCCGGCCGGGGCCGGACCGGACGGGGGCGCGGGAGCGGGAACCGGGGCGGAGACGTCGGCCGCCCGCGGGGCGGCGGCCCGGGTGCGCGAGCGCCTCCGGCGGGTCGTCCAGTTCCGCGTCACGCCCGGGGTGGTGGTGCTGACGGCCGTGACGCTGCTCATCTCGCTGCAACTGCGGGCGCTCCACACGTTCGCGACCGGCTTCCTCGTCGACGGGGTCGGCCAGCCGACGTCGGCGGCGAACGGCGCGTTCGCGGCGCTGCTGGCGGCGAGCGCCGTCGCCTCGGTCTGGGTGGGCGGCCTCGCCGACCGGTTCGACCGCGCGCGCCTGGGCGCGGCGGCGGCCGGCCTGACGTCGCTGCTCCTGGCGGCCACCTTCCCCCTGACGACGGTCGGGCTCCCCCGCGGCCTCCCGACGACCGTCGGCCTGGCCGGCGCGTTCGCGCTGCTCGGCCTGGTCCTGTACGGCATCATGCCGGTGAAGAACGCGCTCATCTCCGAGTACGCGACCGCCGACTCCAGCGGGAGCCTGTTCGGGGTGACACAGACCGCCTCGGCGGTGGGGAGCGCGGTCGGCCCCGCCCTCTTCGGGACCGTCGCGACCGCGGCCGGCATCGGGGTGGCCTTCCCCCTCATCGCGGCGGTGAGCCTCCTGATCGCGGCGGGGTTCCTGCTGCTCGGGTCCGTCGGGGAGTGACCGGCCGGGGCGACCCGACCGGCGCCACGGCGGGAACGAAGGATAGTCCCGGGAAGATTCGAACTTCCGTCGTCAGCCCCAGAAGCTGACAGGATTGGCCGCTACCCCACGGGACTGCCTCGCGGCGTCGTCCGGTTGGAGGCTACGGATAATATGTGTTGCGGAGTGGGGCGGGCCCGGGGCGCCGCGCGATCGGGCGCTGTGGGCGCCGGCAGGGCGACACCGTCCGGCGGCTCCGTGCCGATACGCGCTCACTCCCCCGCGCCGTCGCCCCGCGGTCGGAACGCCGCTGGGTCCCACCTGAAGAAGCCGTCCACGGCCTCCCAGAGGTCCAGGTCGCGGAGGACGTAGCGCGCGAGGTGGGGGTTCCGGACGAGTTCGAGTTCGGCGAGGCGGAGCTGGACGGGGCCGGGCAGGGCCGGCCACTTGATCGGCTTGGCCGCGACGGTTCGGACCTTTCCGTCGGGGACGAACTCCACGTCACCACGGGGGTCGGCCACGGTCCCGTACTGGTACCGGCGCCAGACGGTGTACTCGCGGAACGGCACCGTCTCCGTGGGGGGCGCCTCCCGGCGGTACTGGGCCCGGAACCGGCGGTCCGGGTCGGTGCCCTCCCACAGGTAGCCGTAGGCGACCAGCTTGAGCCGCCCGGCGCCGGTGACGGCGCCGTCGAAGTGCAGGGCCGCGCGGTCGTAGTTCCGGGCGTCGGGCCGGAGCGCCCCGCCGACGCGAACCGTCGTCCGACACCGGAACGGCCGGGGGGCCCGGTGGGCGCGCGCGACGGTGGAGGACATGGGCTCCGCGTCGTCGGACGGCGGGGCCGGCTCCCCCCCGCGTCCGCCCCGCCACCGGGCCGGGTCGGACTCGCTGGCGTCGATCCACGGCATATCGGTCGGGATCGGTCCGCCGCGGACATAACGGTTCGGCGCCGGTTCTCGGCTGCGATACTGTGCCGGGGGACGGGCGCCGGGGACGGCCGGACGCCTCAGAACACGAGCCGTTCCAGGAGCCGTCGTGCGAGCGGCGTGCGCCGGGATTCGTGGGGATGGACGACGACGGTCGTACAGCCGAGGTTCGGGACGGGCACGTCCTCGTCGGTCAGCACGCTTCGGAGCCGGTGGTCCGGACCGCGCTTGATCAGGACGTCGGGGGGCCGGTTTCGACCGCCGTCGGGCCGGACGGGCTCGGCACGAACCGGGACCGAGAGCAGGTCGGCGAGTTCGGACTGGTAGTCGTCGACCGTCCGGTCGCGCTCCGCGCCGGCGGCGCGCGACGGTTGCCAGAGCGTGACCGGGGCGTCGTTGGCCGCGGCGACCGCCTCGGCGACGCCCACGGCGAGGGGTGCGTAGGGCCCGCCGTCCCCGGCCAGGACGATGCGCTCCGGCGACTCGTACCCCCGGCTCTCGGCGAGAATGACGTCACACGGAGCGTGGCGGACGACCCAGTCGATCGGATCGCCGAGGAGCCGTGAGCGGAGCCGGAGCCGTTCGTGTTCGGCGAGGATCACGTCGATCCCCCGGTCGTCGGCGAAGTTGACGATCGCCCGCTTCGTGTCGTGGCTGACGACTTCGCCGACCTCGATCCCGACGTCGAAGGTCCCGCCCAGGCGCTCGATCCGCTCCTCGAACGACCGATCCGCGGCCGACTGCGTCTCGGCGGCCTGCGGGAGCGGGGCCTGGTCCGGCACCTCCTCGAAGCGGACGACGACCACGCGCCCGCCGCGATGGCGGGCCAGGTCGGCCCCCATTTCGACCAGCGCCCGCTCGCGTCGCTCGTCGTCGTCGGTCGTGAGAGCGACGAGCACCGCGTGGAACTCGTCGGCGGCCGCCGAGGCGGTGTCCGCGAGGGCGTTCCGCCCGACCTGCCGGCGGATCGCGTCCGTGGCCGCCCCCTCCCGCTGGACGCGGGGACGGACGTAGCCGAGGTACCAGAGTACGCTGCCGAGGGTGATGACGGCGGCGCCGGCCAGCGCGACCGTCCCCATCTGGGTGAGCAGGACGACGGCGCTGGCGATCCCGAACAGCTGGGTCCAGGGGTAGAACGGGGCGGTGAACGCGGGGTCGTACTCGGGGCCGCCGGCGCGGAACGCGACGACGGCGGCGTTGACCAGCGCGAATACGAGGATCTGGAACGCACTCGCCAGTTTGGCGATCTCGAGGAGCGGGACGAACGCGATCAGCACCAGCAGGACCGCCCCGGTGAGCGAGATGGCAGTGACGGGCGTGCCGAACCGGTCGTTGACCGTCGCGAGCGACGGCGGGGCGAGGCGGTCGCGGCTCATCGCGAACGGGTAGCGCGAGGAGGAGAGGACGCCCGCGTTGGCCGTCGAGACGAGGGCGAGGACCGCCGCGAGGACGACGGCCGCGACGCCGAGGGGGCCGAGCGTGGCCCCCGCCGCGACGGCCATCGGGGTGAGCGACCCGGCGACGGTATCCGGGGCGGTGACGCCGACCATGACGGCCACGACGGCCACGTACAGCAGGGTGGTGAACGCGAGCGATCCGAGGACCCCCAGCGGAATGTTCCGGTCGGGGTTCTCGACCTCCTCGGCGACGCTGGCGACCTTCGTGACGCCCGCGTAGGAGACGAACACGAGCCCCGTCGCCGCCAGGAGCCCGTCGATCCCGGCGTCGAACAGGCCCGCGTAGTTGGCCGTCGTGACGCCGGGCGCGCTCCCGGCCGCGAACCAGCCGAGCGCCGCCAGCATGACGACCACGATGGCGACCTGGAGCCGGCCGGTCTGCTTCGCCCCGAGCAGGTTCACCAGGATCAGAACCGCTGCGAGGCCGAGGGCGACCGGTTTCACCGGGAGGTCGAACAGGAGAAGCAGGTACGGCACCCCGCCGACGAGCGCGAGCGCGCTCTTGAACGAGAGGGAGAACCACGTCCCCACGCCGGCGACCGTCCCGAGCAGCGGTCCCATCCCCCGCTCGATGTAGATGTAGGTGCCGCCGGCCTCCGGCATCGCGGTCGCCATCTCGGACTTCGAGAGTGCCGCGGGGACCACGAGGACCCCCGCGAGCAGGTACGCCAGGACGACCCCCGGGCCGGCGATGGACAGCGCGAGCGCCGGCAGGATGAAGATGCCGCTCCCGATCATCGCGCCGATGCTGACGGCCAGCACCGACGGCAATCCGAGGTCGCGCTCGAGCCGCTTCATACCCTGTCGACCATGGCGTCCGCGACCGCTGTCGTCCCACAGACAGTGTCGTGGCCGGCGTCGGCCAGCGCCCGACGGCGGGTCGGACAGTTCGCCCGGACGACGACCCGATCAACGTCGAAGCGCGCGACCGCCAGTTGCGCGACGAGCAGGTTCCGGCTGTCGGACGGGGTGGCAACGACGACCGTCGGGGCGTCCTCCACGCCCGCATCGGCCAGCGCGGCCGGATCGGTCGGGTCGGCACGGCGGGTCGGAACGCCCGTCGCGCTGGCCGAGGCCGCGTCGATCAGGGCGACGGAGCGGTCCTCGGCCCGGAGTCGGCGGGCGACGGCCACGCCCGTCGAACCGCCGCCGAGGACGTAGACGTTTGCCTCCCCGGTCCCGGGAGCGTCGGTCGGGTCGATCAGTTTCGTGGAGCGTGTCATATCGGGGCGTCCCCGCGTCTCGGGCGTCGCTCGAACGCGGATGCTTGCCCCCTAGTTGCGGACAGATAGTGATAAAATAACCGGTTCAGCTGTCGGACTGTGAAATATATTCCCTATATATAACTATATGTTTGTTGCTTCGCTGTTCGGGCGAACCCGCTGGGAGTGGCTGTCCCGGTTCCCGTGGCGACCTGGGATCCGACGTCGGACAGTTCCTAGCAAGGCCACGAACGGCCGGCGTCCCCGTTCCAAACCGGACTGACGTACGTACCGCCGGAGACGAGCGATCCGGTTGCGGACCGTGCCGGGGAAGTCCGCCGCGTCATGTGGGTGGGACGTGGCATCGCGGGGCATCCCCGGGCGCCGATGGCTGGCCCGAACGCGGACGCTCACCCCCGTATTGGGGACAGATAGTGATAAATCCGTCGCTATATTCCCGAAGTGTTCGAAATAGTCTCTATATATCCTCTTCCGTCCATCCAGGGTTTCGGGCGAACTCGTGGTAGGGGTGGACGTACTGGTTGCGGATGATGTCCTCGTCGACCACCTGAAGCCCGACGTCGTCCAGTTCCCGGCCGATGCGCGAGAGGTCGTCGCCGTTCCTCCCGACTACGCTGACGTGGACGTTCTGGTCGCCGGTCATCACCTCCTGGACGCCGACGACGCCCGAGACCTCCAGGGCTGCACGGGCGAGTTCCTCGCGCTCCGGGATCGGCGCGGTACAGACGATCAGCGTGTAGAGTTGGAACCCCGCGCGCTCGTAATCCACGTCCGCGTGATACCCGCGGATGACGCCGCTCTCCTCGAGGCGAGCGATCCGGTTGCGGACCGTGCTCGCCGAGACGTCGACGCGTTCGGCGATGTCGCTCGACGACGTGTGACGCGCCTCCGCCTGCAGTTCGTGGACGATGTGCCGGTCGAGATCGTCGAGTCCCTCTCCCGTCATATCCCCCGCCTCGGGCGACACCCGCATAACTGTGTGGCTCTCCCGGACGGCCGGAGGGGCGGGAGACCGGCAGGGACGCCGCGCCGGGCGGCCGACCGATCCGGTACCTATAATCCCGGCGGCGGCCACGTCGGGGTATGTACGTCGGACGCCTGCTGGTCGCGGGGCCGGGACTGGGCGCCTACCGCGTCTCCTCGCGATCCTTTCCCAACCGCCGGGTCGTCGCCCGGGACGACGTCCTCACCGTCGGACCGACGCCGGCGGCCGACGAGACGGACAACCCGTACGTCTCCTACAACTGCGTCCGCCCGGCGGGCGAGGGCGCGGCGCTGGGGAACGGGTCGCACGTCGACCCCGTCGCGGAGAAGGTCGAACGCGGGTATCCGCCCCGGGACGCGCTGGTGACCGCGCTCCACGCGCTCGACTTCGAGAAGGACGACTACGACACGCCCCGGATCGCGGCCGTCGTCGGGAGCGAGGTGGCACACGTCGGTATCGTCCGCCGGGACGCCCTGCTCGTCGAGGCGGTCGAGGAGCCCACGCTGGTCGCCACCTACGAGGAGGACCGGCCGCGGCCGTTCGAGTTCCCCGCGAGCGACCCGGCGACGGCGGCCCGCGGCGTCTACCACCTCGACTTCGAACACCCGGTCTGTGCCGCCGCGGCGGCCGTGGACGGCGGGGTCGAGACCGCGGTCTACAACGGTCCAGAGTAGGGGACGGAGGAACCCCCCGGACGGAAGCGGAAGCCGGACGGGACCGGGCCCGGCGCGTGACGACGGAGCCTTAACCGGCGGGCCGCCACGGGCGGGTATGGCGACGCGACTCGGCGTCATCGCGGACGTCCACGGCAACCTGATCGCGCTCGGGGCGGTCCTGTCCGACATGCCCCCCGTCGACGGGCTGGTCTGTGCCGGCGACGTCGTCGGCTACAACCCGTGGCCGGCCGCGTGCGTGGCGGCGATGCGGGGGCGGGCGGACCGGATCGGGGGCGGGGGCGGGGTGATCGACGGGGTCGAGGTCCCGGCGGACGCCGTCCCGAACCGGGCGGTCCCGACGGTGATGGGCAACCACGACCGCGCGGTCGCGGCGGGGACGGCGTTCCGGTTCAACGCGATGGCGAAGGCGGGCGTCGAGTACGCGCGCGAGCGCCTCGACGGGGGGGCGCTGTCGTGGCTCGAAGGGCTGCCGGACCGCCGGACCGTCGCCGACGGACGGGTGCGGATCGTCCACGGCCACCCCGACGACCCGGACCGGTACACCTACCCCGCGGAGTTCTCGGCGGGGATGCTCGACGGCGAGGACGTCCTCGTCACCGGT
The DNA here is from genome assembly GCA_042219485.1 of Haloferacaceae archaeon. GTDB lineage: Archaea > Halobacteriota > Halobacteria > Halobacteriales > Haloferacaceae > CAZMLQ01. Next base: position 35,366 of record JBDGPV010000026.1, read on the forward strand.
CACACCCACGTCCAGGGCGACCGGCGGTTCGACGAGGGGATCGTGATGAACCCCGGGAGCGTCGGTCAGCCGCGGGACGGGGACCCGAGGGCCGGGTACGCGGTGATCGAACTCGGGGACGACGGCGGGGTATCCCTCGACCAGCGCCGGGTCGGGTACGACGTCGACCGGGTGGTCGAGGCGGTCCGGGCGGCGGACCTCCCCGAGCGGATCGGAACCCGGCTGTACGAGGGGCGGTAGCCCGGGCCGGCCGGTCAGAGGTCCTGGTTTTGCACGACCGAGAGCGCCTCCTCGCGGTCGTCCCAGGCGACGAACAGGGCGACCGAGGTGGCCGAGGTGATGATGTCGTGGATGTTGATGCCGGCGGAGGTGATGGGCTCGACGATGTCGAGGATGATTCCCGGGCGGTTGGGGAGTTCCCCGCCCGTGAGCCGGATGACCGCGATGTCCTCCTCGATGGTCACCGACGAGAGGGTGTCGTCCTCGACGACCTCCTCGTGGAGGCGGTACTCGGCCTGCTCGGCCACGTCCTCGGTGACGTAGAAGGTCACCGAGTCCATCCCGCTCGCGACGGCGTCGATGTTGATGTCGGCCTCGGCCAGGGCCGTCGAGAGGGCGGCGACGATGCCCGGGCGGTTCCGGATGGCGCGGCCGGCGACGGTGATACACGAGAGGGGCGTCTCCTGCATGTCGATGAGGCTCTCGAACTCCCCCTCGACGAGCGTCCCCCCTTCGAGCAGGTCGCCGTGCTGGTAGTGGACGACCCGGACGGTCAGGTCCTCGTCCTTGTAGGAGAGCGCCGACGGCGCGACGACCTCGGCCCCGCGAAACGAGAGGTTGCGGAGCTCGTCGACGGTGATCTCGCTGACGTTGCGGGCCCCCTCGACGACCTGCGGGTCGCCGGTCATGACGCCCTCGACGTCGGTGACGATGACGACCTGATCGGCGTCCATGTACTTGCCGAGCATCACGGCGGTGGTGTCCGAGCCGCCCCGGCCGAGGGTGGTGACGTCACCGGCGTGGTTCTCGGCGAGGAAGCCGGCCACGACGGGGACGATCCCATCGCCGGCCACCCGATCGGCGAGGGCCCGGGCGCGGCGGGTGGTCTCGTCGACGTCGACCTCGCCCAGGTCGTTGGCGACGACCGGCCAGTCCTCGCCCCCGGGTTCGACGAACTCGGCGGGGATCCCGCGGGCCGAGAGGGCCGCCTTCAGCATCCGGACCGAGGTCCGCTCGCCCATGCTGACGATCTCGGCCCGGTCGCGGTCGTCGGCGTCGAACTCGATCTCCTCGAGGAGGTCGTCGGTCGTCGAGCCCATCGCGCTCGCCACCACCACCACCTCGTGGCCGGCCTCGACGGCGCTGGCGATCGTGTCGGCGGCCCGGTCGATGCGGTCGCCGCTGCCGAGCGACGTCCCGCCGAACTTCGCCACTACGCGCATCTGGCTCGCTCCGCCTCCCGTCGTGGGGCGTGGGATCGGCTCACGCCCGGCCATAGCGCGGTGGACCGATATAACGCTGTTCACTCGCGGCCGGCGCCGGGGACGGCGGTCGCGGGACCGGGGGCCGCCGTCCGGGTCTCGGCCCGGACCGGTCGGGGCGCGGGCGCCGGCCGGCGTGCGTTTCAAGGCGCGGTGCGCGTTACCGGGGGACATGAAGGTGCGCGACGCCGTCGAGGCGGACGCGGAGGCGCTGGCGGCCGTCGGGAACGCACCGACGGACGTGATGCGGAACCTCGTCCACGACCGGACGGTGCGGGTGGCCGTCCGGTCCGGCGGCGATCCCGGCCCCCACGCCGACGCCCCGGACGGGGGCGACGGGAAAGACGGGGGTGAGACCGGCGAGGAGGAGGTGCTCGGGTTCGTGAGCTTCGACGCCAGGAACCGGACGGTCCACGTGACACAGCTCGGCGGGTCGGTGGAGGCCCGCGAGCGCCTGCTCGGCGAGCCCATCCGGTTCGCCGCCGGGGAGGGGATGGGCGTCGAACTCCTCGTCGGCGCCGACGACGACGGGACCCGGGACGCCGCCGAGCGGGTCGGGTTCGAGGAGGCGGGCGCCGGCCCGACCTTCGCGGGGGAGCCGACGGTGCGGTACCGGTTCGAACCGGAGTGACGCGGACGTCGGGCGGCGTGCCGGCGCCCGGCGCCGGGGGTCGGGGACCGCGGGTCGGACGTGGGATGCCGGCAAGGATCGGGATCCGTCGGGCGCGGGATGCCGGCCCGGATCAGGCCCCGTCGGGCGCGAAGTCGCGGACCGTCAGGTCGAGGGTGTCGAGCCGGAGGATGGGGGCGTAGCCCACGTCGGGGTCGATGTCGACCTTCCGCTGGAACGCGGTCTGCTCCTGCCAGCAGGCGCTGTTGATCGCGAGGACGCCGTGGTAGCTGCCGTAGCCGAGTTTGTGGACGTGCCCGGCGTGGAACACGTCCGGTACCTCGTCGATGACGAGGTAGTCCCGGTCCTCGGGGGCGATCTGCATCCGGCCGCCGTACTGCGGGGCGACGTGGCGCTTCCGGAGCAGCTGGTGCATCGCGCGGTGGGGCTCCCCGTAGCTGGCCTCCGCGTCCGGGAGCTCCGCGATGACCTCGTCCAGCGAGACCCCGTGGTACATCAGTACCGACACGCCCTCCAGGGTGACCGTCGCGGGGTTGCCGACGATCCGCGCGTCGTGGGCGCTCATCACGTCGCGCAGGTCCTCGTCGAACCCGGGCTGGGGCTCGGCCAGCCGCACCGCGTCGTGGTTGCCCGGGATCATCACCACCTCCAGGTCGCCCGGCACGTCCTTCAGCCGCTCGGAGAACGTCCGGTACTGCTCGTAGATGTCGACGATGTCGAGCTCCTCGTCCTGGCCGGGGTAGACCCCCACCCCCTCGACCATGTCCCCCGCGATCAGGAGGTACTCGACGTGGTCGGCCTCGGGAGTGTGCAGCCAGTCGGCGAACCGGTCCCAGGCGTCGCCGGCGAACTCCCGGCTCCCGACGTGGAGGTCCGAGACCAGCGCGGCCGCGACCTCGCGGTCGGCTGTCGACGGGCGGTTGGTCCGGGGGACGTCCGGGAAGTGGATCGCGTCGGCGAACAGCACGCCGCCGTCGTCCGCGAGACGCCCCTCGACGGCGACACACTCGTCCAGCAGGAGGAGGTCGACGAGGTCCGCGAGGTCCCGGTCCTTGGTCACCAGGCAGGGGAAGGTGCCGGTGGTGTCCTCCAGGTCGATCAGCCAGTGGCCGTTGGTCGTCGAGCGGACGTCGTCGACGAGGCCGACGAGCGCCGCCTCGCTCCCCCCCGACATCTCGGCGATCGCCGCCGCCGGCCGGCGGTTGACCCGGCCCGACAGCTGCGCCGACAGCCGCTCGTACCGGTCGCGGAACGTGTCCACGAACTCCCCGTACTCGCCGGTGCCGGTGCTCCGACCGGTCACGTCGCCGGCGACCTCGACGGCGGTGTCCCCCGTCCGGGACCCCTTCGTTTCGTCTGGAGGTTCGGCGCCGCGATCCGGCCGAGGAGCCGGGGATCCGGCACCCGAACCGTCGGGGGGGTCGGCGACGGCGGCCCCGGCCGGTGCCGACCCGGACGGCGGGGACCCAGGGCCGTCGCCCGGGGCACCGGACGGATCGTCGGGGGAGGGGTCGGAGACGGCGTCGGGATCGAGGGCGGGGTCCGGGGCGCCGTCGGGGAGGGCCGCCCGGACGTGCTCCGGGGTGAGGACGAGGGCGTCGTCGGGGGCCCGCTCCAGCGCCGCCTCCATGGCGCGCTCGGGGTCCGGGGCGCCGGCGAGCAGGGTCACGGCCTCGCGCTCGGCGTTGTACCCGCGGCTCGCGAGCTCGCGGACGAGCCGGGCCGGCGTCCCGAGTGGCACGCGACCCCGGACGGGACGGCCGAGCAAAAGCGTGCCGGCCTCCGGTTCCGGGAGCGGGTCCCGGAAGGTTGAAACCGGCAGCCGGCGATGAGGCGACGATGAGCGACGACGAGGGTCGGTTCCCGACGACCGGGGGCGAGGAAGGGGGGTCGGGGCCGCCGGCCGGCGGGCCCGACGACGCGGGACCGGCGTCGTCGGACGGCGGGCCCGACGACCCGGGGCCGACCCCGATCCGGGCGCTGCTCGACGCCGAGCGGGGGCCGCTGGTGTTCGTCCGCGAGGCGCTGGTGAGCGTCGCGATCGTGGGGCTGATCGGCCTCCTGCTGTTCGCGCTGAGCGGGGTCTGGCCGCCGATGGTCGCCGTCGAGAGCGGGAGCATGGAGCCCCACATGCACCGGGGCGACCTGGTCTTCGTCAGCGAGCGGGGGCGGTACGTGCCCGACGGGGGGGCGGGCGACCGGGGGGTCGTCACCCGCGCCGAGGGCGAGCGGATCGACTACCGGACGTTCGGGGGCTACGGCTCCGTGGTCGTCTACGACAGCCCCGGCCGCGGGGGACCGCCGGTGATCCACCGCGCGCAGTTCTGGGTCGCCGAGGGGGAGAACTGGTTCGACGCCGCCGACCCCGCCCACCACCGGGCCGACTCCTGTTCGGACCTCCCGAACTGTCCGGCCCCCCACGCGGGGTTCATCACGAAGGGCGACGCCAACGGCCAGTACGACCAGGCCAACGGGATCAGCGCCCCGGTTCGGCCCGCGTGGATCGACGGGGTCGCCCACGCCCGCGTGCCGTACCTCGGATACGTCCGCCTGTGGCTCGTCGGGGGCGGGAACCCGCCGATCGGGTGGGTCGTCGATCCGGCCGGGACCGTCCCCGCGTCCGTCCGAGCGGGCGCCAGCGCCGGGTGAGGGCGGGGCCGGTCCGGGTGTCGGTGCTGCCGGACGACGGGCGGGGGAACGCGCTCGTCCGCGAGCGTCGGGGACGGCGAACGGGGACGGGATTCAGCCGTCGAACCGGGCCTGGACGAACGGCTGGACGTCCTCCACGTCGCCGAGCCGCGAGTCCGAGAGGAGGACCGCCTCGGTCTCCCCGGTGGGGACCGAGAGGGAGATCTCCTTCGTCCGCCCGTACCGCCCCTTCGAGACGACGACGGCGTTGACGATACCGAGCATGTCGAGTTCCGAGATGAGGTCCGTGACCCGACGCTGGGTCAGCACGTCGACGTCGATCTCCTCGCAGAGGCGCTTGTAGATGTTGAACACCTCGCCGGTGTTGATGTTGTGGACGCCGTTCTGCTCCAGCAGGATGATGGCGTAGAGGATGACCTTCGACTGGGTGGGGAGGGTACGGACGACCTCGACGACCCGGTCGAGTTCGATCTTGTCCTGGGCCTGCCTGACGTGGTCCTCGCCGACCGTATCGGCCTGGCCGCGCTCCGCGAGTTCCCCCGCCGTCCGCAGGAGGTCGAGCGCCCGGCGGGCGTCGCCGTGTTCCTGGGCCGCGAAGGCCGCACAGAGCGGGATGACGTCCTCGGTGAGCGCGCCGTCCTTGAACGCGATCTCGGCGCGGTGCTGGAGGATGTCCCGGAGCTGGTTGGCGTCGTACGGCGGGAAGACGATCTCCTCCTCGCCGAGGCTCGACTTGACCCGGGGGTCGAGGAAGTCGGTGAACTTCAGGTCGTTCGAGATGCCCATGATCGAGATGCGGGAGTTCTCCAGCTTGGAGTTCATCCGCGAGAGGTTGTACAGCGTGTCGTCGCCGGACTTCTCGACCAGTTTGTCGATCTCGTCGAGCATGATGACCACGACCCGCTCGTGGTAGTCCACCGCGTCGAAGAAGGTGTTGTAGACCCGGTCGGTCGGCCAGCCCGTCATCGGGACGTCCTCGAGTTCCTCGCGCTCCGCCTCGAGGCGCTCGACCTCGTCCTCGATCTCGGTCGGGTGGTCGAACTCCGTCCCCGACAGGACGGCCGGGTCGTCCGCGGCCCGGTCGGCCAGGTCCCGGAGGTCGGACAACCGATCGTCGATCACCCCGCGGTTGCGATCGATGAACGTGTTGGCGAGGCTGGCGAGGACGCGGTACTGGGTGTCGGTGACCTCGCAGTTGATGTACTCGACCTCGCAGGGGACGTCGTACTTCTCGGAGGTGGATTCGAGTTCCTTGGAGACGAACTGCGCGCTCGCGGTCTTGCCCGTCCCCGTCTTGCCGTAGATGAGGATGTTCGACGGGGTCTCGCCCCGGAGCGCCGACACCAGGATCGTCGCCATCCGGTTGATCTGGTCGTTGCGGTGCGGGAGTTCGCTGGGGGTGTAGGACGGACGGAGGACCTCCTTGTTCTTGAAGATGGGCTCGCCCGAGAGCAGGTCGTCGAAGAGCCCCTGGCTCTCGTCCGCCTCCTCGTCGAGGACCACGTCGTCGAGGTCGACGCCGGAGGTGGCCATGTCGAGCGCGCGGTCGCGGCCGGGGCCGTCCCGGTCGACCTCGAACCCGCCGAAGCCGTCGTCTCCCGGTGTCTCCCCGTCGTCGGCGTCGCGTGTGGTCTCGTCCTCGTCCATCGGTGGTATCCCCTCCGTTTCGTTTGGAAGTCGCCGTGGGGGCCGGGATGCCGACCCGGTGCCTGGACCGCCCCCGCCTCGCGATCCCGGCCGACGGCCGTCCCCGTCCAGGTGATACAGGGGAACCAGACGAACAGCCGGTACTAAAACTTTCCCCTCGGCGGATATGTCGGCTCGGGTGGACAGTCGGTATCGGGCGTGACGGGTCGACATACGGGCGTCTGCCCGGGACGGCCGGGACGCCACGGAGGGTCGGCGTCCGGCTCCCCGCGCCGGTCCCCCGTCGGGGAGGCCGAACCCTCCCACCCCATCGTTTCGGGTGGAACGCGGCAGAACCCCCCCGGGAGGGGGCCCCTCCCCCACCCGAAGATTTATTTCGGTGCCTTACGAATAAGGTCCGTACTAGATATACAGAGGTTTTGTTTCGGGAGTTCGTGGCGGTCACGAGGCGAGTCGCCCCGCCGGCGGGGCGGCGTTCGCCCGTTCCACCCGAAACGATGGGGTGGGAGGGTCCGGGTGTCCGGGCCCCGTGGCCGGGTGCTGGGCGGTCAGGTCCGGGCTCAGCCGCGTTTCCCCTCCTCCCCGACCGGATCGCGGCCGCCCGATCGGTTCTCGTGATACATGTATGAAATCAAACTATCGTCTGACGTACAGTTAAGTGCCGCCGGCGGCGTTGTACCGGCAACACCCCTGCCGGGGGACGGGAGGACAGGATGGGACTCATCACGGAAATCAGAGACAGCATCTCACGCGTCACGGAACTGTTGTTCGCGGGATCGGAGCCGAAGCGCATCGGGATCTACGGCCCGCCCAACGCGGGGAAGACGACGCTTGCCAACCGGATCGCCCGGGACTGGACGGGCGACGCCGTGGGGCCGGAGAGCCGGATCCCCCACGAGACCCGGCGCGCCCGCCGGAAGGAGAACGTCGAGATCGAGCGCAACGGCCGGACCGTCACGATCGACATCGTGGACACGCCGGGCGTGGCGACCAAGGTCGACTACCAGGAGTTCCTCGACCACGACCTCGACAAGGAGGACGCGGTCAGGCGGTCCCGGGAGGCGACCGAGGGCGTGGCGGAGGCGATGCACTGGCTCAGGGAGGACGTCGACGGCGTCATCTACGTCCTCGACTCCACCAAGGACCCGATCTCGCAGGTCAACACGATGCTCATCGGCATCATCGAGAGCCAGGACCTGCCGGTGCTCATCTTCGCGAACAAGACCGACCTCGAGGAGTCCAACGTCAAGCGGATCGCCGACGCCTACCCGCAACACGAGGTGGTGCCGCTCTCGGCGCTGGAGGGGGACAACATGGACACCGTCTACGACACCATCGCGGAGCACTTCGGGTGATACCATGCCGGAGATGACTCATCCGGACTCGGACCCCGACGGCGTGCAGATCGACCTCATCAGCGGCGCCCGGATGGAGGGGCTGACGACCATGGAGAAGATCCGCCTCATCCTCGACGGCGTCCGGGAGGGCCGGATCGTCGTCCTGGAGGAGGGCCTCTCCCCGGACGAGGAGTCCCGGCTCATCGAGGTGACGATGAGCGAGATCACCCCGGACGGGTTCAGCGGGATCGAGATCGAGACATACCCGAAGTCCGAGACCTCCGACCGCGGTCTCCTCGGCCGCCTGATGGGCAAGGAGTCCGCCCAGCGGCTCACCGTGATCGGGCCGGCCAACCAGATCGAGACCCTCCACAAGGACGAAAACCTGATCAGCGCGCTCGTCTCGCGCAAGTAATGCCCCACCAGTGCACGAGCTGCGGCCGACGCTTTCCCGACGGCTCCAAGGAGATGCTCTCGGGGTGCCCGGACTGCGGGGGCAACAAGTTCCAGTTCCGGCCCGGGGACGGCCCGGACGCCGACGCCGATGCCGGGACCGGGGGTCCCGACGCCGCCGGCGCCCCCTCGGGGCCTCCCCCGGGCGACGCCGTCGCCGCGGACGCCGACTCCGCCGATGACGACCCCCTCTCGCGCTCGTGGCCCGCCCACGACCCGGACGAGGACGCGGCGGACGACGCCGACATCATCGAACCCGACCCGGAGCCTCCCGCCCCCGGCCCGGAGGACGACGCCCAGGCCGACGCCCGGGCGGAGGTCGCCGCCCCGGACGAACTGGCCGATCCGGCCCACGCCGACGCCCCCTCCTCGTCATCCGCCGACGGCCCCCCGTCGGAGCCCCCCGTCGCCGACGCGACCGTCGCCTCGACGCCCGACGGGGAGCGTCCCGACCTCACGGAGCTCCGCGAGGAACTGAACGACCAGTTCGAGAGCATCCGGGTGCTCAACCCCGGCCAGTACGAGTTGAACCTCATGGAGCTGTACGACCGCGAGGAGTACATCATCTCCCTCCGCGAGGACGGCCGCTACGTCATCGAGGTCCCCGAGACGTGGCGGCGCTCGGAGCCCGAGTGATTCCGTCCGGTTCCCCGGTCCTTCCGCCCTCCCGCCGTCGCGTGGCCGCCGGCCGTCGATGCCGGAGCCGATGGGTAGATGGGCCGCCGGCGGCACGTGGTCCCGATGGCGTCGGTCCGCGCTCGGCTCCGCGCCGCGCTGTTCGCCTTTCCGGCCCTGCTCGCCGCGCTCGGGCTGGTCGACCGCGAGAAGGGTCGGCGGGCGTTCGACCTCGCGCTCCCCGTGATGGTGACCGGCGGGCTCCGCACCGTCCAGCGCGCCGTGGACTTCCTGATGGTCGGCCGTGCGGTCGGCTCGGTCGGCGTCGCGGCGCTCGAACTCGGCTTTCAGTACTACTTCGTCCCCTTCGGCCTCTCGCTCGCGCTGACCAGCGGGACCATCAGCCTCGTCTCCCGTGCGGTCGGGGCCGACGACCGGGCCACGGCGAACCTCGCGGTGAAGGTCTCGCTGTGGCTTGCGCTCCTGCTCGCGCTCCCCATCACGCTCGCGACGTGGGTCGGCGCCGACGCCCTCCTGGACCTCCTGACCGACGACCCCCGCACCGTCCGGCTGGGCGCCGCCTACCTCCGCGTGGTGATGCTCTCCGTCACCGCCCGGTTCTGGAGCATGATCGCCGCCCGGGCGCTCGCGGGCGCCGGCGACACGCGCACCCCGATGTACGTCCGGCTGGTCTCGGTGCCGACCAACGTGGGCCTGAACGCCCTCCTGATCTACGGGCTCTACGGCTTCCCCCGCCTCGGCGTGGTCGGGGCGGCCGCCGGCACCGCCGTCGCGAACGCGCTGGCGGCGGGCGCCTTCCTCGTCGTTCTGCTCTCGGGCCGGTGGTCGGTCCGCCTCCGGCTCGGGGGTCCACAGTGGGATACCGGGGTGGCCCGCGAACTGATCCGGGTCGGGCTCCCGCTGGCCGGCACCCGGCTCTCCCGGACGTTCGGGCGCTTCCCGTTCCTCTTCGTTCTCGGCGTTCTCGGCACGGACGTCGTCGCCGCGTACGCGGTCGGCCGCCGGGTCATGCTGCTGGCGATGATGCCCGCGTGGGGCTACGCCACGGCGTCGAGCACCCTCGTCGGGCAGTACGTGGGCGCCGGCGACCCCGACCGCGCCGACGCGTACGGCTGGCAGACGCTGCGCGTCGCGCTCGCCACCCAGCTCCTCGTGGGCGCGGGGCTGGTCGCCGCCGCCCGCCCGATCGCCGCGGCCTTCGGCGCCGAGGACCCGGCGCTCACGGTGACGTTCATCCGGACGTTCGGCCTCGGCGTCGCGGCGTTCAGCGTCGCCCGGACCCTGCGCGGCGCGCTCCGGGGCGCCGGCGACACCCGGTGGCCGCTGTACGGGAGCCTCGTCGGCACCTACCTCGTCCGCCTCCCCGTCGCGGCGCTCGCGCTCCCCGCGGGCGTCGGCGTCACGCTCCTCGGCGTCCGGGTCGCCCCGGGGATCGGGCTGGGCGTGGCCGCCGCCGTCGCCGCCATCCTCGCCGACCTGTACACGAAGGCGGCGGTCAACACCGTCCGGTACTGGAGCGACGCCTGGCGGGACGTGGCCGCCCGGGCGGACGCGACGGCCTCGGGCGGCGGCTGACCCGTCCGGGGGTCGCCCGTCGGCGCCCCCGACGCCGATCGGGACGGCGGGGGCGGACGCCCGAGCGCCGGCGCCGGGGGCCGTCGCCCCGTCCGATTGCCGTCGCCCGGATGCTGAAGCGCTTAAGACCCGCCGTCCCGACCGTCGGGTATGAGCACGGCGACCAGAATCGTCGCGGGAACGGTCGGGCTTGCCGCCGCCCTCTCGCTCGTGGTGGCGCTTGCCATCCTCCTCGGGTAACGGTGTTCGAGGAGCGCCCCCTCCCGGACGACCTCGCGGCGGTCCGGGCGGCCCACGCCCCCGACGCCCTGGTCCTCGACGTCGACCGGGACTTCGAGACGCTCCCCCCGGCGGCGGCCGAGGACCTCGGCCTGCTGGTCGACGCCCTGGACCCGGCGACCTACCCCGACGAGTGGCTCCCCGACGACGCGCCGGCATCGCTCCGCCGCTTCGCCGGACCGGAGTTCGTCGTGGGGATGCCGGGCGACGGTACCGTGGCCTGGACCCGCCGGACCGTTCCCCCGACGGTCCTGGTGAAATACCGGGCCCGCGGGACCCCGGAGCCGTTCCGGGACTTCCTGATCGCGGAGGCGCTCGTCCAGGTCGGCGCCGGCGTCGACGAGCACTTCCTCCCCTTCTTCGGCGAGCGGTACCCGGATCTCGCGGCCGCGACGCCGCTCGGCCCGGCGGACACCTACCAGATCGCGGCGGCGCTCCACGAGGCGTGGATCGGCCTGGGGACCCGCGAGACGTTCGCCGCCTGGCCCGACGAGCGGCCGCGTCTCGGCGCGGCCTGGGCGGACGCGGGCGAGCGCCTGACCGGCCGCCTCGACCGCCTGCCCGGCCTCGTCGCCCGCGGCGAGACGACCTTCGCCGAGGCGACCGAGTTCGCCTGCGCGGCGGTGAAACACGGCCGCGACCTCCCCCCGCCGTTCGCGGCGCTCGACACCGCCGCCTACCGCGATCACGGCGCCGCCTACGCGGTCCGCTGGGCCGAGAAGACGTTCGATGCGCTCCGCGAGGCCGGGGACGGGAGCGGCGAAGCGGGGGACGACGGGGACGGGACCGGCTCCCCGCCCCCCTCCGATCCCTGATCAGCCGCCCCGGTAGGTCACGCTGCCGTCGTCGGCCAGGTCGAGCACCCCGTCGAACAGGTCGCGGAACCGGGCGAGCGTCGCCTCGTCGTGGACCTCCTTCGAGAGGTGGAAGAGCCCGACGGCGTCGTGCTCCGCCAGGAGGTCGAGCAGTTCGGCGGCGGCGTCGTAGACGGCGTCCTCGTCGGCGTAGTAGGCCAATTCGGTGAGCGAGTCGACGCTCACCCGGAGTTTCCCGTCGTGCTCCTCGAGGAACGTCCGGGTCCGGTCGACGACGCCGTCGAGGTCGTCGGGCGCCGCCACGTAGTGGACGTCGTCGGAGCTCCGGCGGGAGTAGCCCCGCTCGACCGAGAGGGTATCGAGGATGACCGCCTTCGACTCGTCGATCTCGTAGTGTTCGAGCTTCTGCTCGACCTCCCGGGCCGTGGTCCGGGTCGAGACGACGAGGAAGTGGTCGGTGTCGGTCCGCAGGAAGTCGGTGTCGATCCGGTCGGTCTCGCCGATGCTCGGGTGCAACAGGAGCAGCCCCGTCCCGCCGGGGATCGACTCCGGCCCGTCGTCGATGGCGAGCGCGTATTCCATACCGCTCCCACCCGACGGACTCCCATAAAACGCCGGGTCGCGGCGGCCCGTCCCGCCGGTCCCGGTTCGGAACGCGCCGGCGGCCGGCGGTCGGGTTCCTCCGGGTCGCCCCAAACGGTAATGTCCGCGGCGGGAGAGGCGCCCGCGTGCGCCGACGCTACGCCCTCGGGGGGCTGCTGGTCGTCGCCCTGGCGCTGTCGGCGGTGGTGCTGTCCGGCGTCCTCGGCACGGTCCTGTTCGCCGTCACCGTCGCGTACCTCCTCGCGCCCGTCCGCCGGTGGCTGACGGGGCGCGGCCTCTCGCGGCCGACCGCCAGCCTCGCGGCCACCGCGCTCGCCGTCCTCGCGGCCGTCGCCGCCGTCGCGCCGCTGGTCGTCGTCGTCCTCCTCCGCCTGGACGTCGTTCTGGCGGCCGTCGCCGCCGTTCCCGACGCGGTCCCCGTCGACCTCTTCGGGTTCTCCTACACGGTCACGCTGGCGGAGGCGTCCGCGCTCGTCGGCCGGGCCCTCCGCTCGTCGGCCCGGACGCTGGTCCGCGCCGTCCCGGTCTTCGCGCTGAAGCTCTCGGTGTTCGTCCTCCTCGTGTTCGCGCTCGTCTCCAACGCGGCCGCCGTCCGCCGGTCGGTCCTCGCCGTGGTCCCGCCCGCCTACCGGGACGTGGCCGAGGCGCTCAACGAGCGGACCCGGGCGGTCCTCTTTGCCATCTACGTGCTCCAGGTCGCGACGGCGCTCGCCACCTTCGCCGTCGCGGTCCCCTTCTTCGCGCTCGTCGGCTACCCCGCCCCCGTCGGCCTCGCGGTGGTGGCCGCGGTCCTCCAGTTCGTCCCCGTCGTCGGCCCGAGCCTCCTCCTGGTGGGGCTGGCGGGCTACCACGTCGCGGTCGGCCAGCCCGTCGCCGCGGCGGTCGTGCTGGTCGGCGGCGGGGTCCTCGTCGCGTGGCTGCCCGACCTCCTCGTGCGGCCCCGGCTCGCCCGCGAGGCGGCCGACCTCCCGGGCAGCCTCTATTTCGTCGGCTTCGTCGGCGGCCTGCTCAGCCTCGGCCCGGTCGGGATCATCGCCGGCCCCCTCGCGGTCGCGCTGGCCGTCGAGGTCGGCGGCCTGCTCGCGGACGAACTCGGCGCCCCGGCGGACTGACGGCCGCCGGTGCCCCGGCGCTCACCCGTCGGCGCGCTCGACGGGCCCGTCGCGCTCCTCCCACTCCGTGAGGCTCCCCTCGTAGAAGGCGACGTCCTCGTAGCCGAGGTGGCGGAGGACCAGGTAGGTGTGGCTGATCCGCCGGGCGGTGTTGCAGTAGAGCACCACCCGTCGGTCGGGGTCGATGCCGCGGTCGGCCAGGACTCGTTCGATCTCCGGGCGCGGTCGGAGCCCGCGGCTCTCGTCGTCCACCAGCTCCCGCCAGTCGAGCCGGACGGCCCCCGGGAGGTGGCCCTCCTCGTACTCCCACTCCTCGCGCGTGTCGACGATCACGATCCCCTCGTCGCCCGCCTCCACGGCCTCGACGGCCGCGAGCACGGTCTCGTAGCCCACGAGCGGCGAGCCGTCCGGCCGGGTCGGCTCGTAGGTCGTCCGCGGCCGCCCGGGGGCCGCCGTCTCCGTCCGGTGGCTCCGGGTCCAGGCGCTGAAGTCCCCGTCGAGCAGCCGCCGGTCGGCGTGGCCGTACAGCTCCGCGGTCACGAGGAACCGGGCGGCGAACACCCCGTGGGTGTCGTCGTAGGCCACGAGGGTGTCCCCGGGCGCGATCCCCGCCTCCTCCATGAGATCCCGCCAGACGTCCGCCCCGGGGAGCATCCCCTCGTCGCCCGCCTCGCTCCGGAACCGGTCGAACGGGACGTTCACCGCTCCCGGGACGTGCCCGATCCCCTCGTACTCCCAGGGGTCGCGCACGTCCACGACCACCACCCCGTCGTCGTCGAGGCGGTCGGCGAGCCACTCGGCCGGGACCACGACGTCCTCGCTCATCGCCCCGGCGTTGGGCGGGCGGGGGTTTGATTACCCCGGTTCGGACCGTGATCGGATCCGGCAACGATTTCCGGGTCGTCGCTCCGATCGGGCCGCCCGTCCCGCCCCCGGACGCCGACCGACCCCGTTCCGTTGCCCCCGTTCCCCGGCCCCGCGTGCCCGAACGGTCCCGCGTTCGTATCACGGACGAGGGAAGAAGAAATCCTTTCCGCATCAGGCGACGAACGGCCGTACGTTCCGATTGTGGGGGAATTATGACGCCTGAGCGCCAACGTAGGTCTGATGTCAGACTACGCGAAGGACGTACTCGTTTCGGCTGACTGGGTCGAGGAGCGCCTCGACGAGTTCGAGAGCGACGACCCCGGCCACCGGCTGGTGGAGGTCGACGTGGACACGGAGGCCTACGACGAGGGTCACGCCCCGGGGGCCATCGGGTTCAACTGGGAGACCCAGCTGCAGGACCAGACCCAGCGGGACATCCTCTCGAAGGGCGACTTCGAGGACCTGATGGGCAGCCACGGGATCAGCGACGACTCGACGGTCGTGCTGTACGGCGACAACTCGAACTGGTTCGCCGCCTACACGTACTGGCAGTTCAAGTACTACGGCCACGACGACGTCCGCCTGATGGACGGCGGCCGCGACTACTGGCTGGACAACGACTACCCGCTGACCGAGGAGGTCCCCGAGTTCTCGGCCGTCGAGTACGAGGCCTCCGGCCCGCGCGAGAGCATCCGGGCGTACAAGGAGGACGTCGAGAACGCCATCGAGCGCGGCCTGCCGCTGGTGGACGTCCGCTCGCCCGAGGAGTTCAAGGGCGAGATCCTCGCCCCCCCGGGCCTCCAGGAGACCGCCCAGCGCGGCGGTCACGTCCCCGGCGCGAGGAACATCTCGTGGGCCGCGGTGACCAACGACGACGGGCGGTTCAAGGACGCCGACGAGATCCGCGAGCTGTACGCCGAGGAGGGCATCGACGGCGACGAGACGACCGTCGCCTACTGCCGCATCGGCGAGCGGTCGTCGGTCGCCTGGTTCGCGCTCCACGAACTGCTCGGGTACGACGACGCCATCAACTACGACGGCTCCTGGACCGAGTGGGGCAACCTCGTCGGCGCGCCCATCGAGACGGGCGAGGCCGACTGAGGGGCCCGACGCGGCCTCGACGCGGGCCGGCGCCGCGCGGCCGCGGAGCGGGGCGAGGCCGACCGAGCGGCGCTGTCATCGTCTTTTCCGCTATCCCAGCACCGCGGCCGCGATCCGCGGCGTGACGACGGTCTCGACCGCCGACGCGACGACCAGCACGACCCCCAGGCCGACCAGCACCCGGAGCGCCTCGCCGAGCGCGGCGCCCACCGCGTCGGCGTCCCGCCGGCCCCGGAGGGCACCGATCCCCACCCGCCCGAGGTGGAGGCCGAGACCCCCGCCGACGGCGATGGCGGGGAGTTCGATGACGCCGTGCGGGGCGACCAGCGCGATGCCGACCGCCGGCTCGACGGCCCCGGCGACGGCCCCGACCAGGGCGCCGTTGAGCGCCAGCGCCGCCGCGGCCGGCACCCCGAACGCCAGCCCCCCGTATCCGGTCCCCGCGACGACGAGCCAGTTGTTCGCCGCGATGTTGAGGAACGGCCCGACGGGGACGGCGCCGAAGACGCCGCCGACCTCCGCCGCGGCCGGCGCCGACAGCGACAGCCGGTAGGGCGCGACCGCGAGCCACCCGAGCGCCGCGCCGCCGGCGAGGACCCCCGCGCTCCCCGCGTTCGCGGCCGGGTGCGCCCGGACGAACCGCGCGACTGCGGTCAGGCCCTCCCGGATCGCCCCGCCCGCACGGGTCCGGAGGGACGCGGTCGGTGCCGGGAGCGCGCCGGGCCCCCGTTCGGCGTAGAGGGCGACCCGGAGGCCGTCCAGGGCGGGCGGGACGAGCAGCCCCGTCCCGAGCCCGAGGACCCGGGGGGCGCCCGCGGCCGCGAGGAGGAGCGCCGCGGCGCCGATCCCGGCGACCGCGGCCGCGCCGG
>JBDGPV010000057.1:0-50771 GCA_042219485.1 Haloferacaceae archaeon
CTCGACCTCGCGGCGCTCCTCGTCGTCGAGTTCGTACATCTCGTCCTCGTCGACGCTCGCCGCGCCGCCCCCGCCGGCGGGCGCCGACTCCGCCCCTTCCTCCTCTCCGCCGAGGGAGCCGCCGTCGAAGTCGCCCAGCCCCGAGCCGTCGTCCGACGTTCCGTCGTCCGCCGCGACCGGGTCGTCCGCGGTCGGGGGTTCGTCGGCGGCCGTCGTCCCGTCCGCGGCCGCGGCGTCGTCGGACCCGTCCGCCGCTCCGGCGCTCCCCGCCGCCTCGTCCGCCGCGGCCGTTCCGTCCGTGGCCGCCTGGGCCGCCTCGTCCGCCGCGGCGTCGTCCCCGTCGGCCGCCTCCGCGGCCGCCGGGCCGCTCTCCCCGTCGACTTCCCCCGTGGCCGCGTCCGCGCTCCCGTCGCCGGGGCCCCCGCCCGCGTCCGGCCCGGCCGCCCGGGCGTCGGGGCCGTCCGCGTCGGCGGAGACGGGCGACGGCTCCGGGGTCGGGCCGACCTCGGCCGGTTCGCCCTCGTCGGGCGCGACGTCGATCCCGCCGACCGACTCCCGGTCGCCGGCGACGAGTTCGAGCGCCTCGACGGCCGTCCGGCGGACCGCTTCGAGGTACGCGGGCGTCGTCCCGTACCGCTCGATCGCGACCGGGATGCCGGCCGCCAGCGCCTCGCGGTGCCCCGCCGACCGGAGGCGGTCGCGGAGGGCGTCGCCGCGCTCCCCGGCCGCCAGCGCCTCCTCGAACAGCGCCACCCGCTCGAGGGTCGCCTCCGCCGCCGAGACCACCCATCGGTCGCGGGTCCCGGCCTCGACGGCGTTGACGCTCTCGGGCCGGACGGAGGTGTAGATCCTGTCTCCGTCATCCGGTTCGAACGTCCGCGCCTTGCCGGTGAGGGCGACGAACGCCGGGGGATCGGCCCGCTCGAAGAAGGCGAGCGGATCGGGCTGGTACTGTCCGGCGTAGCTCACGAATGCGTCCGTGGGGTCGGCGATGCGCGCCCGCACCACGTCGTCGTTGACCGGTTCGACCTCGGTGAGCACGCCGACGGCGAACAGTCGGTTGATCCGGGCGCCGGTCGGCGTCACCACGTAGTTGGGCGCGCGCTCCTCGTCGCTCTCGCGGTAGGAGACGGTGGCGTCGTCGAACTCGGCGGCCAGTACGCGCTGGGCGACCTCGCGCCGCCCGGGACCGCCGTCGTCGCCGTCGCCGTCGCCGGCGTCGGCGTCCCCGTCCGCGCTCATCGGCCCCCGCCCCCGCCGTCGGCCCTGGCCCCGTCCCCGTCGAGGCGGTCGAGGACCGCCCGCGCGCGGTCTGCCGGGTCGTCGTCCGTCCGCTCGAACGCGGTCGCGTCGAGGTTGGCGCCGAAGTCGTCGACCGAGAGGTTCCCGCGGATGCGGTACTCGCGGCCGACGACCCGCTCCCTGATCTCGTCGGCGACCACCCCGCGGTCCATCGCCGCCCGGGCGGCCTCGCGGGCGTCGTCGATGTCGCCCCCGTACACCTCGGCCGCGAGGTCGGTGCCGAGCACCGCCGTCACCGTGTCGGTGCCGTCGTCGACGATGGCCTTCACCCGCAGGTCGTCCTCCGGGTCGACCTCGCCGTGGGACCGGCACTGGTCGTTCTGGACAACCCGGCCACACTCCGGGCAGCGCTCGATGAGCCCCGAGCCGTCCCGGACCGCGATGACGTTCCCGACCACCTCGACGTCGAACATGCCGCCGGTCCCGACGGCCGCCGCGACCGACAGCCGCGGCGCCGACTCGGGCACCTCGACGGTCCGGTCGAGCGGTTCGACCGCCGTGAACTCCGTGAGGTTCACCTGCGGGACGCCGCGGAACTCGCGGACGTAGACGTCCTCGAGGCGCACGTCCGCGCCCTCGGTCACCGACTCGCGGGGCTGCCAGTCGGTGAACGGGAGCCGCGCGGTCTCGTCGGCGAGCACGCCCGATCTGATCTCGGTCTCGCCGTCGCGGCCGTCGATGACCCGGTCCTCCGCCTCGGCGACGCGGACCTCGACGTTCCGCCCGCGGTCACCGGCGCGCAGGTCCCGCAGGTCGCGGTCCCCGCCGACCTCGTAGGGCGTCTCGACGGTCCCGTCGGCGACCGTCACGGTCGCGCTGGCCCCGATGTTGAGCTCCGGCTCCCCGTCCCACTCGCGGACCCCGGCCGCGCCGACGGTGATCGAGTCGCCCGGCTCGAAGCCGAAGTCCTCCCACGCGGTGTAGGAGATCCGGCCGGTGTCGTCGGCCATCTCGCCCTCGCGGATCGTCTGCTCCTCGCCGTCGTACCGGATCGTCCGACGGCCGACGGTCAGCACCCGCACCGTCACCGTCACGCTGCCGCTGTCGGTCGTCACGTCGGCCACGTCCGCGGCCGAGGGGGCGGCGTCGCCCCCGTCGCCGCCGCCGTACTTCCGGCGGACGCTCCCGACCGCCTCGTCGAGGGGGACGCTGTACTGGAGCAGGTCCTCGATGTCCTGCTTGACCTCCTGTTTGTCGACGCCGAGGTCGGAGGCGATCTCCTCGGCCCTGTCTTCGACGTCCATCGACGGCCCGTTCGCCCCCCTGTGACAAAAAGCGTTGCACGGCCGGCGCCGCCCGGCCCGCACCGCCCCGGACCGTTATTAGCCGCCGGTCCCTTGCACGCCCGTTCGATGACAGCCGACCGACCCCCCGCCGGACGCGACCGATGACCCGCCGGCTGACCGTGGCGGCCGCCTCGGACCCAGCGGACAAGCACGCCGGCCTCCCGCCGGCGGAACTCGACCGGATCGGGATCGAGGAGGGCGACCCCGTCGCGGTGACGGGCGCGCGGCGCACGGCCTTCGCGGCGACGGTCGCCGAGGACGCCGAGGAGGGGACCGTCGCGCTCGGCGGGACCGGGCGGGACAACGCCGGCGTCGATCCGGGCGAGAGCGTCGCGGTCGAACCGGTTCGCCCGTCGCCCGCCGAGCGGGTCGCCCTCGCGCCGGTCAACGACCTCTCGCTGCGCGGCGGCGACGTGCTCGCCCGGGTCCTCCGCGGCCGGCCGGTCGTGGCCGGCGACCGGGTCCGGCCGGCGCTGTTCTCCGGCTCCCTCCGGCTCCCGTTCGTCGTGGCCGAGACCGACCCCGACGGGGTGGTCGTCGTCGGCGAGGCGACGGAGGTCGTCGTCCGCGACGACCCGGCCCCCGATCGGGACCTGATCGCGGAGGTCCCGCGGCGCGTCCGTCCGTCGGACCTGGGCGGCGTCGACGAGGAGGCGGCGCTGCTGACCGACCTGCTCGTCCGGCCCCTGGACGACCCCGACCGGTTCGACGCCCTCGGGACCGTCCCGACCTCGGGCGTCCTCCTGTACGGTCCGGCCGGGGTCGGCAAGACCCACCTGATCCACGCGCTGGCCACCGCCGCCGACGCCTCGTACCTCCCCGTCGACGGCGCCGACCTCCGCGACCGCGGGGTCGAGGGGATGGCCGAGCGACTCGCCGACCTCGCCGCCCGTGCCGAGCGCGAGGCGCCGACGCTCGTCCACCTGACGGACCTCGACGTGCTCGCGCCGGGCGGGACCGACCCCGGCGGGGCCGACAGCCGGGCGGCAAGCCGGGTCGCGGCGTTCCTCGACCGCCTCGCCGACCGGCCCCGCGTCGCGGTCGTCGGCGAAGCCGGGTCGCCCGAGGCGATCGCGGACCCGCTCCTGCGCGGCGGTCGGCTGGAGCGCGAGGTGGAACTGGCCGCCCCCGGCCGGAACGACCGGGCGGCGATCCTCCGGGTGATGGCCCGCCGGCTCCGGCTCGCGGACGACGCCGACCTCGACGCCGTCGCCGCCCGCACGCACGGCTTCGTCGCCGCCGACCTCGGCACCCTGCTCCGGGAGGCCACCCTCGCGGCCGCGCGCCGGCGCCGGGAGTCGGTCCCCGACGCCGAGGCCGACGAGGGGCCCGCGGTGACCGCCGCCGACCTCGATGCCGCCGCCGAGCGGGTGGAGCCGAGCGCGATGGGCGGCTTCCGGGTGTCGGTCCCCGAGACGGGCTACGACGACGTCGGCGGGCTGGCCGACGCCAAGCGCGAACTGGTCCGGGCCGTCGAGTGGCCCCTCCGCCACCCGGAGCTGTTCGACCGGTTCGGCACGACGCCGCCGCGCGGCCTCCTGTTGCACGGCCCCCCCGGCACCGGCAAGACGCTGCTCGCCCGGGCGGTCGCCAGCGAGACCGACGCCAACTTCGTCTCGATCGACGGCCCGGAACTGCTCGACAAGTACGTCGGCGAGTCCGAGCGGGCGGTTCGGAACGTCTTCGCGGCCGCCCGCCGGAACGCACCCTCCGTGGTCTTCTTCGACGAGATCGACGCAATCACCACCGTCCGCGACGACGAGGACGGCGGCTCCCGGGCGCCCGAGCGGGTCGTCTCGCAGCTCCTGACCGAGATCGACGGCGTCGAGGGTCTCGACGCGGTGACGGTCGTCGGCGCGACCAACCGGCCCGACCGGATCGATCCGGCCCTGCTCCGACCGGGCCGGCTCGACCGCGTCGTCGAGGTGCCGATGCCCGACCGCGACGCCCGCCTTGAGATCCTCCGGATCCACGCCCGGGGGGCCCCGGTCGGCGACGTGGACCTCGGCGCGGTCGCCGACCGGACCGAGGGGTACACCGGGAGCGACATCGAGGCCCTGGTCAGGGAGGCCTGCCTGCTGGCGATCGAGGAGCGACTCGACGCCGGCGGCCCCGACGGGACCGGGGGGACGGTCGAGCGGCCGCACTTCGAGGCGGCGCTCGACGCGGTCGAGCCGTCGGTCGCTCCCGGGGATCGGGCCCCCGCCGCGCGCCCGGACGAACGGTTCGGCGAGTGAAGCGCCGGGACGACCGGCCGACCTCACCGCCGCCCGCGGCGCATCCGCATGACCGAGACGGCGACGCCGAACGCCGCGACGAGTTCGACGGCGGCGAGCGCCCAGAACCCTGGGTAGAACCCGATCCCCAGCGACCGCATCGCCGGGAGGGCGAAGAGGCCCGCCGCGCCGAGGAGGCCGAACGCGACCACCCCGACGAGGGCGCGTCCGTCGCCGCCCCCCGCGTCGGCGTCGTCACGCACGCCCTGGCCCTCCAGCCCCACCACTGCGACGTGTGACCCCCGTCGGGTCCGCGGGAGCGGTTCGACCGGCTACGGACACGGCCGCGGCTGTCCGTCCGTCGGCCGGCGCGGCAAAAAACGGAGCCACTGTCGCGGGTCGGTGCGTCCTCAGTCGGCGGCCTCGGCGGTCGCCGAGGGCTCGGGCGCCTCCGCCTCCCCGACGATGGCGCGGCTCCGGAGCAGGATGAAGCCGAAGCCGACCTTGGCCGTCACGTCGAGGATCATGAACAGGAGCGTCTCGGTGAACAGGTTCACCACGCCGACGCCCTCGGTCCCGATGAGCCAGACCACCGGGTACAGCGACCAGAGGACCAGCACCAGGTTGCGCAGCACCCGGAACGTCGACCGCGTCGAATCGTCGAGTTCCCTGGCGCGCGCGGTGAGCACGCTGAACAGGTAGTACAGCACCACGATCATCGCGATGGTGCTCATCGTCCACCAGGCGAACCGGAAGATGTACACCTTCGTCAGCGCCCCGACCAGGCCGGTGACGATCATGAACGCGTCGACGGCGATCAGCGCGCCGATCTCGACCTGCGACGCCCGCGCTAGCAGGCCGAGGTCGAGGAGCAACAGCGGCGTCGTGAACAGCCAGTCGGCGTACCGGGCCCAGTAGATGTCGAGCGTGCGCCCGGCCACCTCGACCTCGGTCAGCCCGAAGCCGAAGTACATCGACAGGTAGGACGCCGACGCGATGGCCGTGATCATGATCGTGATCGCGTAGAACTCCTTCTGCCGGGTGTCCTCGACGCCCCACCCGCGGGCGATGAAGTACACCGTCCCGAGCAGCATCAGGATCGTCCCGAGAGCGAGCCAGATGCCCTCGGACCCGACGCCCGGGCCGGCGAACTGTTGCTGCAGCACTGTTCCCCCTAACCGTGCCGTCATGCCCCCAAGCATGCGATAGCCAATAAGGTCGTATGACACATAAAGGTAATTATAGCACTAAAAGGGTGGTATTGCGGAGAACGGCGGAGCGGGGCGAAGCCGGCGATCCGGGCGGGTTTCCGCGACCGGGCGCCCCGTATTTCACCCCGATTCGACCACAGATTGATTACGCTCGCGGTTCTGGGAACGGACATGAGCGACAGGGGGGACACGGCAGACGCGGAGGAGGAACGACAGCGCGAACGGGGGGTCGAGGACGAGGTCGAGACCGAGACCGGGGCCGCGGACGACGAGGTCGTCCTCGACGTCGCCGCGGCCGAGGAGCGCGAGCGCGAGTTCGAGCGCCTCGTCGAGACGGTCGAGGAACAGGCCGAGCGCATCGAGGAACTCGAGGACATGGTGCTCGACCTCTCGGTCCGGGCGGCCGACGACCGGTCGATGGGCGTCTGTCCCGACTGCCACGGCCCGGTGGTGAAAAACGACCGCTGGCTCCGGTCCTCGACGATCGACTGCCAGCGCTGTGGCAGGCGGTTCCACACGTACTGACGCGCGCCGCGGCGCCGAATCGCACTCCCGCGCCGGTGGTGGGCCAGCGTCCGCGCCGGACGGACCGCCGCACCGACCGTCTTATCCCCCGGACGGGTCAACCGCGGGTATGCACGTCGTCGTCAACGCCGCGGCCAGCGCCGACGGCAAGATCTCGACGCGCGATCGGCGGCGGGTCCCGATCAGCGGCCCGGAGGACTTCGACCGGGTCGACCGGCTCCGCGCCGCCGCCGACGCGGTGCTGGTCGGCGTCGGGACCGTGCTCGCCGACGACCCGCACCTGACCCTGGACGAGGAGGACCGCCGGGTCGAACGGCTCCGCGAGGGGCGCCCGAGCGACCCGGCGCGGGTCGTGGCCGACTCGACCGCCCGCACGCCGCCGGACGCGCGGGTCCTCGACGACGCCGCGACCACGTACCTGCTCGTCGCTGACGCCGCGCCCCCCGACCGGGTCGAGCGGCTGGCCGAGGCCGGCGCGGTGCCCCTGGTCGCGGGCGACGAGCGGGTCGACCTCGCGTCGGCGCTCGACGCCCTGGCGGACCGCGGCGCCGACCGCATCCTCGCGGAGGGCGGCGGGGAACTGCTCTTCTCGCTGTTCGACGCGGGCCTCGTCGACGAGTTCTCCCTCTACGTCGGGTCGGTCCTCCTCGGCGGCCGGGAGGCGCCGACCGTCGCCGACGGGGAGGGGTTCACGGACGAGTTCGTCGACCTCGACCTGACGCGCGTCGAACGGCTCGACGACGGCGTCGTGCTCTCCTACGAGGTCGGATAGGCCGCCGTTCGGCGGGCGCCCGGCGGGGCCCCGCGGGCGCCGGGTCGGCACGGCCCGGACGACGGGTCCGGCCGGGGGCGTCCCCGATACCACTCAGGCGACGCGCTCGCTCTCGACGGCGTGGCCGGTGTCGGTCGCGTGCTCGTGGACCAGCGTCGCCGCCTCCTCGTCGTCGGCGGTCACCCGCTCGTGCGTGCAGTCGTGGCACACGACGTGGAACGTCCCCGGGTCTCGGGGCCTCCTCCCTGGCATGCCCGGCCGTGACCGTCCCACCCGTTTAGTTAATGGCCCCTTCGGGCCGTCGCGTGCGGGTTTAACGGCGGGTTATCCGGCCGGTCCGGCGGCGACCGGCCGCGACGGCGGTGGGACTTTTGCCCCCCGGCCCGGTACGGGGAGGTATGATTTCGCTCGACGAGGCCGTCACCGCGCGGCTGGAGTCCCACGGCGCCAGGTTCGAGGTACTGATCGACCCGGACGCGGCGCTGGCGATCAGGCGCGGCGAGTTCGAGGGCGACCTGGAGGACGTGATCGCCGCCGAGGACGTCTTCGAGGACGCCTCCCGCGGGGACCGGCCGGCCGAGGAGGACCTGAAGGAGGTCTTCGGCACGACCGACCCCCTGGAGATCATCCCCGAGGTCGTCGAGCGCGGCGACATCCAGATCACGGCCGAGCAGCGCCGGGAGATGCAGGAACAGAAGCGCAGGCAGCTGATCGACCACATCGCGCGCAACGCGGTCAACCCGCAGATGGACGACGCGCCCCACCCGCCCGAGCGGATCGAGCGCGCGCTGGAGGAGGCCGGGTTCCGGGTCGATCCGATGGAGCCGGTCGAGTCGCAGGTCGACGAGGCGCTGGACGCGCTCCGCCCGGTGATCCCCATCCGGTTCGACGAGGTGACGATAGCCGTCCGGCTCCCGGCCGACTACGCCGGCAAGGCCCAGGCCCGGGTGCGCGAGTTCGGCGACCTCGAACGCGAGGAGTGGCAGGGCGACGGCTCGTGGGTCGGCGTGCTCACGTTCCCCGCCGGGATGCAGAACGACTTCTACGACCTGGTGAACGAGCTCACGAGCGGCGAGGCCGAGACCCGGATGATCAAGGACGAGGACGACATCAGCGTGCGCTAACCCCGGCGGAAGCCGAGCAGGAACCCGCCGGTGAACCCCGCCGAGATCGAGAGCGTCGAGAGGACCGTCATCACCCAGCTGGGCGGCGTGCCCGAAGCGGCCCCGGCGGCGCTCTCCACCAGCCCGCCGGTCAGCCGGCTCCAGTCCACGGTCAGGATGCCCCGCGATTCGAGGAACCTGAACAGCGCGAGTTCGAGGCCGACGATGACCGCGATGACCTTCGCCAGCTTCTTCGCGGCGAAGCCGATGATCCCGCCGACGATCGCCCCGCCGCCGAACTCCAGCCCCAGCTGCTGGACGTCGATGCCGACCATGTCCCCCCCTCTGCCGCAGTTCTTTAAGTTGCTTGTGGCGCGGCGGCCGGGAAGGTTCAAGTCCGACGATCCGCTAGCCCGGGCACGGAGGTGACCGATAGCCATCCCACTCGTCCCGCCGTGCGGGCGTCGCCCGCGCCGATCGCCCGATCCGCGCCGGCCGCGCGAGCGACCGGCGGACCGTGAGGTGTCGAACCCATGCGCGCGGTGATCGCCAAGCGCGTCGAGGCGGGGAGCGCGGACCTCTCGGAGCTGCGCGACCTGGTCCGGGCCGCCGGGCACGAGGTCGTCGACGAGGTGACCCAGACCCGGACCGAGGACCCCGCGTACGGCTTCGGGGAGGGGAAGGTCGAGGAGATCGCCGACCGCGTCCGGCGGACGGGCGCCGACCGGGTGGTCGTCGACAACCGGCTCGGCCCCTACCAGACGTTCAACGTCGGCCGCAAGCTCCCGGAGGGAGTCGAGGTCGTCGACCGGTTCACCCTCATCCTCGAGATCTTCGGTCAGCGGGCCCGGACCCGGAAGGCCCAGCTCCAGGTCGAACTCGCCGAACTCCGGTACGAGCTCCCGCGGGCCGAGGCCAAGGCGTCGCTCGCGAAGCGCGACGAGCGCCCCGGGTTCATGGGGCTCGGCGAGTACGACGAGTCCCGCGAGCGGGACATCAAGAAACAGATCGCGGAGATCGAGGACGAACTCGACCGCCTGGCCGAGAAGGAGGAGCGCCGCCGCGAACAGCGCCGCGAATCGGGCTTCTCGCTCGTCGCGCTCGCGGGCTACACCAACGCGGGCAAGTCGACGCTCCTGCGGCGGCTGGCGACCGACGTCGACGTGGACGAGAACGAGGGGCTCCACGACGACCTCGATCCCACCGCCGAGTCCGAGGACCGACTGTTCACCACGCTCGGCACCACGACCCGCCGGGCCGAAACCGGCAACCGGGAGGTGTTGCTCACCGACACGGTCGGGTTCATCTCCGACCTGCCCCACTGGCTCGTCGAGTCGTTCGAGTCGACGCTCGACTCCGTCTACCGGGCCGACCTGGTCCTGCTGGTCGTTGACGCCAGCGAACCCGTCGAGGAGATGCGCGAGAAGCTCGTCACCTGTCACGACACCCTCTACGAGCGCAACGAGGCGCCGATCGTGACCGTGCTGAACAAGACCGACCGGGTGTCGGCGGACGAACTCGCCCGCAAGCGCGAGGCGCTCTCGACGCTCGCCCCCAACCCGGTCGCCGTGTCGGGACTGACCGGCGAGAACGTCGACGCCCTCCGCGACCGGATCGCCGCGGAACTCCCCGACTGGGAGCGCGAGCGCCTGGTCCTCCCGCTCTCGGACGACGCGATGAGCCTCGTCTCGTGGATCCACGACAACGGCCACGTCGAGACCGAGTCCTACGGGAGCGACCACGTCACGCTGGAGTTCGAGGCGCCGCCCGCCGCCGTGTCGAAGGCCCGCGCGCGTGCCGGCGACCTCGTACCCGCCGAGTCGGCCTGACGGGCCGTCCCGGCCGGGGCGGCCCGCGACCGGTGTCGCCGGTGTCGCCGTCCTTTTCGGCCCGCCGTCGGTTTGCTGTCCCCGTCGCCGTCCCCCTCGGTCCGCCCCGCCCCGGGACGCGGCGCCCCGTCCCCGCTGCGGTGTTCTTATACGTGTCGTCCGGGCATGGGGACGTGATGGAAGGGGTGCTGTGGTACGTGCTCACGGGGACCCGGGGGGGCGAGAACCGCACCCGCATCCTCAGGGCACTCGACGACCGGCCACGGAACCCCAACCAGTTGGCAGAGGACCTCGACCTCGACTACACCACGGTCCGCCACCACCTCGACGTCCTCCGGAACCACGACATCGTCGAGACGGGGGGCGAGGGGTACGGGGCCGTCTACCTGCTGACCGACCGGGCCGAGAACCACCGGGAGACCCTCGAGGAGATAATCGAGAGCGTGACGTGAAATGTGGAGGAAATTCGGAAAGGCCATAACAGGGGTCGGCCGAAAGGCGGGGGCATAGCAGCATGGCTGTCTGGCTGGACCTGGCCCGGCTCGCCGCCGCCGCGAACATCGCCCTGCTCGCGGGGCTGACCTACGTCTGGGGGCGCAACGCGGCGAACTTCCGGACGAAGCACACCTACGGCCTGGCGACGTTCTCGCTTCTCCTGCTCATGGAGAACGCGTTGGCGCTGTACGTCTACAGCTTCGACCCCCAGCTCCGGGCGTGGATGGAGGGATCGATCCCCCTCGCACAGGGGGCGATGATGGCGCTCCGGGTGCTCGAACTCGGCGCGCTGCTCGTGCTCTCGTGGGCGGTCTGGGACTGAGCCGGGCCCCGCGGTCCGCCGCGAGCGCCGCCGCGCGGGCCGCGTTCTCCCGACGCGCGCGGACGAGCGCTGAACCGCGCCCCACCACTTTTAGCCCGCGCGGCGCGTCTCGGGACCGTGCGGACGACACCGCCGGAACGATCGAGCGGCGCCGGACCGGCCGCGCCCGGGAACGGGGGGGCGCGACGGTGACCGAGCGCCGCCTGCTCGGCGCGGCCGCCCGGCGCCGCCTCGCCGGGGGTGCGGTCTGCCTGCTGGGCGCGGTGGTGACGGTCGCCCAGCTCCGGCCGCTTCCCGGGGTCCGGTCCCCGGTCGCCCTCCTCCTGACGGTGGCCGTGCCCGCGCTGTTCGGGGCGATCCTCGTCGGCACCGGGATCGCGACGGCGCGGGGCGCCCTCGTGACCGACCCGGACGCCGTGCGCTTTGCCGGCTGGATCGTCACCGGGACGCTGGTCTTCCTGCTCACCGGCCTCTGGGTGCTGGTCCTCGACCTGGCGCTCGGCGTCCCGATCCCCTACGGGATCACGATCACGCTCGACGCGGTTTCCCTGGGCGGGGTCGTCGGCGCCGTCATCGGCCTCTACGACGCCCGGTCCCGCGAACAGACCCGCCGGCTCGAACGGCGGAACGAGCGCCTCGACGCGTTCGCGTCGATGGTCTCCCACGACCTCCGGAACCCGCTGGAGGTGGCGACGGTCCGGGTGGCCGCCGCGCGCCGGGAGGGCGCGGAGGACGGCGCGGACGAGCACCTCGACATCGCCGCGCGCATGCTCGACCGGATGGAGGCGCTGATCGACGACCTCCTGGTCCTGGCGCGGGAGGGCGGCAGGGTCGACCCGGAGCCGGTCGGCCTCGCCGACGTCGCCGAGGCGTCGTTCGGGGCCGTCGAGACCGGGTCGGCGACGCTCGTGACCGAGACCGACGGCCGGATCCGCGCGGACGAGGCCAAACTCCGGGAACTGCTTGAGAACCTCGTCCGCAACGCCGTCGAGCACGGCGCCCCGGACGCGACGATCACCGTCGGCGACCTGCCGGACGGCTTCTACGTCGAGGACGACGGCGCGGGCATTCCCCCGGAGGAGCGCGAGGCGGTCTTCGAGAGCGGCTACTCCACGTCGCCGGACGGAACCGGGTTCGGGCTGCACATCGTCCGGCGCTTCGCCGAGGCACACGGCTGGGAGGTCCGCGCGACCGACGGGCCGGACGGCGGGGCGCGTTTCGAGTTCACCGGCGTCGAGCGCCCGGGAGACTGACCACCGTCCCGCGGCGGGACACCGGCCGTACGGCCGCGCGGCCGTCGCGGCGCCGGGCCGGCCGCGGGGCCGTCCGGGCCGCCGGCGTCACGACTTTCCCGCGGTCGGCCGTAGCCGGCGTATGGACGCGGACTCGATCGAGACGGTCACGGTCGACTCGTACTCGACGCTCGTCGACGTGGACGCGGGGGCGGCGGTCCTCGACGAGTACGTCGACGGCATCGAGGACCCCGGCGCGGTGGCGGACCGCTGGCGGTCCCAGTACCTCCTCTACTCGGTGATCGCCAACGAGATCGACGCCTACCGCCCGTTCCGGGAGCTGATCGGGATGGGGCTCCGGTACGCGCTGGAGGCCCACGGGCACGACGTCCCCGAGGGGACGCGCCGCGAGATCCGGCGGGCGGTCTACGAGGACCGGCTGTCGGTCTTCGACGACGTCCGGGACGGGATCGGCCGGCTGGTCGACGCCGGGTACGACGTGTACGTCCTCTCGAACGGCGACCCGGGGATGCTCGATCACCTGCTCGCGGCCGCCGACCTCGATGGGGTCGTCGCCGACGCGATCAGCGCCGACGAGGTGGGGACGTACAAGCCGGACCCGGAGATCTACCGCCACGCCGCCGCGCGGACCGGCACCCCGATCGGGCGGGTGCTCCACGCCTCCGGCGGCGCGATGCGGGACGTGTGGGGCGCCAAGCACGCGGGGATGCGGACCGCGTGGCTCGCCCGGCCCGCAAAGGCCCTGCCCCGCGAGAGCCTCGGCCCCGAACCGGACCTCGTCGTCGAGTCGTTCCACGACCTCGCGGAGCGGCTGACCTGACCGCCCTCCGGCCGCCGCCGACCGTTACCTCCCCCTCTCTTCCCTTCCCGTTCCGTTCACTCCGCCCGCCGCTTCGTCTTCTCGACCACCCGCACGTCCCGGATGGCCGTCTCCGGATACGAACCGTCCCCGGCCTTCTCGGCGGCCTTCACCATGTCCCAGACGACGTTCAGCCCGGTCGTCACGCCCTCCAGGGCCTCCATCTCGCAGCCGGTCTTGCCGGTCGTCTCGACCGCCACGGCGAGGACGATCCGGTCGCCGTCGAGCGTGAACTCCGTCTCGACGTTCGTCACGGGGATCTGGTGGCACATCGGGATCGACTCCCAGGCGTGTTTGACCGCCTGGACGGCCCCGACGCGCGCGGTGGCGAGGACGTCGCCCTTGCCCACCTCGTCGTCGCGGACGGCGGCGACGGTCCCGGGGCGGAGGCGGATCTCCCCCCGCGCGACGGCGCGCCGCCGGGAGTCGGGCTTGTCGCCGACGTCGACCATCCGAACGGCGCCGTCGGCGTCCGTGTGGGTGAGCGCGCCGGCGCCGGCGCCGGCGTCGGCCGAGTCGGGCGTTTCCCTCTCCTGCCCCCGGCCGCCCCCGCCGTCGCGGTCGTCACCCGACGGGGACGTGTCCGCGGCGTCCGCGCTCGCGTCCCCGCCCTCGCCCTCGCCCCCGTTCGCGTTCGCGTCCCCGTCCCCGTCGCCGCGGTCAGATCCGGTCACCGCCCTCACCCCCGAGCGCCGCCGGCAGGCGGTCGAGCAGGTCCGCGGCCCGCAACCCCTGCTCGTGGCCCCCGGCGGCGAGTTCGCCGGCGACGCCGGCGGCGTACGCGCCGACCGCGGCGGCCGCGATCGGGTCGAGGCGGGGGTCCGTCGTGGCGAGCAGGGCCCCGACCGCCCCGGCGAGCACGTCGCCGGTGCCGCCGACGGTCATCGCCGGCGTCCCCGTCCGGTTCACGCGGACCCGCTCGCCGTCGCTGGCCACGTCGTGGCGGCCCTTCAGCAGCACCGTCGCGCCGAGGTCGGCGGCGGCGCGGGCCGCCGCCACCTCCCGGGCCGCGCGGTCGTCGCCGGCCTCGTACCCCATCGCCGCGAGCTCCCCGGCGTGGGGGGTACAGACCAGCGTCGCGTCGGTCGTCGTGCCGGGCACGGCCCGGAGCGCGTCCGCGTCGACCGCCGCCCGTCCCCCGTAGCCGTCGAGCAGGTCCCGGACGGCCGCGAGCGTCCGCTCGGCGTCGCCCAGCCCCGGCCCGAGCACGACCGCGTCGTGCTCCCGGGCGCGGTCGAGCAGGCCGGGGACGGCGTCGGGCGTCAGCCGGTCGCCGTCGAACGGCCGGACGATGAGGCCGGGCTCGAACGCCTGGACCTCGCGGGCGATCGCGTCCGGGCAGGCGACCCGGACGAGGTCGGCGCCCGCCCGCTGGGCCGCCCCCGCGGCCAGCGCCGGCGCGCCCGTGTACGGCCCGCCGCCGATCACCAGCACCTCGCCGTGTTCGCCCTTGTGGCTCCCGGGATCGCGGTCGAGGCCGAGCAGGTCGCCCGGCCCGACCAGGCGCTCGGCGGCCCGCGGGATGCCGATGTCGGCCACGGTCGTCCCGGCGTCGAGCGACTCCAGCCCCGGCTTCGCGTCGTGGAACGTGACCACCCGGTCGGCCGCGACGGCGGCGCCGGGCGCCTCGCCGGTGTCGGCATCGACGCCGGTCGGCACGTCGACGGAGACGACCGTCGCGTCGGCCCCGTTGACGGCGGCGACGGCGCTGCGCTCTGGTTCCCGCGGCGCGCCCGTCGCGCCCGTCCCGAGCATCGCGTCCACCACGACGTCGGGGTCGCCCAGGTCCAGCGCCCGGGAGTCGCGGACGACGCGGGCCTCGATCTCCGCCGCGCGCGCGGCCTCCCAGTTCTCGCGGGCGATCTCGGTCCTGATCGTCCCCGGCCGGCCGAGCAGGTGGATCGTCGGTTCGTACGCCGACAGGAAGCGGGCGGTCACCATCGCGTCGCCGCCGTTGTTGCCCCGGCCACAGACGAGCGCGACCGACGCGCCGGGATCGGCGACCTCGCGGACGGCGCGGGCGACCGCCGCGCCGCTCGACTCCATCAGTTGCTTGCGCGGCACGCCGAGCGCCGCCGCGTTGGCGTCCACGGCGGCCATCCGTGCGGCCTCGATCATACCCCCCCGTACGGCGGCGCGGACATAAGTGCGGGCGGTCGGTTCCGAAAGGCTCGATCCGGTGGCCCCGCAAGCCCGCCCGTGTCCCGCCGTCTCTTCGGCACGCTCTGTGGCCTGGTCGCGCTCGTCAACCTCGGGCGGGTGGTCTTCGCGCCGCTGCTGGAGCCGCTGCGCGCCGCCTTCGGCGTCGGCCCCGCCGCCGTCGGGCTGGTCGCCTCGCTTGCCTGGTTCGGCACCGCCGTCGTCCGGATCCCGACCGGCTACCTCCTGACGCGGACGCCCCGTCACCGGGTCGTGCTCGGGACCGGCGTGCTGCTCGCGGGCGGCGCCACCCTCGCGGCCCTGGCGCCGACGATCCGGGTGCTCCAGGCGGCGGCGTTCGTCCTCGGCGCGTCCTCCGGCGCGTACTTCGTCGCCGCGGTCCCGCTGATCGGCGAGCTCTATCCCGACGCCGTCGGCCGCTCGGTCGGCGTGCACGGCACCGCCGCGCAGGCCGCCGCGGTGGCCGCGCCGGGGATCGTGGTCGGGGCGCTCTCGCTCGCGGACTGGCGGGCCGTCTTCTGGCTGCTGGCGGCCGCCGCCCTCGCGGTCACGGCGGCGCTCGCGGCCGTCGCCCGGACGACGCCGCTCCCCTCGGTCGATCCCGACCGGAACTTCCGGGCTGCCCTGGCCCACTGGCGGGTCGTCCTGGCCGGCGTCGCCGTCGTCGCCGCCGCGGGGTTCGTCTGGCAGGGGCTGTTCAACTTCTACGTCACCTACCTGCTCGCGGAGAAGGGCCTCGGCCTCGACGCGGCGAACCTCGCGCTCACGCTGCTTTTCGCGGCCGGCATCCCCGGGTTCGCGCTGGGCGGCGGGCTCGCCGACCGCCTCCCGAACGTCCCATACCTGCTCGGCCTGCTCGCGGCGTTCGTCTGCGGGCTGCTCGTCCTCGTCCGTGCCGAGGGGACGGTGCCGGTGTTCGCCGTCTCGGTCGGCATCGGCCTCGTCGTCCACGCCGTCTTCCCGGCGCTCGACGTCTACGTCCTCGGCGCGCTCCCGGCGGCCGACCGCGCGAGCGCATACGCCGTCTTCAGCGGCGTCGCCCTCGCCATCGAGTCCGGCGGGTCCGGGGCCGTCGGGGCGCTCACCGACGCCGGCTACGCCTTCGGGGCCGTCTTCGGCGCCGCCGCGATCCTCCTGGCGGGCGTGGTCGCCGTCCTCGCCGCGCTCTACCTCGCCGGGCGGTTCCCCGCGGCCGACCCCGGACCGCCCCGGTAGGAGCGGACGCCCGTCGCCGCCCCGACGGACGGCCGACCCGTTCCCTTTAATCCCGACGGCCGTCCACGCCCACCCGGTGACCCCCGCGCCCGACTGGCGGACCGTGTTCGGACACGCGGAGCCGTACGAGGAGCAGGCCGACGGGATCGAGGCGGCGATCGACGCCGCCCGGGACGGCGGCTACGCGGTCATCGAGGGCGCCTGCGGGACGGGGAAGACGATGCTCGCGCTGACCGCCGGGCTCGCGCTCGTCCGGGACCCCGACGCCCGGTACGAGCGGGTCGTGGTCCTCACGAGCGTCCGCCAGCAGCTCCGCCAGTTCGAGTCCGACCTCCGGCGGATCAACCGGAACCTCCCGGACGACTGGCGGCCGGCCTCCGGCCTGACGCTGGTCGGCAAGGCCGACGTCTGCCCGTACAGCCGCGAGCGAGCCGGCGGCGTCGACCCCGACAACGTGTACGGGCGGTGTGACGGCCTCCGCGACCGGACGCGCGACCTGACCGGCGAGGGGGGACGGACATCGGCCGGGACGCTCGCCCGCGACGCCCGCCGGGCCCAGACCGGCCTCGCCGACTCCGGGAACGGATCGGCAGACGGGGCGGGCGTGAGCTACCTGGAGACGGCCGGGGAGCCGACCCCGTACCTCCCCGAGACGCCGGCCCACGATGACACCGAGTACTGCCCGTTCTACGCCCAGTACCTCGCCGACCTGCCCGAGGACGGCGACCCCGTCGAGGCCGTGCCGTTCGACCCGACCGACCGCGGCCACCTCGACCACGAGGACCTGGTGGCGCTGGCGGCCGGTCACGGGACCTGCCCGCACTCGGTCATGGGGGCGGTGCTCCCGCACGTCGAGGTCGTGATCGGCAACTACTACCACGCGTTCGACCCGACGACCTCCGGCGCGTTCACCGGCGCGCTGCTGGACGAGTCGGCCTTCGTCGTCTGCGACGAGGCGCACATGCTCGAACCGCGGGTGCGGGACCTGGTCTCGGGCGGCGTCGCCGACGCCACCCTGCGGGACGCCGAGTCCGAACTGACCCGGGTGATCGAGCCGCTGGCGATGGACGACCCCGACCGGGTCGGGTCGGGGGCGGCGGCGATCCGGGCCGAGCTCGCCGACGCCGACGTCGGCCGCGACGACCTCGAGCGGACCCGGGCGCTGATCCGCGACCTCCGGGCGGAGCTCGACCGCCGCGTCCGCGACCGGCTCGCCCGGAATCCCGGGTGGCGGGACGCGCCCGACCGCCTCGACGGCACGGAGATCCCGCTGCGCGATCCCGAGGAGCCCGGCCCGGACGCCATCTCCGAGTGGGCGCGCGACGCCGGCCACCCTGAGGACGCCTGGGTGCGCGCCGAGGCGGTCGGCGCCGTCGTCGCGCGGGCGCTCGACGCGGCCGCCGAGGCGACGGCGGAGGAGCGCGGGAACGGGAACGACGACGGCCCGGACGGCCAGCACGCGGCGCCGGCGGCCGGCCGGGCGCTCGCCGCCTGGGTCCGCCTCGGTCACGAGCGGTACTTCCGCGAGATCGAACTCTCGCGGAGCGCCGCCGACCCCGGAGGCCGCCCCGACGCCGGCGCCGACGAGTGGCGCCGGCTCTACGACGCCCGCCTCGCGCTCCACAACTGCGTGCCGGGCGACGCCATCGCGGAGACCCTCGGCGAGTTCGGCGGCGGGGTGCTGATGAGCGCCACCCTCGAACCGCTCGACGTCTTCCGCGAGGTGACCGGCCTCGACCGCCTGGCCGACGCGGGCCGCCCCGTGGTCGAGCGGACCTACGGCCTCTCCTTTCCGGCCGAGAACCGCGCGAGCTTCGCCGTGGACGCCCCGGCGTTCACCCACGAGAACCGCGGGTCGCCCGGCGCGGACACCGAGGCACGGCGCGTCCACGCCGACGCGGCCGCGTCCGTCGCCGCCGAACCGGGCAACGTCCTGGTGGGGATGCCCAGCTACGCCGAGGCCGAGTGGATGGCGGGCGTGCTCGACGACCGGCTCGACAAGCCGGTGTTGCTCGACGAGTCGAGCGCCGACCGGGTGACGGAGGCGCTGAAGGCGGAGTTCTTCGACGGCCCGGGGAAGGTGCTCGTGACGAGCCTCCGGGGGACGCTGACCGAGGGCGTCGACTACCGCGGCGACCGGCTCCGCGCGGCGGTCGTCTGCGGCGTCCCGATCATCGACACATCGAGCCCCCGGACCCGGGCGGTCGTCGAGGCGTACGACCGGACGTTCGGCGACGGGTTCGAGACCGCGCTGGTTGTTCCGGCGGTGCGGAAGGCCCGGCAGGCGCTGGGACGGGTCATCCGCGGGCCCGACGAGTGCGGCGTCCGGGTCCTCGTCGACGAGCGGTACGCGCGCGACGTCTGGAACGGCGTCCGCGAGCACCTCCCGCCACACGAGCGCGCGGAGTTCACCCCGACCACGCCGGACATGCTGGACCTCGGCCTCGAACGGTTCCGCTCCGGGGAGTGACGGGACCCGACGGGCCCCGACCTACCCCCCGTCTCCCTCGCCGGCCCACTCGCTCCGGCAGGCCTCGTCGCAGAAGTGTCGCTGTTCCGCGCTGCCGTCCTCCACCCACGTGACGACCCGGTGGTCGGGCTTCTCGACGATCTGCTCCCCGCACGTCTCACACCGCGGGGCCTCCTCCGGGTCGACCTCGCCGACGTCGGAGGTGGGATCGACCATGTCCGGGTCGAAGCAAGGCGGTTACTTGAACCCCGCGGGTTGCGGTTCCCGGGCCGCGCGGTTTCCCCGACATCCCCGCGCGGTCTCCCGGGCATCCCCGAGCGGCCGCCCGCGGCGTACGCCCCGTCCCCCCTCGCGCTCCGCGTCCCGCGCGGCGCCGGCACGCGGCTACCCGGCCTCGCTCCACAGCGCGTCGTCGAGCGTGCGCTGGACGGCCTCCTCGCCGACGGCGGCCGCGAGCGCCTCGAACCCCCGCCGTTCGGCGGTGTCGCCCGCGTTGGCCACCAGCCGCGAGACGATGAACTCCGGCGTCGAGCGGCCGAGTTCGCCGAACCGGGGCTGGTAGTCGACCCGGAGATCGAGGTCTTCCGTCAGCCCCTCGGCGGAGATGCCGTCCACCCGCGCCGCGTCGGGCAGGGGGCTCAGGTCGTCGGCCAGGTGGGTGACGTAGACGCCGAGCGCCTCGCGCTCGACGGTCAGTTCGACCAGCCCGTTCAGCAGGTCGGCCGCGCGTCCGGGTTCGGTGATGGCCTCGAACTCGTCGACGAGCATCAGCGTCCGTCCGCCGGTGGTCAGCGGCGGGACGACCGACCGGAGCGTCGATTCGAGGACGCCGGCGTTGAACGAGGCGTGCCGGCGGTGGAAGACGACGGCGTCGATCCGGCCGACCGCCGCCCGCTCGGCCGGCACCGGGAGCCCCATCGCGGCCAGCGTCGCCACCGCACACAGCGTCTCCAGCAGCGTCGTCTTCCCGCCGCTGTTCGCGCCCGTCAGCACCGCCACCCGGTCGCCGGCCGGCGGCCCGAGGTCGTGGTCGCCGACCGCGTAGTCGACCGGCTGGACCGACTCGCCCTCGGCGACGAGGAACGGGTTGCGCGCCCCCTCGACGGCGAGGCCGTCGGCCACGAACGCCGGCCGGCGGAGGTCGTATGCCTCGGCGAAGCGGGCGAGCGACAGGCGGACGGCCGCGTCGTCGACGGCCTCGACCGCGGCGCGCACGTCCGCGGCGGCCCCGTCGAGGGTCGCCGCGAGGTCGGCCGCGACGCTCGCCTCCCGGTCGGCGACCCGATCCTCCAGGTCCGCGACCAGCCCCCGGAGGGACGTGCTCGCGAAGTCGGCCGCGTCGGCGGCGTCGTCGGCCGTCGCCGCCCGGACCGTCGCCGGCGGGACGCCCGTCTCGGCCGCGACGTGGTCGACGAACGCCGAGCGGAGGTCGTCGAGGTCCCTGACCCCGTCGGCCCTGATCGTCTCCAGCACGTCGAGCGCGTCGGCCGCGAGGCTCTCGGCGGCCATGAGCCGGTCCCGCAGGCGGTCCAGTTCCGCGTCGGCCCCCTCGCCCACGCTCAGGGCCGCGGGGTCGCGGTCGAGGGCGTCGAGGCCGCCGGCCACCGCGCCGAGCGCGTCCGCCGCGTCGGCCAGCGCGCCGTCGTCGAGGCCGGCGAGGTCCGGGAACTCCTCCCCGCCCAGCCCGGCCTCGCGCAGCGCCAGCGCGCAGGCGACCGCCGCCCGCGGCGTCCCGTCCTCCTCGTCGTACGCCTCGAAGGCGTCGAGGACCGAGGCGCGGGCGCCGTCGTCCAGGGCCGCCCAGGCGTCCCGGGCGCCCAGCACCCGGTCCAGGCGCTCCTCGCGACGCTCCCGGTCCGGGAGCGGGGTCAGCACCCGGATCCGGTCGCGGGCGTGCCGGGTGAGCGCGTGCTCGCCCGCCAGCGCCAGCAGGTCGTCGTACACCTCGCGCGCGTCCGGCGTCCCGAACAGGTCCATCGCCGCGTCGCCGGTCGCCCGCCGGAGGATCCGGACCGCCCGGCCGGGGGCGACCCCCGCCTCGACCAGCGTCCGGAGGTCGGCCGACTCGATGGCCGCGGCCGCCGCCTCCGCCCCGAGCGCGTCCCGGAGGCGCTCGGCCGTCTTCGGGCCGATCCCCCAGTAGTCCTGCAGTCCCATGCTCCGCCCCTCGCGGCGGGACGGCTTAGTCGTTGGCCGTCCCCGGGCGGGGTCGCGGTCGCGTTCGCCCCCGGCCGCCAGCCGTTCCCGGCCGTCCCCGGTCCGTCGCCGTCCGCACTCCGCCCGGCGCGGCCCCCCGTGCGCGGTCGCCGTCCCCCGTTCGCGGTCCGTCCCGAACCGATCCGTTCAGGTGCGGGTCGGGCCAACCGCCGGCGTGCAGCGCCCGACCCTGGACGCCGCCCGGGGCTTCGACCGGCCGGTCTACGTCGTCGCCGGGGGACGCCTGCTCAACGTCTTCGGCTCCGGCCTGGTCTACCCGTTCGCCACCGTCCACTTCCACCTGGCGGTCGGCCTGCCGCTCTCGCTCGTCGGCCTCGGCCTGTTCGCCAACAACGCCGCGCTGGCGGCCGGGACGGCCCTGGGGGGATACCTGTCGGACCGGTACGGCCGCAAGCCGGTGATGGTCGCGAGCATGGCGCTCTCGGCGCTCTCGCTGTCGGCCTACGCGCTGGTGCGGACCGCGCCGGGGTTCGTCGCCGTCGCGACCGCCGCCGGCCTGACGGCCGGCCTCTACGCCCCGGCCAGCCAGGCGGCGCTCGCCGACCTCACCGACGCCGAGGACCGCGAACGGGGGTACGGGCTGTTGAAGGTGGCGAGCAACGCCGGCTTCGGCTCCGGCTTCGTCGTCGGCGGACTGCTCTACGAGGCCGCCGGCGTCGCGATCTTCGTCGTCGACGGCCTGACGTCGGCGCTCGTGGCGGCCCTTCTGGTCGTCGCGCTGCCCCGCGTCCACGCCGGCCGGGACGCCGCCACCCTCCGGGACGCCCTCGCGGACTGGCGCGGCGCCGTCGCCCGCCGGCGGGTGCTCGCGCTGGCGGTCCTCAACGTCGGCTTCGCCGCGATGTACGCCCAGATGAACACGACCGTCCCGGTCGTCGCGAAGCGGGGCCTCGGCCTGACCGCCTCGCAACTCGGGACGCTGTACGTCCTCAACCCGGTCGTCCTCGTCGCCCTCCAGATGCCGGTCGTCTCGGCCGTCGGCGCGTGGCGCCGGACCCGCGGGCTCGTCGTCTCGGCCGGGTTCTGGGCGGCGAGCATGTTCGCCGCCTGGGGTGCGACCGTCGGGGCCGCCGACCACGGCCGCCTCCCGCGGCTCCTCGCCGTGGGCCTCGTCGGCGGGCACCTGGTGCTCCGGACGGTCGGCGAGATCCTCCACTCGCCCCTGGTCGCCGCGCTCGCCAGCGACCTCGGCGGCGGCGCCGACCGCGGCGCGCGGCTGTCGGTCATGGAGGTCGCAAAGCGGGTCGGGATGGGCGCCGGATCGGCGGTCGGCGGCGCGTTCTTCGACCACGGCGCCGCGGCCCTCCTGTGGCCGACGCTCGTCGTCGGCTGTCTGGGGCTCGCGGCCGGGCTGCTCCGCCTGGAGCGGCGCCTGTCGCCCGCCGAGAACGGCGTCGCCGGCGGCGGGTAGGACCGCGGGCGGGACGCGGAGAACGGGGAACGGGAGGGGACGGGACGAAACGGGACGAGACGGGGCGGGGCGCCCGCGCCGTCAGAGCGCGTCGGCCAGCGTCACGGCCCACGCCAGCAGGCGCTCGTCGGCCATGTGCGGCGCGGCGAACTGCATCCCGAGCGGCAGGCCGTTCGACGCCTCCCCGGCCGGCAGCGTGGCGGTCGGCAGCCCCGCGTGGGTCCACGGCCGGTTCATCACCGCGCTCCCGGTGTCCCGGATCGTCTCCGGGGCCGGTCCCGGCGCGGCCGGCGCCGCCCAGAGGTCGAGGCCGTGCTCGTCGAGCAGGTCGGTCAGCTCCGCCCGCAGGTCGAGCCGGCTGGCCCGGCTCTCGGCCAGCTGGCCGGCGGTCACCCCCCGGCCCGACTCGATCCGCTCGGCCATCGGGGTGCGGTAGAACGCCCGGTAGTCGTCGAACCAGGCCTCGTGGACGAGCGCCAGTTCGGCCGTGTGTAGCCGCCGGTGGCGGCGGTCGAGCGCCGCGAACTCCTCGAAGGTCGGGACGGTCACCCGCTCGACCGCGCAGCCGGCGGCGGCCAGCCGGTCCAGCCCAGCCTCGTAGGCCGACAGCGCCTCCGACGAGGCCTCGTCGAGGTACGCCCCCTCGGGGACGCCGACCGCCGGCGGCCCGTCGGGCGAGGGGTCCGCCGTCCAGTCGTCACAGAGCGCCGCCGCCGCGACCCGCGCGCCGGCGACGTCCTGCGTGAAAAAGCCGACGTGATCGACCGATCCCGAGCGCTCGATCACGCCGTCCCGGGGGACCCGCCCGTAGCTCGGCTTCACGCCGACGACGCCGCAGAACGCGGCCGGCCGGATCACCGATCCGCCGGTCTGCGTGCCGAGCGCGAGCGGGCAGAGCCCGGCCGCGACGCCGGCGGCCGAGCCGCTCGACGAGCCCCCGGGCGTGTGACCGAGGTCGTGCGGGTTGCGCGTGAGTCCCGGCGCCGCGCCCGCGAACTCCGTGGTGACCGTCTTGCCGGCGATCAGCGCGCCGGCCTCGCGCAACCGCGTCACGCAGTCGGCCTCCGGGCCGGCGAACAGGTCCGGCGGGAGGGCCGACCCCGCCCGCGTCGGCAGCCCGTCGACGTGGATGACGTCCTTCACCCCGACGGGGATGCCGTACAGGGGCGGGCGCTCGTCCGGGTCCGGGAACCGGTCGGCGAGCTCGGCGGCCGCCTCGCGCAGCCGCGCCCGACGCCCCGGCTCCCGGACGAACGCCCGGAGGTCGTCGTCGACCGCCTCGATCCGGTCACAGAGCTCCTCCACGTACGCGGCCGGGTCGCGCTCGCCGGCGCGGAACTCCGCGGCGGCCTCGGCGACCGGCGCTGGATGGGTCTGGATCGCCACGGCCGGCGTTGACAGCGACGGGGCTTGTAGTTGTGGCCCGCGGCCGGGCCGGCGCCGTGCCCGCCGTCACCCCGCTCCGTCGCCGTTCCCCCCGCTCCCGGCCCCGTCCTCTGCGTCGGTGTCCCCGCCCCCGACCCCGGCGCCCGCGCCGCCGGTCCCCACGCTTCCGGTCCCGTCGCGTCCGTCGCGCCCGTCGCGCCCGTCGTGTCCGTCGCGTCCGTCGCGTCCGGCCGGGGCGCCAGCCCCCCCGGCGTCGAACCGCTCCCGCACCGCGTCGCGGTCGACCGTGCCCGAGGCAGTCCGGGGGAGGGTGTCGGCGAACGCCACGGTTCGGGGGAGTTTGAACCCCGCGAGCCGGTCCCGGCAGTGCGCGAGCAGCGCCTCGCGGTCCGGGGGCTCCCCGTCGGGGACGACCAGGGCGGCGACCCGCTCGCCCCACTCCTCGTCGGGCAGGCCGACGACGGCCGCGTCCGCCACCGAGGGGTGGTCCCGGAGCGCGCCGGCCACCTCGCCAGGGTCGACGGTCTCGCCGCCCGTGACGATGCGGTCGTCCAGCCGACCGAGTACGCGGACCCGGCCGTCCCCGTCCACGACCCCGACGTCGCCCGTGTGGAAGCCGTCGGCCCGGAAGGCGTCGTCCGTGGCCTCGGGCGCGCCGTGATACCCCGGCGCGACCGTGGGGCCGGAGACGACGAGTTCGCCGGCCTCGCCCGGGGGGCGCTCGGCGCCCCGCTCGTCCACGGCCCGGACCTCCGTGCCGAACAGCGGCCGGCCGACGGTCCCGGGGTCGGCGAACGCCTCCGCCGGCGTGGCGGTCGCCACCTGCGAGGCCGTCTCCGTGGTCCCGTAGGTCGGGTAGACGGGCACCGAGTAGTCCCGGCAGCGCTCGATCAGGTCCGGCGACGCCGGGGCGCCCCCGAGGAGGACGACCCGCAGCGAGTCCGGGAGCACCCCCCGGGCGTCGAGCATCCGGCGGAGCATCGTCGGAACCAGCGGGACGCAGGTCACTGCGTGCTCGGCGATGTCGTCCACTGCCGGGCCCGGCTCGAACGAGCGCCGCAGGACGACCGTCGAGCCGTAGAGCGGCATCCGGAGCACGGGCGAGAGCCCACCCGCGTGGTCGAGCGGCAGCGCCACGAGCCACCGGTCGTCGGGGCGCACCCCCAGGCGAAGGGCCGAGGCGCCGGCGCTCGCGAGCAGGTTCGTCGCCGTCAGGGCCACCGGCTTCGGGTCGCCGGTCGTCCCGGACGTGAAAAGCAGGGCGACCGTCCCGGACGGCCTCCACTCGTGGCGGGGAACCGCGACCGACCCGTCGGCGTCGGCCAGCGCCGCCGCGCCGGCGGCGGGGTCGTCAACCGAGACGACGGGCGCGTCGGCCGCCTCGACGGCCGCCGACTCCGTCCCTGCCCCGCAGACGACCGCCGCCGGTTCGGCCCGGGACAGCCGGTCGGCGAGCTCGCGTGCGGTGGACCGGTCGGAGAGGGGAACGAGGGTCGCCCCGAGGCGGACCAGGGCGTGGGTGGTCGCGGCGTGAGCCGGCCGGTTCGGGAGGACGACCCCCACCCTGTCGCCGGGCTCGACGCCGCGGTCGTGCAGCCGGGCGGCGGTCCGGTCGACCGACCGGTCCAGCGCGTCGAACGTCCACGACTCGCCCGACTCGGCGTCGACCAGCGCCGTCCCGTCCGGCGAGGCCCGGACCCGGTACGCGAGCGGATCGCGCATCACTCCGCCCCCCCGCCGGCCGAGTCCGCGCCCGTGCCGGTGCCCGCGCTGCCCCCGCCGTCCGTCCCGTCCGCGTCGTCCGGTCCGCCGTCCGGGCCCGTCCCGACGAACTCCACGAGGACGCCCCCGGTCGATCCCGGGTGGAGGAAGGCCACCTCGTGGCCCCACGCGCCCGGGCGGGGCGACTCGTCGACGGGATCGATCCCGAGGTCGCGCGCCCGGTCGAGCGCCCGCGAGACCTCGGGCGTCGCGAACGCGACGTGGTGGACTCCCGGCCCGTGCTCGTCCAGGTACCCGGCGATCGGTCCACCCTCCTCGGGCTCCAGCAGTTCGAGGTAGCCGTCGCCGACCGCGAGGAAGGCGATCCGCATCCCATCGAAGCGCTCCTCGTGGACGACCGGTGCCCCGAGCAGGTCGCCGTACAGCTCCGACAGCTCCGACGCGTCCGCCGTGGCGATCCCGAGGTGGTGGACGGCGAGTCCGGCCTCCGGCTCCATGCCCTCCACGCGCCGCGCGCCGGTGAAAAGCCCGCCGGTGGCGGGTACGCCGGCGGCGGGCGCTTCGGTCCCCCGGCCCGGACCGCGGGCGGCCGCGCCGCCAGCCGGCGGGACGGGGGTGGGGTCCGGGGGTCCCGGCCGCGCCTACGCGCCGGGCCGGTGCTCGCCGAACTCCTCGCGGAGCGCGTCACAGATCTCCCCGACGGTGGCGTAGGCCTTCACCGCGTCCACGAGCGGCGGCATCAGGTTCTCGCCGCTCCGCGCGGCGTCCGTGAGCGCGGCGATGGCGTCGTCGACCGCCCCGTCGTCGCGCTCGTCGCGCACCTCGGCCAGCCGTTCGCGCTGGGCGCGCTGCTCGGCCTCGGAGACCTCCTCGATCTCGATCTCGGGCTCGTCGTCCTC
Source organism: Haloferacaceae archaeon (assembly GCA_042219485.1). Taxonomy (GTDB): domain Archaea; phylum Halobacteriota; class Halobacteria; order Halobacteriales; family Haloferacaceae; genus CAZMLQ01. The sequence goes on from JBDGPV010000057.1 coordinate 26,654, forward strand.
GCTCTCGAACCGGTTGACCCCGACGACGACACGCTCGCCGTTCTCGATCTCCTCCTGGCGGTCGAAGGCGACGTCCTGGATCCGCCGCTGGACCCACCGGTCCTCGATGGCGCGCGACATCCCCCCGCGGTCGTCAACCTCGTCGAGGATGTCGAACGCCTCCGACTCGATCCGGTCGGTCAGCGACTCGACGTAGTAGCTCCCGGCGAGGGGATCGACGGTGTCGGCGACGCCGGACTCGTGGGCGAGGATCTGCTGGGTCCGGAGCGCCGTCCGGACCGACTCCTCTGTGGGGATCGACAGCGCCTCGTCCTTGCCGTTGGTGTGCAGCGACTGGGTACCCCCGAGCACGCCGGCGAGCGCCTGGTAGGCGACCCGGACCACGTTGTTCTCGATGTCCTGGGCCGTGAGCGTCGATCCGGCGGTCTGGGTGTGGAACTTGAGCTGCTTGGCCTTCGGGTTCTCGGCCCCGAACCGCTCGTCCATGATCCGCGCCCACATCCGGCGGGCGGCACGGAACTTCGCCACCTCCTCCAGGATGTCGTTGTGCGCGGCGAAGAAAAACGAGAGCTGTGGCGCGAACTCGTCGACGTCGAGGCCGGCGTCGACGGCGGCCGACACGTACTCGATGCCGTTGCCGAGCGTGAACGCCACCTCCTGGGCCGCGGTCGATCCGGCCTCGCGGATGTGGTACCCCGAGATGGAGATGGTGTTGAAGCCCGGGGTCTCCTCGGCGCAGAACTCGAAGACGTCCGTCACGATCCGCATCGACGGCTCCGGCGGGTAGATGTAGGTGTTGCGCGCGATGTACTCCTTCAGCACGTCGTTCTGGACGGTCCCGCGCAGTTCCTCGCGGGGAACCCCCTGGCGGTCGCCGACCGCGACGTACATCGCGAGCAGGACACACGCCGGCGCGTTGATGGTCATGCTGGTCGAGACCTCGTCGAGCGGGATGCCCTCGAACACCCGCTCCATGTCCGCGAGCGTGTCGATGGCCACCCCGGACTTGCCGACCTCCCCCGCGGCCATCCCGTCGTCGGAGTCGTAGCCCATCTGAGTCGGGAGGTCGAACGCCATCGACAGCCCGGTCTGGCCGTTCTCGAGCAGGTAGTGGTAGCGCTCGTTGGTCTCCGCCGCGGTGCCCATCCCCGCGTACTGGCGCATCGTCCAGAGCCGCCCGCGGTACATCGTCGCGTAGACGCCGCGGGTGTACGGCTCCTCGCCCGGGAAGCCGAGGTCCTCGCCGTAGTCCAGGTCCGCGACGTCCGCCGGGGTGTACAGCGGCGCGATCCGCTGGCCCCCCGTGTCCGTGGTGAACTCCTCCCGGCGCTCGCCGAACCGCTCGACCGTGGGTCCGTACGTCTCGGACTTCCACGCGGCCCTCGCCTCGCGTATCCGGTCGAGTTCCTCCTCGTCGAACATGCCCCGGGCGACGGGTTCCGGGGTGTTAAGCGTTCGACCGGGGCCGGGCGGGCCGCCCCGTTCCCGGCACCGCACGCTTGAAGATCCCCCGCCACCACTCGCGCCCGGATGTACCTCGCAGACGCGGCCTGGCCCGATCTGGCGGAGTACTTCGCGACCGAGTCGCTCGCCCTGGTGCCGGTCGGATCGACCGAACAGCACGGCCCCCACCTGCCGCTGGCGACCGACCACCTGATCGCGGAGGCGTTCGCGAGCGAGGCCGCCGAGCGGACCGGCTACCTCCGGACCCCGACCGTCGACGTCGGCGTCAGCCCGCACCACCGGCAGTTCCACGGCACGATGTGGGCCGACGCCCCGGAATTTCGCGATTACGTCGAGTCGGTCACGCGGAACCTGGCCTACCACGGGATCGACCGGGTGGTCTACGTGAACGCCCACGGCGGCAACGTGACCCACCTCCGCGAGGTCGGTCGGCGGCTGCGCGACGACGGCACGCTCTACGCCATCGAGTGGATGTGGAACGAGAGCATCCCCGACCTGGTGGACGACCTGTTCGAACGCCAGGGCCCGCACGGCGGGCCGAAGGAGACGGCCCTGATCCAGCACCTCCGGCCGGACCTGGTCCACGACGACCGGCTCGCCGACGCCCGCGACGGCGGCATCGCTGACCTCTCGGCGTACGACGGCACCCGGAAACACGGCGCCCGGACGTTCTACGACGCGATCGACAACACCGACAACGGGGTGCTCGGCGACCAGACCGACGCCACGGCCGCGAAGGGCGAGCGGCTGTTCGAGGCCGCGGCCGGGCAGCTCGCCGAGCTCTGCGAGTGGCTCGCCGCGCAGCCGTTCCGGGACCTCATGCCGGAGTCGCACGTGTAGCGGGCCGCGGTCGCGCGGCCGTCGGGCGGCCCGCCGAGCGCCCGCGGCCCCGTCCCCGTCCCCGGCTCCCGGTCCCCGGCCCTCGGTCCCCGGCGGTCTTCGCCGAGCCGCCGGCTGCCGGTCGCCACCCTTTTGCTGGCGGGCGCCGTCGGTGGCCGTATGTTCGGCGGCGGCGGCATGAACCCACGGAAGATGAAGCAGATGATGGAGCAGATGGGGATCGACGTCACCGAGATCGACGCCGGGGAGGTCGTGATCCGGACCGGCGACGAGGAGCTGGTCTTCGACGCCCCGCAGGTCACGCGGATGGACGCACAGGGCCAGCAGACCTACCAGATCGTCGGCGAACCCGAGCGCCGCGAGGCCGAAGCCGCCGACGAAGCCGGGACGGACGACGGGGACGCGGGCGGGGACGACGACTCGGGCGGCGTGCCCGCGGAGGACGTGGAACTGGTCGCACAGCGGGCCGGGGTCGGGGAGAGCGAGGCCCGCGAGGCGCTCGAAGCCGAGGACGGCGACCTCGCGTCGGCCATCGCCCGCCTCGAATAGGTGTTCGGGTGTTCCGCCTCGTTCACGCCGACAGCGACCGCGAGTACCTGCGGGGTCCCGGCGACGAACTCCAGACCGACCTCGGGGTCCTGGAGGTGCCGGACGACGCCGAACCCGGCGACGAACTGACGACCCACCTCGGCGACCGGTTCCGGGTCAGGCCGCTCCGGGGGCCCGACCTCTTCGAGCACTTCGAGCGGACCGGTGCGCCGATGCTCCCCCGCGACGTGGGCCTCGTCGTCGGGTACACCGGCCCCGCCGCCGGCGACCGCGCCCTCGACGCCGGCACCGGCACCGGCGTGCTCGCCGCCTACCTCGGGCGCCTCGGCGTCGAGGTGACGACCTACGAGCGGGACCCGGAGTTCGCCGATGTCGCCCGCGAGAACCTCCGGCTGGCCGGGGTGGCCGACCGGGTGACCGTTCGGACCGGGGACGTCCGCGACGACCTCGACGCGCTCGGCGGCTTCGACCTCCTCACCCTCGACACGGGCGACGCCCCGACGGTGGTCGAGCGCGCCCCGGACCTGCTCGCCCCGAGCGGGTTCGTCGCCGCGTACAGCCCGTTCGTCGAGGCGACCCGCGCGGTCGTCGAGGCGGCCCGGGGGGCCGACCTCGCGGCCGTCGAGACCCACGAGACGATCGGCCGGCGGATGGAGTTCGAGGAACGGGGCTCGCGGCCGGCGACGGCCGGCGTCGGCCACACCGGCTATCTGACCGTCGCCCGCCGCCCCTAGACCTATTCGTCTCCGGGCCCTGCAACGCGTATGGCGACCGACGAGGAGATCGAGGAGACGCGGACCTGGCCCGAACTGGCGATCGGCCTCTACGAGCGGCTCACCGGCCGCGGCGCCGAGATCACCTACGACTTCGAGGAGATGGAGGTGCAGGTCCCGAGCAAGGTCGGGGAGGACGCCGAACACGCCACCTGGCGGCTCGACGGCACCCTCCGCATTCGGACCAGGGAACAGGAGTAGCGTGGCCGGGAGCGACGGGCCGGGGCCCACGGACCGGACCGACCGGCTGGCGGTCGAGGCGGCCCTCGACGCGACCGTCGCGGGCCACGACCTCCGGATCGAGGGGTACGGCGACCTGATCGTCGTCGAGGCCCCGTCGCTCCGTGCCCTCCGCGACGTCCGGGGGAGCCTCGGCGCGGCGCCCCGCCCCCCCGACCGCCTCGTCGGCGCGCTCCCGCCGGTCGACGTGCGGGTCCGCGGGGCGAGCGTGGCCCGGATCGACCCGGACGCCGATCCCGGGCCGATCGGCGGGACCCTGGCCCGGCTGCTCGGCGTCTCGCCCGCGCGGCCGTCGCTCGGCGGCGTCGTGCGGGCCCTCCTCCGGACCCGGCGCTAGCCGGTGGCGCGGATCAGTTCGAACAGGTCCTCGCGGAACGCCCCGGGATCGACGAGCGTCGCCAGCCCCGCGTCCGCCGGCTCCGACCGGACCGCCCGGGGGTATGCCCCGCCGGCGAGCACGAACCCACCCTCGCCCGGCCGGACCGCGATCCAGCCCTCGACGGCGACGACGAACCCCTCCACCCGGCAGACCGCATCGTACCGGACGGCGCGGGCCTCCCGCTCCCCGACCCGGAGCCGCCGGCGTCCGGCCTCGTCGACGTCCTCGAACCCCCGCTCCCGGAGGCGGTCGACGAACCCCGCGGTCGCGCGGTCGGTCACCAGCCGTCGCAGCGCCGCGGAGTCCGACGAGCCGGGGACGTCAACCCGCGTCGCGAAGAAGAACCGCCACGTCCGATCGACGCCCGTCGCCTCGCGCACCCGCTCCCGGAGGTCGGGGTCCTCGTAGACGGCGGTCGCGGTCGTCACCGAGACGGGACCCAGGTCGAGCACCGTCTCGGCGGTCGTCTCGGTCCGGCGCCACCCCGACAGGGGGCCGGGATCGACGGGCGGCGGATCGGTCACGGCCCCGCGGGCGGCGCTCGACGGCGGCGACCGGCCCGCGTCGGGCGCCCCACGCCCGCCGCGGCCGCCCGGTCCGCGCCGTCCCCCGTCCCGTCGCCCGCCATCCTAGTGGTCGTCCTCGCGCCACTTGTGCTCGCACTCGGTACAGACGAAAAACCGGGTCTCGGACTCGTCGGCCGCGCGGATCTGCTTCATCGTGTAGTGGGCCCGGTCGTGGCCACAGTCCGGGCAGGTCACCTCCGTCGTCGGGTTCATGTCCGCCGGGTCCACGTCCGAGAGGTCGACCGGGCCGTCGTCCTCCGCGCGCTCCTGGGTCGTCCAGGCGTCCTCCGCCGCGCCGTTCCGCCGCTTCTCGTGGCCGTTGGTACACCGCCAGACGTCGCCGTCCGCCTTCATCATCGCGCCGCACTCGTCACAGAACTCCATGGTGTCGCTCCCCTGTCCCCTGTCGTACTTAAGCGACGGGGTTCCCGCACCCCGGCGGCGCGACCGTTCCCGGAACGCAACGGTGATACGACCGCCTCCGCTACCCGTGCCTGAATGGGCGTTCTGGGGACCGACCGGCGCGTGCTCGCGCTCGCCATGGCCCGCATGGCGGACGCGCTGGGCAACTCGTTTCTCATCATCGTCCTGCCGGGCTACATCGCGAGCGGCGAGATCGACGTGACGGGGCTGGTGGGCGGCCGCCTGCTGGGCGCCGAACTCACCCTGCCGCTCCTGATCGGCGTCGTGCTCTCGTTGTTCGGCCTGCTCAACAGCCTCGGTCAGCCGTTCACCGGGCGCATCTCCGACCGGACCGGGCGCCGCAAGGCGTTCGTGCTCACCGGCCTCGCGGTCTTCGGCGTCGCGAGCGCCGCCTACCCGTTCGTCACGGCCTACGAGGCCGTGGTCGTCGTCCGGGCCCTCCAGGGCGTCGGCGCCGCGTTCACCGTCCCGGCGACGGTCGCGCTGGTCAACGAGTACTCGGCGGTCGACACCGAGCGCGGCGGCAACTTCGGCGTCTTCAACACCTTCCGGCTCGCCGGGTTCGGGTTCGGCCCCATCATCGCGGGCCTGGTGGTCGACGCCGGCCCCTACCCCACGCCGGCGGGGGCGCTCTCGGGGTTCGACGCCGCGTTCGGCGTCGCCGTGCTCGGCGCCGCGGTCAGTTTCGCGCTGGTCGCGCTGTTCATCCGGGACCCCGAGCGCACGGGCGGGGCGGCGGCCGAGGACATCGCGTTCCGCGTGTTCGACCGCGACGGGGACGGCCTCGATCCGGTCTTCGCCCTCGGCGTCGGGACCTTCCTGATGGCGATCGGCATCGCGCTCTTCGCCACCCTCCAGGGGACGATCAACGCCCGCCTCGATCAGGGCCCGTTCATGTTCAGCGTGCAGTTCGCGGCCGTCGTGCTCGCCAACGTGCTCTTCCAGGTGCCCGTCGGCCGGGCGAGCGATCGGTTCGGCCGCCGCCGGTTCATCGTCGGCGGGTTCGCCCTCCTCGTGCCCGCGCTGGTCGTGCAGGGCTACGTGACCTCGTCGCTCGCGATGGTGGCCGCGCGCCTCGTCCAGGGGGTCGCGGTGGCGATGGTGTTCGCCCCCTCGCTGGCGCTGGCGGGCGACCTCGCCGAGGGCGGGGCCTCGGGGAGCAAGCTCTCGGTGCTCACCATGGCGTTCGGCCTCGGCATCGCCGTCGGGCCGACGGCGGCCGGCTACCTCGTCCGCTTCGGCTTCGCCGTGCCCTTCCTCGCCAGCGCCGGCCTCGGGGTCGTCGCCTTCGCCCTCGTCTACACCCAGGTCCACGACACCCTCGATCCGGCGCCCGGACCCGCGCCGGCGCCGCGGGACTAGCTACTCGAACTCCGGCTCGCGGTCCTCGAGGAACGCGGTCATCCCCTCGCGCTGGTCGTGGGTGCCGAAGAGGCCGCTCCAGGCCCGCCGCTCGAACGCCAGCGCGTCGTGCGCGTCGGCCTCGTGGTACATGCCGATCGCCTCCTTGGCGGCCCGGAGCGCGTGGCGGGGCCGGGACGCGAGGTCGGCCGCCATCCCGGCGACGTGCTCGTCGAGGTCGGCGTGCGCGACCACCTCGCCGACCAGCCCGTGTTCGTGTGCGTCGGTGGCGTCGATCCGCTCGCCGAAGAAGACCATCCGGCGGGCGATCTCGTCGCCGACGAGCCGCGGGAGCCGCTGGGTGCCTCCCCACCCCGGCACGATCCCCAGGTCGATCTCGGTCTGGCCGATGACCGCCCGCTCGCTCGCGACCCGCAGGTCCGCGGCGAGCGCGAGTTCGCACCCGCCGCCGAACGCATACCCGTTGATGGCCGCGATGACGGGCGCCGGGAACGTCTCGATCGCCCGGCAGACCTCGTGGCCGAGGTCGGCGTACGCGAGCGCCTCCGGCGTCGAGAGGTCCCGCATGTGATCGATGTCCGCGCCCGCGACGAACGCCTCCTCGCCCGCGCCGGTCACCACCAGCGCCCGGGCGTCCTCTGCCTCCGCCTCCGCCAGCGCGTCGCGCATCGCCTCCAGGGTCGCGACGTTCAGGGCGTTGTGCCGCTCGGGACGGTCGACCGTCAGCGTCGCGACGTCGTCCTCGACGGAGAGCGCGAGCGTCTCGCCGGACATGGCGGCCGGTGGCGGCCCACCGGAATAACCGTTCGGGGAAACGGGGCCGCCCCGCCGTGCACCGGAAGGACGAAGGGCCGACGTCCGCAACCGCCCCCCGATGGACCTCACCGACACCGAGCGCGAGCGGCTGGCCGACGTCGTCCGCCTCCAGCCGACGAAGAACGCGGAACTCGGGGAGCGCTGGGGGATGGAGGACGGCAGCGAGGTCCACGCCTACCTCGAATCCCACCTCGGGGAGTACTACTACCGCGACGAGGACAGCTACATCCGCGCGACGGCGGAGGCGGCGGACCTCGTCGACGTCGATCCCGGCGTCGAGGAGGGGCCGGAGGGCGGACCGCCGAGCGTCGTCCGGGTCCCGCGCCTGGAGGCGCTCGTCCTCGACGTCCTCGCCGGCCCCGACGACCGTTCCCAGTCGGTCGTCAGCGTCCTCCACGACCTGCGGGACCACGGGGTCGACCCGACGGTCGACGAGGTACGCGAGGCGCTCCGGGCGCTCGCCCGCAAGGACGTCGTCGCCGTCGAGCACCGCGCGGTCCCGACGTTCCGGCGCGCCCGGGGGACGGCGGACCTGACCGTCGAGTCGATGGACGGCGAGGCGACCCCGGCCGGCGCCGGGGCGGCCGACGACGGGATCGGGTCCGAGTCCTGACCGGCGGCCCGGGCGGCGCCGCCCGCGGCCCCCGCCCGCCGATCCGCGATCCGTCTCCGACCGCGACCCGCCCGCACCCGCCGCTCTCGCACCCGCCGCTCTCAGTCCCCGGTCCCGGCGTCGCGCGCCGAGGTCCGCCCGCGTGCGCGCTCGCGCCGCCGTTCGAGCAGGCGCCGGACGCCCCGGCCCGGGCCGCCGTCGATGGGCCACCCGCCCGTCCGCCAGGCGGGCGGTTCGGGCTCGAACGACGCGCAGTCGCCGGCACACTCCGCGCCCGTCTGGTGGCGTCCCTTGGCGGCACACCAGGGCACCAGCGCGTCGCCCTGGCGCCGGAGTTCGAAGTGCCGGCAGTCGGGGCGCATCCGGTCGGCGTACGATCGGAACCCCCGGCCGTAGGCCCGCTCGGCGAGTTCGAGCCGCGCGGTCCGGTCGCCGCCGTCCAGTTCGGCCGGGAGCCACTCGACGCTCCCCCGGGCCCGCCCACGGTCGTCGAGGCGGACGGTGAGGACGCCGGCCTCGACGGGCATCGCCTCCAGCAGCGCCGGCTCGACGGTCGCGCCCGTCGCGGCGGTCGCGACCCACGCCTCGTCGGCGAGCCCCTGGCGCACGTCGTGGGCGAGCTGGTCGCTCAGCCGCCGCGCGGCGCTCGCGTCGAGGTCGGGCTTGTTCTCGACGGCGACGATCCGGTCGACCCAGTCGGGGTACGGCGCCGTCCGGCGGAGTTCGATCCGGTTGCCGTCGCGGCGCGTCTCCACGACCCCGCGGTCGGCCGCCCGGTGGACGGCCGCGCGGACGTACCGCCAGGGGTAGCCGGGGTCGGGCAGCGCGTCGCGGTACCACGCCCACTCGGCGGGCGCGTGCCGAACCACGTGCAGCAGGTCCGAGTCCAGTTCCCGGGGGCCGAACGCGGCGCGCGCCGCCAGCCCCTCGCGCGTCGTCTCGACGACGACGGTGTCCCACCGCCGGTCGGCGGTGCCGAGCTGGCGGGCCACGACCGGGACGGCCGCCCGGTCGGTCGGCGGCCACTCGCGCTCCGCCCACCGGCAGACGAGGAGTTCGAAGACGAACTCCGGGACGGCCTGCAGGTCCACGGCGGCGGATGACGCGGCGCGGGAATAAGCGTTCGGCCGGCCGCGTCGCCCCGGCGGTCGGCGTTGCGGCGGCCCCGCCGGTCGTCGTCGCGTTGCCCCGGCGGTCCGGGCCCCGGTCAGGCGAGGTACTTCCGGCGCTCGCCCTCCTCCTCCTCGGAGACGACCTCGTCGAGGTAGTCGTGGGCCTCGCGCAGGATCTCGCGGGGACCGTCCTGCGTGACGGTGTTCAGCGCCTGCTCGTAGTCCCGCCACTGCAGGTCGCGGTGCTCCTCGGAGAGTTCGGCCGACGCCTCGAACGACCGGGCGATGAACAGGTGGACGGTCTTGTGGATGGTGTCGCCGCCGGCCTCGAACACGTAGTCGTACTCCCGGCGGAAGCCGTCGATGAGCCGGAAGTCCTCGATGCCGGCCTCCTCGGTTACCTCCCTGATCGCCGTCTGCTGGAGCTCCTCTTCGCCCTCGACCCCGCCCTTGGGGAACTCCCAGTCCCCCGGCCGGCTTTTCAGGAGCAGGTACTCCCGTTCGCCGCGGGTATCGCGGAAGAGGATCGCTCCCGCGCTCGTGGCCTCTATCATACGCCCGGGTAACGGGTCACGGCTAATCAGAATGTCGGCATCGGCCGTTCGCCGCCGGCGTCGCGGGCGGACGAAGTGGCCTTTTTTGCCCTCCGGGCGCGTTGGTCGGCCATGACCTTCGTCACGAAGCTCCGGTTCCGGTCCGGGAACCGGGAATCCCTGGAGGCGGTCGTCGGGGACCTGAAGCGCCTCCTCGGCCGGAAGGGCGCCGACTGCAAGGGCCCGCACTCGGACCCGCCGACCGACCACCGCGTGCCGCAGTACCGGACGCTCACCGGGGAGGGCGGCGAGTTCGACCCCTGGCGGTACACCGTCTACTCGCGCCGCATGGAGATCCACGGGAGCGCGCACATCGCCCGCGAGGTCGGACACATGGAGTTCCCCGACGACGTCAGGGTCGAGATCGAGGTCGAACGCCGCCGCCCCGTCGGATCGAACTGACGCGCCGGGCGCGGCCGGCGGTCCGGCCGCCGCGGGGACCCCGCCCGCGGCCGCCGCCTCCAACCCGCCTCCCCGTCCGCGCGCCGGCCGGCTTCGCCGCCGGGCCGCGCGGCACACACTTATGCCGCGGGCCCGACGGCCGGGTATGGACGCCCCCCTCGTGCCGACCCCCGACCGCGACGCGCTCGTCGCGCTCCGGCGCGACCTGCACCGCCACCCGGAGCCGGGCTGGTGCGAGTTCTACACCACCGCCCGGCTGGTCGACGAGCTCGAACGGCGGTCGATCGACGCCATCCACGTCGGGCCGGAGGTCCTCGCGGGGGACCGCTCGAGCGTGCCAGACGCGGCGGAGCGCGAGCGGTGGCGCGAGCGAGCGCGAGCGGCCGGCGCCCGGGCCGACGTCCTCGACGACCTCGACGGCGGCCGGACGGGGCTGATCGCCGTCGTCGAGCGCGGCGAGGGGCCGACCGTCGCCCTGCGGGTCGACATCGACGCCCTCCCGATCACCGAGAGCGACGGCGACGACCACGCCCCGGCACGGTCGGGGTTCCGCTCGGAGAACGAGGGGTACATGCACGCCTGCGGCCACGACGCCCACGCGGCGATCGGCGTGGGGGTGATCGACGCCGTCCTGGCGTCGGACTTCTCCGGGACGCTGAAGGTGTGCTTCCAGCCGGCCGAGGAGATCGTCGCCGGCGCCGACCCGATGGCCCGGAGCGGCCGGATCGACGACGCCGACCACCTGCTCGCGGTCCACGTCGGCCTGGACCACCCGACCGGCGAGGTCGTCGCCGGGATCGAGGACTTCCTCGCGGTCGCGGGGTTCCGGGCGGAGTTCTCGGGCGCGTCCGCCCACGCCGGCGGCCACCCCTCGCGGGGGAACCACGCCGTCCGCGCGGCGGCCACGGCGGTGACCGAGCTCCACGCCATCCCGCGCCACGAGGACGGCGCCACCCGCGTCAACGCCGGGCGGATCGAGGGCGGCACCGCCTCGAACGTGATCCCCGAGCGGGCGACCGTCGAGGCGGAGGTCCGGGGCGGCACGACGGCGCTGATGGAGTACATGGAGGACCGCGCCGACCGGGTGCTCGACGCCGCCGCCGGGATGCACGGCTGCGAGGTGACCGTCGAGAAGCGGGCCCGGGCGCCGAGCGCCACGAGCGACGACGCGCTCGCCGACCTCGTGGCCGCCGTCGCGCGCGATACGGCCGGCGTCGAGCGCCTGATCGAGCGCGACGACCTCGGGGGTAGCGAGGACGCGACGTACCTGATGCGGCGGGTCCAGGAGCGGGGCGGCACCGCCTGCTACGTCGGCGTCGGTACGGACCACCCGGGCGGCCACCACACCCCGACGTTCGACGTCGACGAGGCGAGCATCCCCACGGCGGTCGAGGTGCTGACCGGAACGATCCTGGCGCTCTCGCGCCGCGACCGGACGGCGTAGCCGCGTACGGGTACCGTCCCCCGCGGGCCGCCCGCGCCCCTCACCCGTCGCGGGCCCGTAGCCACTCGTCGAGGAGGTCGCGGATCGCCGCCTCGCGGTTGCCGCGGTGGTCGGCCCACGCCACGTCGTCGATCCGCTCGACCGTCTCCTCGTCCAGCTCCAGGGTGACCTGGTCCATATCGAACCCGCCGTCGCTCATCGGGCGGAACCGACGCCGGGCGGCGTCATATAGGTTCGTCAGACGGCCGTCGGGCGGGCGTGTGACCGGACGGCCGCGGGGCGTCCGGGTCCGTCGATTCGGGTCCGACTGCGGGGCGGATCGCAGTCCGGCGCGCGACGGGTGCTGCCTCCGTGCGCCCCCGCCCGGTCGGGGACCGGCGGCCGCCGCCGCGGTTCAGTACTTCGGGTCCGCGCCCGTCACCTCGTAGACCCGCTCCATCAGGTCGTCGCGCTCGGCCTGCCACGGGCCGAACGCCGACGGGTCGGCCGGGTACTGCTCGTAGTGATCGATCAGCCGGTCCGAGAGCCGCTTGGCCCGGAAGAACGTGAGGATCTGCCCCCAGTGGCCCAGGCTCTCCTTGACCGTCTTCGCGATCAGCAGCGGCGACATCGAGGTCGACCCCTCGTAGAGGGCCTCGGCGAGTTTCTCGCCCGGCAGGGCGGCCAGCAGGCCCATCAAGTCGTCGACGTCGGTGGCCGTCGAGAGCACGTTGTAGACGTCGAGACCGGCGTACCGCGCGCCGAAGCGGTCCATCACGCGCTCGTTGTACCGCCACAGGCCGGCCTCGGAGGCGTCGCCCTCGGTCGCCGCGCGGACGGCCTGCTCGCCGGCGAAGTTGCCCGCGTAGGCCGCGCCGGCGATGCCGCCGCCCGTGGTCGGGTTGACGTGACCGGCGGCGTCGCCGGCGGCGAGAAAGCCCGGCGCGACCGCGGAGTCGTACGGCCGGCGGGTCGGGAGCGCCGCGCCCAGCTTGTCCGTGACCGTCGCGTCGCGGAACTCCGGCCGGCCCTGCAGGTCCCGCCTGAGGTCGTCGACCAGCGTCATGGGGTCCTCGGTCATCTGGAAGCCAAGGCCGGCGTTGATCTCCGTGGCCGTCCGCGGGAAGTACCAGAGGTAGCCCGCGGCGCGTTCCGTCGGCTTGAACACGAGCGCGTCGTCCCAGGGGACCGCCTCGGGCACCTCGACGATCTCCCGGTAGGCCGAGCAGAACTGCGAGTAGGTGACGTTGGTGTCGAAGGTGGCGTCGGCGAGGTCGGCCCTGTCCTGGAGGATCGAGAGCGCCCCCGCCCCGTCGACGGTCACGGTGGCCTCGTACCGGACCGGATCGCCCTCCCGGACCGCCCGGACCCCGGTGATCCGCCCGGTCCCGTCCTGGCGGACGTCCTGGACGACCGTCCCGTAGTGGATGTCGGCCCCCGCGTCCGCCGCGGCGTCGATCAGCCGCCGGCCGTACTCCCACCGGTCGATGACGGCCAGTTCGCCGGGCACGGGGATGTCGAGGACGGTGTCCTCCTGCGGGATCTCGAACCGCCCGTGGTCCACCCCCGTGTTGGTGAACGCCGGCTCGATCCGTGACTTCGGGATGACCTCCGGGAACGCGTCCGCGCCCTTCAGCGCGTCGCCGCAGGCGATGTGGCCGGCCTCGTCCTCGTCCTTGCGTTCGAGGACGGCGACGTCGAGGCCCTCGGCGGCGACCGTCGCGGCGGCGTAACAGCCGGCGGTGCCGGCGCCGACGACGACGACGTCGTACTCGTCGGTGCGCATACCCGACCGTCGCGGAGGGGGCGCAAAACTCTTTACCTCCGTTCGTCCGCCGCCGCGACCGCCTCCGCGACGAGGTCGGTGACCCGGTCGATCAGCGCGTCGGCGTCCTCGCTCTCGGCGTACACCCGGAGGTACGGTTCGGTCCCCGAGGGGCGAACCAGGACCCAGGATCCGTCGGGGCGGTCGACGCGGACGCCGTACTCGTCGTCGGTCTCGGCGTCCGGGAACGCCGCGGGGAGCGCGTCAGCGACCCGGTCCATCGCGTCGGCCTTCCGGCCGTCCGCGCAGGGCACGCTCCCCTTCCGGTAGGGCCGTTCGTCGACCGGCGCCCGGAGGTCGGCCAGGCCCGACGCGGCGACGAGGCGGGCGAGCACCGCCGCGCTCGCCACCCCGTCGATCCAGCCGCCGAGCCCGGGGTGGAGGTGCTTCCAGGGCTCGGCCGCGAACGCGACCGTCCCCCCCTCGGCCCGCACCGCCGCGACCCCCTCGTGGAGCGCGCCCAGGCGCGTCCGCTCGACGCGGCCGCCCGCCGCCCGCACCCGCTCGTCGATCCGCCCGGAGGCGTTCGGCGTCGTCACCACCGCCGGCGCCTCGGCGCTGCTCGCCCGGACGTAGTGTTCGGCGAGGATGGCGACGACGGTGTCCTCGTGGACCACCTCGCCCGACCCGTCGAGGACGACGATCCGGTCGGCGTCGCCGTCGTGGGCGATCCCGAGGGCGGCGTCGTCCTCGGCGACGAACGCCCGGAAGTCGGACAGCGAGTCCGGCGTCGGCTTGCTCGCCCGCCCGGGGAAGTGGCCGTCGATCTGGGCGTTGAGCGTGACCACCCGGGCGCCGAGCGTCCGGAGTACCTCCGGCGCGGCGAGCGCCGCCGTCCCCGTCCCGCAGTCGAGGGCGACCCGCAGGCCGTCGAGCGCGGCGCCGTGATCGCGGGCGTACGAGACGACGGCCCCGCGGTACCCGTCGAGGACGGCCTCGCGCCCGGGCTCCGTCCACTCCGCCCAGGGGGCGGGGGCCGGGGCGCCGTCGGCGTCCCCGACCCGGGCCGCCACGTCCCGCTCGGCCCCGCGGTCGAACTCGACGCCGTCGGCGAACAGTTTCAGGCCGTTGTCCCCGGGCGGGTTGTGCGACGCGGTGACGGCGAGGCCGTGGCGCCCGCGGGAGGCGAAGGCCACCGCCGGCGTCGGCACGACGCCGAGGCGCCGCACGGCCACGCCGGCCGATGCGAGGCCTGCGGCGGCGGCGGCCGCCAGCGCCGGCCCCGTCACCCGGCCGTCCCGGCCGACGACGACCGTCGGGGGTCCGTTCCCGCCGCTCGCGCCGCTCCCGGCGGTCCCGTCGGCCGACCGCTCGCGGACGCGCTCCCCCAGGGCGCGGCCGACCGACAGCGCAACCGCCGGCGTCACCTCCTCGACCGCGTCCCCCCGGATCCCCGCGGTCCCGAACAGCTCCATACCCGTCCGTTCGCGGGGAAGCACTTAGTCGCCCCGTCCGTGGCGGTCCATTTAGGTTGACGGCGACGGAACCGGCGCGCATGCACGGCGGCGAGGGTTCGGACGCCGGGCGCGTCCGGGCGCACGTCCACGTCTCCGGCCGGGTACAGGGCGTCTACTACCGCGCGAACACCCGGGACGCGGCCCGCGACGCGGGGGTCGACGGCTGGGTGCGCAACCTCGACGACGGCCGCGTCGAGGCGGTCTTCGAGGGCCCGCGCGAGGCGGTCGAGCGGATGGTCGAGTGGTGTCACGAGGGCAGCCCCGCGGCGCGCGTCGAGGACGTCGAGGTGACATACGAGGAGCCCCGCGGCGAGGACGGCTTCCGCGTGCGCTGGTGAGCCGATGCGCCCCGCGCTCCTCGCCTGGTCGGCCGTCGCGGCGGCCGGACTGGCCGTCGGCCTCGTCGCCGGCTACCTCGTCGTGCGGGGCCCGTTTCTCGGAGGCCCGGCGCTCGACCCCGTGCCGCTCCTGGCCGCCACCGGGGCCTTCATCGCCGGAACCATCGCGGCGACCCTCGGGGCCACCAAGGCCGCCCGCGCCGGGTTCGGCGGCGGATAGCGGCGCCGCCTCCGATACGTCATTCGTCGATGGGAAGGTTTATTGATGGTCGATCACTACCGGCGGTATGCGACGCGAGTGCACCGAATGCGGCGGCCGAGTCCGCGCCTACGGGCCCGTCTGGGTCTGCAACCGGTGTGGCTACTCGCCGCCGCGCGGCGCCGACTGACCCCGCTTCCCGCTCCTCGCCCCCCGGCGCGGGTGCGACCGGTCAGCCCGCCCGTCCCCGCCTCGCTAGCCGTTCCCTCCCGCAGTTCTCCCGCGCCCCGAACCGCTCCCGGCCGACGCCGTCCCGTCCGGCCGCCCCTCACCGCCCCTCGGCAAGCGCGGCGAACCGCGACAGCGCCCGGCGGCAGACCGGCACGTACGGGGCCGCCGCCGGCGGGACCTCGACGGCGACCGTCGACCGGCCCTCGTCCCGCGGTTCGACCCGGTGGCCCGTCGCGGGGACGCCCGCGACGCGCCAGGCCCACCGGCGCTCCTCGCACGCCGTGATCCGGAAGGACACCCACGCGCCGAGCCCAACGACCCGCACGCGCCCCTCCGTGCCCCGCCGGATCCGGTCGGCGGGGCAGTCGACCGCGGCGACGCCCGGCCCCCACTCCGGCCACCGCTCGGGGTCCCGGAGCAGGTCCCACGCCCGACCCGCGGGGGCGCGCACGGTCCGGGCGACGTCGATGCGGCGGCCGTCGGGCGTCCGTCGGAGCGAGACCGGCACGAGCGCCCGGAGGGGCGCGAGCCACAAATGCGGCTCGTCCCGGGACGTTTAACCGGTCGTCGCCCGCCCGGGTTGGTATGAAGGCGACCGCGCGTGCCCACCCGATCCAGGGGATCGTCAAGTACCACGGGATGCGCGACCCGGAGCGCCGCCTGCCGTACCACGACAGCATCAGCGTCTGTACGGCCCCGACCCACACCCGGACCACGGCCGCGTTCCGCCGGGACGCCGCAGAGGACGTCTACGTCCTCGACGGCGAGCGGGTGACCGGCCGCGGGGCCGATCGGGTCCGTGCGGTCGTCGACCGGGTCCGCGAGATGGCCGACATCGACCGGCGGGTCCGGCTGGAGTCGGAGAACTCCTTCCGGTCGAACGTCGGCTTCGGCTCCTCGGCGTCGGGGTTCGCCGCGGCGGCGATGGCGCTGACCGAGGCGGCGGGCCTGGAGCTGTCGCGGCCGGCCGTCTCGGCGGTCGCCCGCCGGGGCTCGGCCTCGGCCGCCCGCGCGGTGACCGGCGGCTTCTCGCACCTCCGGGCGGGCCTCAACGACGCCGACTGCCGGTCAGAGCGTATCCAGACGCCGCTCGCCGACGACCTCCGGGTGGTCTCGGCGCTCGTCCCCGCGTACAAGGAGACGGAGGAGGCCCACCGGGAGGCCGCCGACAGCCACATGTTCGGGGCGCGGATGGCTCACGTTCACGGCCAGATCGCCGAGGCCCGCGACGCGCTCCGGGCCGGGGCGTTCGATCGGCTGTTCGAACTCGCCGAGCACGACTCCCTCTCGCTCGCGGCCACCACCATGACCGGCCCGTCGGGCTGGGTCTACTGGCAGCCCCGGACGGTCGCGGTGTTCAACGCCGTCCGCGACCTGCGGGCCGAGCGCGACCTGCCCGTCTACTTCTCGGTGGACACCGGCGCCAGCGTCTACGTCAACACGACCGCGGAGCACGTCGACGCCGTCGAGGCGGCGGTCGCGGACTGCGGCGTCGAGACCGCCGTCTGGGAGGTCGGCGGCCCCGCGCAGGTCCTCCCCGAGAGCGAGGCGCTCTTCTGACCGGGGGCCGAACCGACGGTATGCGCGTCGCCGTCCTCGGCGCCGGATACGCCGGACTGACGCTGGCCGGTCGGCTCGAAGACCTGCTCCCGCCCGAGGCCGACCTCGTCGTCGTCGACGAGAGCGGCTACCACCTGGTCCAGCACGAACTCCACCGCCTGGTGCGGCGGCCGGACCTCGCGGACGCCGTGACCGTGCCGCTGTCGGAGGCGCTCGACCGCGCGACGGTCAGGACCGCCCGCGTCGAGCGCATCGACCGCGCGGAGCGGACGATCCACCTCGACGGCGCGGGGGCGGCCGGGACCGCCGCCGACGGGGACCCCGACGACGGCGTCGAGGGCGCCGACGGCGGGGGCGGCGACCGGGAGGGGGGCGAGGGTGCCGACGGCGAGGGCGACGCCGGCGACGGCGCCGGTACCGGCGACCGGATCGACTACGACTACGCCGCCGTCTGCCTGGGCGCCGAGACGGCGTTCTACGGCCTCCCGGGCGTCGCGGAGCACGCCGTCCCGCTGAAGCGGATCGATCACGCCGAGCGGATCCGCGAGGCGGCGCTCGGGGGCGGACGGCTCGTCGTCGGCGGCGCGGGCCTCTCCGGGATCCAGGTCGCGGGCGAACTCGCCGCCCTCGCCGACGAGGAGGGCGTCGAGGCGGAGGTGTGTCTGCTCGAACGGGAGCCCCACGTGGCCCCGACGTTCCCCGAGGCCTTCCGGCGGGCGGTCCGCCAGGAACTCGGCGAGCGGGGCGTGACCGTTCGGACCGACGCCCCCGTGACCGGGGCGACGGCCGACGCGGTCGCCCTGGAGGACGACGAGGTGCCCTACGACGCGTTCGTCTGGACGGGCGGCATCCGGGGCCCGTCGGCGACCGGGGGCGACCGACCGACGGTGCGGGGCGACCTCCGCCTCGACGGGCGGACGTTCGCGCTCGGCGACGCCGCCCGGGTCGTGGACGGCGACGGCGAACCCGTGCCGGCCAGCGCCGCCGCCGCCGTGCGCCAGGCCCGGGTCGCGGCGGCCAACATCGTCCGCCTCGTCGAGCACGACCTGGCCGGCGACGGCGACGGCGACTTCGCCCCCCGGCTCGACCCGTACCGGTTCGACGTCCCCGGCTGGATCGTCTCGGTCGGCGACGGCGCGGTGGCGCAGGTCGGGCCGGCCGTGGTGCGCGGCCGGGTCGCGCGGGCGATGAAGGCGACCGTCGGGGCGGGCCACCTGAGTTCGGTCGGCGACGTCAGGCGGGCGGTCGAACTTGTCGAGAGCGAGCTACACGGGTAGGCCGGCCCGGTCGGCGGCGGCGTCCACGCCGAGGCCGTCGTGGACGATGCCGGCCACCGCGCGGGTGATCGTCTCCGGGTCCTCGTGCTGGAAGACCGACCGGCCCATCGAGACGCCGGCGGCGCCCATGTCCATGGCGTCGCGGACCTGTCGCAGCATCGTCCGGTCGTCGCGCGGCGATCCCCCGGCGACGATGACCGGCTTGGCGGTCGCCCCGGTGACCTCGTCGAAGCGGTCGTCCCGCGAGTAGGCCGTCTTCATCAGGTCGGCGCCGAGTTCCTCGCCGATCCGGACCGCGTGAGCCAGGCTGTCGGCGTCGTGTTCGTCGACGCCCGGGCCGCGGGCGTAGGTCATCGCCAGGACCGGCAGGCCGTACTCGTGGGCCTCCCGGGTCAGGGCGGCGAGGTCCTCGATCTGCCCGGGTTCGTGGTCGCTCCCGACGTTGATGTGAAAGGAGACGGCGTCGGCGCCGGCCCGGACCGCCTCGACCGCCCGGCCGGTGACCCGCTTGTCGTTGGAGTCGGGCCCGATCGACGTCGACCCGTTGACGTGGACCACGTAGCCCGCGCCGTTCCTGTTGCCGTGCACGCGGGGGGCGAGCCCCTTCTGCGTGAGCACGCAGTCCGCGCCGCCGCGCGTGACCGCGTCGATCGTCGACTCGATCTGCCGGAGGCCGTCGGTCGCCCCGATGGTGATCCCGTGGTCCATCGGGACGTTGACGATCCGGCCGTCGGTCCCGATGCGGTCGAGCCGCGCCTCGATTCCCGGATGCATGGCTGGTGCTTCCCTAACGTACCCCCGGCGTGATAAGGACTGCCGGTTCCGGCGCGCGACCGTCCGGCGGCCCCGGGAGTTATGCCCTCCGGGTCGCTGTAGCGGGACGAATGATCGCCGTCGAGGACCTCCGCAAGGCGTACGGCGACTTCGTCGCGGTCGAGGGCAGCACCTTCGCGGTCGAGCGCGGCGAGATATTCGGGATCGTCGGGCCCAACGGGGCGGGCAAGACGACGACGCTCAAGATGTGCTCCGGGCTGGTCGAGCCCTCGGGCGGCCGCGCCACCGTGGCCGGCCACGACGCCACCGACCCCGAGATGCGCCGGTCGCTCGGTTTCCTGCCCGAGGAGTCGCCGCTCTACGAGGACATGACCCCCCGCTCGTACCTCCGGTTTTTCGCCGACCTCTACGGCGTCCCCCGGGAGACCGCCGACGAGCGGATGGGACGGGCCCTGGACCGCCTCGAACTCGACCACCGCGAGCGCCGCCTCGGCGACATGTCCAAGGGGATGAAACGGAAGGTCGCCATCGCCCGGTCGCTGGTGAACGACCCCGAGGTGCTCGTCTACGACGAACCCGCCAGCGGTCTCGACCCGCTGACGACCGACGCCGTGCTCGCGTTCACCAGGGAGCTGAGCGACCGGGGCAAGACGGTGCTGTTCAGCGCGCACAACCTCTACCACGTCGAGTCGGTCTGCGACCGGATCGTGATCATGGACCGGGGGGAGATCGTCGCCCGCGGGACGGTCCCGGAGATCCGGGACGCACACGGCGAGACCGTCTACCGCGTGTTCACCGACGTCGCCGTGGACGGCGCCGCCGAGGCGGGCGACCGGTACGTGGTCGAGGTGCCGGAGATGACGGCGGTCGAGCGGGTCAGGGAGGCGGCCGCCGCGGCCGGCGGCGGGGTGGTCGACATCCGAACCCGCGAACCGAGCCTGGAGGACGTGTTCCTCGATATCGCCGGCGGGGGCCGCGAACGCCGCCGCGACCGGCCGCGGGACCGGGACCGCCGGGGACGCCCCGCGGCCGACGCCGGCGGTCGACGGGCGTCCGGGGACGACGGCCGGGGTGACGGCGGCCGAGGGGACGGCGAACCGGGACCGGGGGCCGATCGGTGAGCCCCCGGGTCGATCCGCGCGCGATCGCCCGGATCGCCCGGTGGGAGGTCGCCCGCAGCGCCGCGGCGCTCGACCGCCGGACCGCGGCCGTCGTCGTCGCCGCGCTCCTGCTCGCCGGCGGCGTGACGGCCGCCGGCGTCGCGGCCGGCGGCCCGGCGCTCGACCGCGACATCTACCGCGTCGGCGTCGCGCCGGAGAACCCGTACCACGATCCCGTGGCGGCCTCGACCGCGCTCGACGCCCGCCCCCCGGACCGGGCCGCGTTCCGCCGCGGGGACCTGGAACTCGTCGTCGTCGGCCGACAGCTCCGCGCCCACGACACGCCGAAGGGGCGGGCCGCGCTCGCCCGGTTCCGCGACGACGTCCGGGCGTACAACACCCGGCTGATGGCCAACGAGTCCAACCGATCGGCCGCGTACCCGGTCGTCGTCACGCTTCGCTACGCGGACCGCGGCTCGCTCGCCGACGGGAGCGGCGACGGGGCGGCGGGTGGCGGCCCCGCCGGGGACGGGGGCGGCGGGCGCGGCGGTTCGTCGAACGGATCCGGCGAGGACGGCGGTCGAGCGGACGGCTCCGGCGGGCTGGCGGTGCCCGACGTCGGCGGGGCGGCCGGCCCGCTCGGCGGCCGGGCCGGCGGGACCGGCGGGTCGCCGGCGGAGATCAGTCCCCCGTTCCCGTTCGGATCGCTGATCCTCGCGTTCGCGTTCCTCGTGCCGATGAACTTCGTCGTCCAGTCCTACGGGAGCGCGATGCTCGACGAGCGGATCAACCGGCGGGGGGAACTGCTGCTGGTCGCCCCCATCTCGCCGACCGACATCGTCGCCGGGAAGACGCTGCCGTACTTCGGCGCGATGGTCGCGCTGGTTGCCGCCGTCGCGGTCGGGGTCGGCGGCGGCCCGGTCTCTGTCGCGGCCGTCCTGCCCGTGGCGCTCGCCTTCCTCGGCGCCACGTTCGTCGGCGCGATGTTCGCCCGGTCGTTCAAGGAACTCACCTTCGTCACGGTCAGCGTCTCGGTCTTTCTCACCGCGTACACGTTCGTCCCGGCCATCTTCACCGACGTGACGCCGGTCGCGCTCATCTCCCCGCTGACGGTCGTCGTCCGCGACCTCCAGGGAACCGGCGTGACGGCCGGCGAGTTCCTCTTCGCGACCGGCCCCCTCTCGCTCGTCGGCCTCGGCCTGTTCGCCCTGGGAACCGGGGTCTACCGGGAGGAGGACCTGTTCACCCAGCGGCCGGTCCCGCTGAAACTGCTCGACGCGCTGGCGGCGCGACTGCACCGGCCGCGGTCGGTCGCGGTCGTCTCCGCGTTCTCCATCCCCTTCGTCGCCATCGCGGAACTGCTCGTCCTCGCGCTCCTGTTCGCGGTCCCGCAGTCCGTCGCGGTGCCCGTCCTCCTGGTCGCCATCGCGGCGGTCGAGGAGGTGGCAAAGAGCCTCCACCTCTACGCGGGGATGTTCGAGGGGCCGTTCGACCGGACGGGACGGACGGCGCTCCGCCTCGGGGCGCTCTCCGGCCTCGGGTTTTTCCTCGGCGAGAAGCTGCTCGTCGTCGCACAGCTCGTCGGCCTGTCGTCGGTGCCGCTCGGGCGGACGGCCGTCGCCACCGCCGGCGTCCTCCCGGTCGGGGCGCTGCTGGTCGCGCCGCTCGCGCTCCACGTCGTCACCGCGACCGTCTCGGCGGTCGCCGCCACCCGCGGGCTGCGGTCCTACGTCGCGGGGCTCGTGGCCGCCACCGCCCTCCACGCCGCCTACAACCTCGCGGTGGTGACGGCCGTTGGCTGATCCGCGCCTCGTCGTCGCGCGGCGGGAGCTCCGAACCCTCCGGGCCGAGAAGACCATCGTGCTCGCGCTGCTCATCCAGCTGTTCATCGCCGGCTTCTCCTCGTTCCTGGTCGTCGGCCTCGTCTCGCTGTACGATCCGGGCAGCGTCGAGGGCTACCGGGTGGACGTGGCCGTGACCGGCGACGCGCGCGACGACCTGCTCGCGGCCGCCGACGAGGTCGAGGGCGTCGGGGCGGTCGGCTACGCCGACGCCGACGCCGCCCGCCGCGCCTTCGCCGACGGCCGGGCCGACGCGCTCCTGGTGGCCGACCGGCGCGCGGACCGGGTGTTCGTCACCGCGCTCGCGCCGGACGGCAGCGTCCGGACCACTGTCGTCGTCGTCCAGCTCCGCGACGTCTTGCGGTCGTTCGAGCGCGCCGAGCGCGCCGAGCGCGCCGCCTACCTCGACCGGACGCCCCTCGCGCTGCCTGACCGAACCGGGAGCAGCCCCTACTACGGGTTCACGTACACCGTCCTCCTGCCCCTGTTGCTCTTCCTCCCGGTGTTCATCAGCGGCTCCATCGCCGTCGACTCGATCACCGAGGAGTTCGACCGCGGCACGATGGAGCTCCTCCGGGTCGCGCCGATCACCCCGACCGACATCGTCGACGGGAAGGCGCTCGCCGCGGCGGGGCTCGCGCCCGCACAGGCGGCCCTCTGGGTCGCCCTCCTGCGGGTCAACGGCACGAGCGTGGCGAACCTCCCCCGGCTGCTGGTCCTGGTCGGGGCGGTCGCGACCGTCGTCGTCGCGCTCGCGGCCGCCGTCGGCCTGCTCGCCCCCGACCGGCGGGTCGCACAGCTCGCCTACTCGCTCGGGACGCTGGTCGTCGTCGGCGGGACGACGCTCCTCCCGGGCGGGCCGGTGACGCTGGCCGCCCGCCTCGCGCTCGACAGCGTCGGACCGGGGGCGACGGCGCTGGTCGTGGGGTACGCGCTCGCCGCGGCGGGGGCCTACCTCGCGCTCCGGCGACTCGTCGGGCGGGTCGGGCTCGACGGGTGAGCCGGAACGCACTCAAGGCGCGCCGCCCTCCGCCCGGTATGCCGCTCGGAAACACCGCCAAGAAGCTCCAGAAGGTCGCGAACACGGCCGAGGACGTCTACGGGAGGCTCGCGGAGCTCAGCGAACAGCTCCGGGAGACCCAGGAGACCGTCGAGGAGACGAGCCGCCGGCTCGACCGGCTCGAGTCCGAGGCGGCCGAACAGCGGGCGCTGCTCGAAGCCGTCGCCGAGGACCGGGGCATCGACCTCGACACGGTGACCGCCAAGGCACACATCGGGGAGGCGGAAGGGGACGGCGACGGGGAGACGGCGGCTGGAGCGGGAACCGACGAGCGAACCGACGCGGACGGGGCGGGCGCCGGGGCCACCGACGGCGACGGCTGAACGGGGCGCGTCACCCGACGAGCCGCTCGTGTTCGACCTTCATGCACCGGTCCTGGACCACCCGGAGGCCGGCCGATTCGGCCCGGGCCGCCGCCTCGTCGTGTTCGATGCCGAGCTGGAGCCACACGGCCCGGAGGTCGCCGCGGTCCTCGACCCGATCGATCGCCGCCGAGACGATGCCGGGGACCTCGTCGCTCGGGCGGAACACCTCGACGAGGTCCACCGCCGCGTCGACCCCCGACAGCGAGTCGGCCGCCTCGCGGCCGAGCACCTCCTCGGCGAACGGGTTGACCGGGTGGATCTCGTAGCCGCGATCCTGGAGGTAGGCCGGCACGTCGTGGGCCGCCTTCCCGGGGGTGGTCGAGCAGCCGACGACCGCGAGCCGGCGGAGGTCGAGCAGTTCCCGGAGCCCCTCGTCGTCGGTGACTGGCACGACCGCGGGTAGGGGACGGCCGGGCAAAAGGGTCCCGACGCCCTGCTGGCCCCGGTCGGGGGGGTCAGGGCAGGTTGACCTGGGGCTCGGCGTCCTCGCTGGTGCGGACGATGCCGTCGAACAGCTGTTTGAGCGTGTTCATCGT
>JBDGPV010000037.1:0-45622 GCA_042219485.1 Haloferacaceae archaeon
CTTCGAGGACGAGTGGTACAACTACGGCGCGGGAACGACCGAGAGCGCCTTCCTCCACGGGATGGTCCAGGTCGCGGCTGGCGCGTACAAGCATTTCGACTTCGAGGACGACGGGGGGATGCGGAGCCTCTTCCGGACGGCGCTCCAGTACCTCCACGGCGTGCCGAACGACTTCTACGGGGTCGACGTGCTCGGCGTGCGGACCGCACTCACGAACGCGCGGGCCGATCCGGCCAGCCTGGAGGGGTGGCGGATCGAACTGGACGGGGCGCGCCCGGAGGCTGGACCGGCGGACCACGAGTACGCCGACCGCCTCGACTGAGGCCGCCCGCCGGGAACCTGTCGCCGGTCGAACCGGACGCGGCGCGACCGGCGGCGGGACCGAGTGCGGGCACGCCGGGGCGAACTAGAAAGGTCCTTCCCGGGCGGACGCGTAGCCGTGACCGATGCGGACCTACCAGCTGGGCGAGGGAACGCCGGAGGTGGCCGTCGTGGGGGGGATCCACGGCGACGAGCCCTGCGGCGCGCGCGCCGTCGAGCGGATCGCGGCGGACGCGCCGTCGGTCGAGCGCCCGGTGCGGCTGATCGTCGCCAACGAGGCGGCGCTGGACCGGGGGGAGCGCTACGTCGACGTCGACCTGAACCGGTCGTTCGACGACGACGTCCCGCCGGACGCCCACGAGTACGGGCTCGCCGAGCGGCTCGCGTCGGCGCTCGCGGACTGCACCGTGCTCTCGATCCACTCGACGCGGTCCCACCCCGAGCCGTTCGGGATCGTCAACGGACTCGACGGCCCGGTCGGCGACATCGCCCCGAAGCTCTCGGTGACGGCGCTGGTCGACATCGACGACGAGGAGGGGCGGCTGTTCGCGCTGGAGGCGACGGACCTGATCGAGGTCGAGGCGGGCCGTCAGGGCACCGACGCGGCCGCCGAGAACGCCTACCGCCTCGCCCGCGAGTTCCTGACCGCGACCGGGGCGCTGCCCGGCCGGACCGCGAGCCGGGACGTCCCGGTCTACCGGCTCGACGACCGGATCGAGAAACCCCGGGCCGAGCGCTACGAGGTGCTCGTCGAGAACTTCGTCCGGGTGGACGCGGGCGAGCCGTTCGCCGTCGCCGACGGGGACCGGCTGGTGGCCGAGGACCCGTTCGTCCCCGTGCTCCTCTCGGCCCGCGGCTACGACGACATCTTCGGCTACGCGGGCGACCGGGTCGGCACGCTGGAGGGCGACGGGGCCGACGCGGACTGAGGCGGGAGCGCCGCCGGTCGGCCTCAGGCGTCCCGGGGCGGGGCGAGCCGGACGAGCGTGAGCTCGCGGTCGAGCTGGCAGTGGTCGTGGGGGGGCTCGCCGAGCACCTCGTCGATGCGGCGTTCGACGCCGAACTCGACCCCGTCGGGAACGCAGTAGGGGTGACTCGGGCACTCGGTGTACGGGCAGGGTCCCTCCAGGGACGCGCGGCTGCCGGCGTAGGCGCTCCGGGAGGCGACGTTCGCCGGGACCGGCGCGGGTTCGACCTCGACGGCCCGGACGCCGGCGTCGTGGACGGCACACTCCAGCGTCCGGGCGTTCTCGCGGACGGCCGTCACCCGGTAGCGGACCCCCTCGGTCAGGTTGAGACACTGGCCCCGGTAGGGGCAGCCCTCGCACGCGTCGGACTCCCCGCAGTAGACGAACTCCCGGTCCTCCTCGGCCAGGCGCGAGCCGACGAGCGTGACGGTGGGCATGGCTCCGGGTTGTGCGCCGAGCGGTTAAGCCCCTTCGCCCGCCCGCCCGGTCAGTTCGTCGAGGCGCGCGAGGTACGCCTCGCGGGGGACCTGGTAGGCCGCCCGGTAGTCGACGGCGCCGGCCGCGAACTGCCGGGCCACGTCGAGCGCGGCCGCCCGCGCCGCGTCCCGGGAGTCGTGGCGGGCCTCGGCGCCGACGACCTCCGGTTCGAGGAAGAGCCGGACGTACCACTCCTCCGAGTCCCGGCCCGCGCCCGGGCGGCGGGGGGACCCGCGGCCGACGTAGATGGTCGGGAGGCACGGATCGGGGAAGGCCTCGCCGTCGAACACGTCCGGCCGGTAGGCGAGGACGCTCCGCCCGTCCTCCCCGTCGGCCCAGACCGTCCACCCGTCGGGCAACGCGTCGAACATGTGCCCCCGTAGCGGGTCGCGGGGCATATGTCACACGACGACGCCCGGCCCCGGGTGGACTTAACCCCCGGTTAACCCGCCGGCCGATCGGGGGCCGATCCGCCGAGAGGGGGGTCGAAGGTGGGTCGGAATTGGGCCAACGCTTATTCGTGTCACTCCCTCCCACACGACTTGGTTTCGGGAGCGGACGCCGGCCGCCGCGGCCCGTCGACCCGCGCCGGACCGGACGTCCGACGCCCGGGCGCACACGATGACCGACGACATCGAAACCCTCGAATCACTCAGCCGGGACTACCGCGAATCCGTCCCCGCGGACCTGCGGGAGGCAAAGAGCTTCGACTGGTACTTGGAGGAGGTCCACGACGACCCCCGCGTCGCCCGCAACGCCCACCAGCGCGTGGCGGACATGTTCGACCACTACGGCACGGAGTACGACGAGGAGGCGGGCGTCGTCGAGTACCGCCTGGCGTCGGAGGACCCGCTCCACGACGGCGAGAACGTCTTCTACGGCCGGTCGGTCCACGAGTCGATCCACGAGTTCGTCAACAAGGTGAAGTCGGGGGCGCGTGGGCTGGGCCCCGAGAAGCGGATCAAGCTCCTGCTCGGCCCGGTCGGCAGCGGCAAGTCCCACTTCGACTGGCTGGTCCGCCGGTACTTCGAGGACTACACGATGCGCGACGCCGGGCGGATGTACACCTTCCGGTGGACGGGGCTGTGTGACGTGATCCGCGACCAGGACCCGGCCGACGACACGGTCGAGTCGCCGATGCACCAGGACCCGCTCGTGCTCCTCCCGGACGAGCAGCGCACGCGGGTCATCGACGCGATGAACGCGACCCTCGACGCCCCCTACACGATCCGGAACGAGCGGGCCCTGGACCCCGCGAGCGAGTTCTACATGGACCGGCTGCTGGCCCACTACGACGACGACCTCCAGGCGGTCATCGAGAACCACGTCGAGGTGGTGCGGCTCGTGGCCAGCGAGAACAAGCGCCAGTGCATCGAGACCTTCGAGCCCAAGGACAAGAAGAACCAGGACGAGACCGAACTGACCGGCGACGTCAACTACGCCAAGATCGCGGTCTACGGCGAGAGCGACCCCCGGGCCTTCGACTACTCCGGCGCGTTCTGCAACGCCAACCGCGGCATCTTCTCGGGCGAGGAACTGCTGAAGCTCCAGCGGGAGTTCCTCTACGACTTCCTGCACGCCACCCAGGAGCGGACGATCAAGCCGAAGAACAACCCCCGCATCGACATCGACCAGGTGATCGTCGGGCGGACCAACATGCCGGAGTACCGGGACAAGAAGGGCGACGAGAAGATGGAGGCGTTCAACGACCGCACCAAGCGGATCGACTTCCCGTACGTGCTGGAGTACGAGCAGGAGGCGGAGATCTACCGGAAGATGCTCCGCAACGCGGACGTGCCGGACATGCACATCGAGCCCCACGCCATGGAGATGGCGGGGCTGTTCGGCGTGCTCACCCGGATCACCGAACCCGACGACGACCGGATCTCGCTGCTCCAGAAGGCCAAGGCCTACAACGGGGAGGTCGACGACGGCGACGACATCGACGTGAAGAAGCTCCGGGAGGAGGGCGACGAGAAGGCCGACATCGCCGAGGGGATGTCCGGCGTCTCCGCCCGGTTCATCGGCGACGAGATCGCGGAGGCGATCATGGACTCGACCCACCGCGGCCGCGACTACCTCTCGCCGCTGTCGGTGTTCGCCCACTTCGAGGAGAACCTGGAGAACCACGGCTCCATCGCCGAGGACAACGTCGAGCGGTACCTCCGCCACCTCGAACTGGTGCGCGAGGAGTACAAGGAGCGGGCCATCGAGGACGTCCGCCACGCGCTGGCCTACGACGTCGACGAGATCCAGCGCCAGGGCGAGAAGTACATGGACCACGTGATGGCCTACATCGACGACGCGACCGTCGAGGACGAACTGACCGGGCGCGAGCAGGAGCCCGACGAGACGTTCCTCCGGTCGGTCGAGGAGAAACTCGACGTGCCCACCGACCGCAAGGACGACTTCCGCCAGGAGGTCTCGAACTGGGTCTCGCGGCGGGCCCGCGAGGGCGAGGGGTTCAACCCGCAGGACAACGACCGCCTGCGGCGCGCGCTGGAGCGGAAGCTCTGGGAGGACAAGAAGCACAACATCAACTTCTCGGCGCTGGTGAGCGCGAACGAACTCGACGACGACGAGCGCAACGCGTGGATCGACGCCCTGGTCGAGCAGGGCTACTCCCGGGAGGGGGCCAAGGAGGTGCTCGAGTTCGCCGGCGCCGAGGTGGCAAAGAGCGAACTCGAAGGCGAATAACATGCACGACTCCGACTCCGACCGGCGCGGGAGCGGCGACGGCGACGGGTACGTGCGGGCGGCCGACCGGGCGCTCTCGGGGGCCTACGAGGAGCCGATGAGCCTCGCCGAGTACGTCGACCGGGCGTTCGAGACCCCCGCCGTCGCCGCCCACGCCCCGAAGTACCTGCTCGCCGCCATCGAGTCGATGGGCACCCGGACGGTGATCGAGGAGGGCGAGGAGCGCGAGCGCTACCGCTTCTTCGACGACCCCCACAACGACGGCGAGCACGCCGTCCTCGGCAACACGGCGGTGCTCAACGGCTTCGTCGACGACCTCAGGACCATCGCCGCCGACCGGGGGAAAGGCGAGAAGCTCGTCTGGTTCGACGGCCCGACCGCCACCGGCAAGTCAGAACTGAAGCGCTGCCTGATCAACGGGCTCCGGGAGTACTCGAAGACCGATGCCGGGCGGCGGTACACCCTCGAGTGGAACGTGGCGGCCGTCGACGACTCCCGGGGGCTGTCCTACGGCGGCGAGGCCGGGGGCGAGGACGACTGGCACGCGTCGCCGGTGCAGATCCCCCCGCTCGCGGCCTTCCCCGAGTCGGTCCGGCGGGACCTGCTCGCGGACCTCGCGGCGGCGGCCGACGATCACATCCCGCCCGACGTCGACGTGGACCTCGACCCGTTCAGCCGCGAGGCCTACGAGCACCTCGAGGACCGGTACCGCCGGAGCGGCCGGTCGGACCTGTTCTCGTCGGTGACCGACCCCCAGCACCTGCGTGTGACCAACTACGTCGTGGACGTGGGGCGGGGGATCGGCGTCCTCCACGCCGAGGACGCCGGGACGCCGAAGGAGCGCCTGGTCGGGTCGTGGATGCCCGGCATGCTGCGGGAACTCGACTCGCGGGGGCGGAAGAACCCCCAGGCGTTCAGCTACGACGGGGTGCTCTCCCAGGGCAACGGCCTGCTCACGGTCGTCGAGGACGCCACCCAGCACTCCGACCTGCTCAGGAAGCTGCTGAACGTGGCCGACGAGGGGCGGGTGAAACTGGACAAGGGCATCGGGATGGACGTGGACACCCTGCTGGTCGTCATCTCGAATCCCGACCTGGACGCCGAACTCGACAAGTTCGCCGACCGCGACGGCCGCGACCCGCTGAAGGCGCTGAAGCGGCGGCTGGACCGCCACGAGTTCCGCTACCTGACCAACCTCTCGCTGGAGGCCGAACTCGTCCGCCGGGAGCTGACCGACGAGACGGCGGTCTGGACGACCGACGACCGCGAGGCCCTGCGCGAGCGGGTGCGCGACGGGCTGACGATGGCCGTCCGGGACGACGGCGGGGCGGTGGTCGACCGGGAGCTCGCCCCCCGCGCCGTCGAGGCGGCGGCGATGTACAGCGTGCTGACCCGCCTCGACCCCGAGGACCTCCCGCCCGAGATCGGGCTGGTCGAGAAGGCGCTGCTCTACGACCGGGGGTGGATCCGCGACGGGGACGAGCGGATCGGGATCGACGACGTCCGCCTTGACGGGGCAGACGGGACCCACGGCATCCCGGTGACCTACACGCGGGACGTGATCGCCGACCTGCTCTCGACGCCCCGGGACCGCTCGCACCCGGAGCTCCCCGTCGAGTCGGTCATCATGCCCGCCGATGTCCTCGACGCGATGGCGGCGGGGCTGACCGACGCGCCGGTCTTCTCGCGGGCCGAGGCGGCGGAGTACGAGAACCGCGTCACCGCGGCGAAAGAGCACGTCTTCGAGCGGCAGGAGGCCGACGTGCTCGACGCCCTGCTGGCCGAGCGGGAGGTCGACGAGGCCACCGTCGCGGAGTACGTCGAGCACGTCTACGCGTGGGCCGGCGACGAGCAGGTCGAGACCGACCGGGGGCCCGCCGATCCCGACCCGCTGGTGATGAAGCTGTTCGAGACCGAACAGCTCGGCCGGTTCGACGAGGACGACTACCGGGGCGACGAGCCGACCGCGGCGGTCGAGCGGTTCCGCCGCGAGCAGGTCATCACGGCCCTCAACCGGTACGCGTGGGAGAACCGCGACGAGGGGTTCGAGATCGGGGCGGTGGACCTCTCGGAGATCCCGGTCATCCGGGCGGTGCTCGACGCCCACGACTGGGACGACGTCCGGCGGCTGTTCGCGGACCTCGACCCGCGCCAGTGGGACGACCCCCCGTCGGACACGGAGACGGCCCGCGTCAAGCGCGAGACCCTGGACCGCCTCGTCGATCGGGGGTACAGCCGCGCGTCGGCCGAACTGACCAGCCGGAAGGTGATGCGGGAGGTGAGCCACGAATGGGACTGAGGGAGGACCTCGAACGGTTCCGCGAGGTCGGCGAGGAGCGCCGCCAGGACCTGACCGAGTTCATCGAGCACGGCGACCTCGGCGGGAGCGGACCCGACACCGTCCGGGTCCCGATCAAGGTGGTCGACCTGCCGGAGTTCGCCTACGACCGGCGGGACATGGGCGGCGTGGGGCAGGGCCGGGACGGCACCCCGGAGCCCGGCCAGCCCATCGACCGGCCCGGCGAGGCGGACGAGGAGGGCGAACCCGGCGAGGGGCGTGGCGAGCACGAGTACTACGAGATGGACCCCGCGGAGTTCGCCGCGGAACTCGACGAGGAACTCGGGCTGGACCTGGAGCCGAAGGGCAAGGAGGTCGTCGAGGAGGTGGAGGGCGAGTACACGGAGCTCACCCGGACGGGACCGGACTCGACGCTCGACTTCGAGCGGCTGTTCAAGGAGGGGCTGAAGCGCAAGCTCGCCACCGACTTCGACGAGGCGTACGTCCGCGAGGCGATGCGGGTCGCCGGGGCGACCCCCGACGAGGTGTTCCGGTGGGCGCGGGGCGAGAACGTGCTCGTCTCGCGGGCCTGGATCGAGGACCAGTGGGACCGGATCCCCGACGCCGAGCGGGGGCGGTGGGAGAGCTTCGAGGCGATGGCCGACGCCGTCGAGCGGGAGCCGACGATCGACCGGATCCGGCGGGAGGGGCTGCGCGAGATCCCGTTCCGGCGCGAGGACGAGCGCTACCGGTATCCCGAGACGGTCGAGGAGCCCGAGCGCAACGTCGTCGTGGTGAACATCCGCGACGTCTCCGGGAGCATGCGCGAGCGAAAGCGCGAACTGGTCGAGCGGACGTTCACGCCGCTCGACTGGTACCTGCAGGGCAAGTACGACCGCGCGGAGTTCGTCTACATCGCCCACGACGCCGAGGCCTGGGAGGTCGACCGCGAGGAGTTCTTCGGCATCCGGTCGGGCGGGGGCACGCGGATCTCGTCGGCCTACGAACTGACCAAGGAGGTGCTCGACGAGCGCTACCCCTGGAGCGAGTGGAACCGCTACGTGTTCGCCGCCGGCGACAGCGAGAACTCCAGCAACGACACCACCGAGAACGTCATCCCGCTGATGGAGGAGATCGACGCGAACCGCCACGCCTACGTCGAGACCCAGCCCGGCGGGACCGCGATCAACGCCACCCACGCCGAGGAGGTCAGGGAGGCGTTCATCGGGCGCGAGGACGTCGTCGTCGCCACCGTCTCCGGGCCGGGCGACGTGACCGGCGCCATCTACACGGTGCTCGCCACCGCCGGGGAGGCCGAGGCATGAGGGACCGCCGCGTCGAGGCCGAGCGGGTCGCGGCCCGGCTCGAGGAGCCGGTCCGGGAGGCCGCCGCCCTGGCCCGGCGGCTGGGGCTCGCCCCGTACCCGGTCAACTACTGGATCGTCGATCACGACGAGATGAACGAGCTCATGGCCTACGACGGCTTCCAGACCCGCTACCCCCACTGGCGGTGGGGGATGAAGTACGACCGCCAGCGCAAGGGCGACCGGCTCGGGCTGGGGAAGGCGTTCGAACTCGTCAACAACGACGACCCCGCCAACGCCTTCCTCCAGGAATCGAACTCGCTCGCCGACCAGAAGGCCGTCATCACCCACGTCGAGGCCCACGCCGACTTCTTCGCCAACAACGAGTGGTTCGGGCTGTTCGCCGACGGACGCGGCGGCCCGGGGAGCGGGACGGACCGGCCGGCGTCGACGGCGGTCGGCACCGATCCGGAGGGGGCGATCGCGGACGCGGACGCGGCTGCGGCCGCGACGGCCCCCGGGGGCGACGGCAGCGACGGCGGCGACGGCCCCGGACCCGTCGCTGGCGGCGGCCGGGAGCTCGACGCGGCGGCGATACTGGCCCGGCACGCCGACCGGATCGAGGGGTACATGACGGACCCCGAGATCGACCGCGAGGCGGTCGAGCGGTTCATCGACGCCGCCCTCTCGCTCGAAGATACCATCGACCAGCACCGGCCGATGGCCGTCGCGGGCGAGCGGGCGGGCCGCGACGCGGACGACGACCCCGAGGATCGGATCGAGGGGATCGACCTCTCGGACGCCGTGCGCCGCGAGGTGTTCGGCGAGGAGTGGCGGGAGGCGGACGCGGAGGACCGGACGGCCCGGCCGGACGAGCCGTACCGCGACGTGCTCGCCTACCTCCGCGAGCACGGGATGCAGTACGACGAGGAGCGCGGCCGCGCCGTCGAGATGGAGGAGTGGCAGCGCGACGTGCTCGAGATCGTTCGGACGGAGGCGTACTACTTCGCCGGGCAGAAGATGACGAAGGTGATGAACGAGGGGTGGGCGGCCTACTGGGAGTCGCTGATGATGGGCGAGGAGCGGTTCGCGGACGCCGACGAGTTCCTCACCTACGCCGACCACCAGTCCCGGGTGCTGGGGTCGCCCGGCCTGAACCCGTACAAGCTCGGCAAGGAGCTGTGGGAGTACGTCGAGAACACCACCAACCGGCGGGAGGTCGTCGAGCACCTGCTGCGCGTCGAGGGGATCACGTGGCGGAACTTCCACGACGCGGTGGACTTCGACGAGGTGGAATCGCTGCTCGCGCCCCACCCGGCGATCGCCGGCGCCGGCCCGGACCGGCTGGACGACCTGGCCCGACTGGCCGAGGACGGCGACCCGCGGGTGGACGCCGAGGGGGTGGCCAGCGCCCGCGAGGGGGGGATCGACGCCGCGCGCTACCCCTGGAAGCTGCTGACCTACGAGGGGCTGGTCGAGCGGCACTTCTCGCTCGCCAAGCGGGGGAACCGGACGTTCCTGCGGCGCATCGGCCGGGACGAACTCGAGCGGCTCGCCCGGTACATGTTCGACGACGCGCGGTACGACGGGGTGGCCGAGGCGATCGCCGACGTCGACCGGGGGGCGGGGTGGGAGCGGATGCGCGAGGTGCGCGAGAGCCACAACGACGTCACGTTCATCGACGCGTTCCTCACCGAGGAGTTCGTCACCGACAACGACTACTTCACCTACGAGTACGCCCGGTCGAGCGGCGACTACCGGGTCACCTCCAACGACTACGAGGACGTCAAGAAGAAGCTCCTCCTCCGGTTCACCAACTTCGGCAAGCCGACCGTGGAGGTGTACGACGGCAACTTCGGGAACCGGAACGAACTGCTTCTCGGCCACCGGTACAACGGGGTGAGCCTCGACGTCGAGCAGGCAAAGCGGGTCCTCGAACGGACCTACGAACTGTGGGGCCGGCCGGTCAACCTCATGACCATCGTGAAGGAGTACGACGAGCACGACCTCGAGATCGCCAGGCGGCGCAACCGCGAGCCGACCCCCGAGGAGGTCGGCCGGCGGATCCGGTACGACGGCGACCGGTTCGAGACCCACGAACTCGACCCCGAACTGGAGGAGCGGATCGCCGCGAGCGAGGTCGATTACGACACCAAGCCCGAGGAGTGGCTCGCCTGACTGGAGTTATCAGAACGCGAAACAACTCGCGTGTTTTATAACCGCGGGGAGGGAAGCGTGGGGTGACCGTGAGCGAGCGCGACGTGCCGGGCGTGATCCCGACCAACGGCGACCGCGGGCTCGAGCCGTCGGAGATCCACGACGTGTTGCGCAACGACCGCCGGCGGCTGGTGCTCGAACGGCTGCGCGACTCCGGGCAGAGCGAGACGGTCCGGGACCTCTCCGAACACATCGCCAGCGTCGAGGCCGGCGAGCGACCGCCGCCGCGGAACGTCCGGCAGAGCGTCTACGTCTCGCTCCACCAGACCCACCTGCCGAAGCTCGACGACCTGGGCATCGTCGCGTACGACGCCGACGAGAAGGAGGTGCGCCTCGACGAGCGCGCCGAGGAGGTCACCGTCTACATGGAGGTGGTGCCGAAGTACGGCCTCTCGTGGGCCGAGTACTACTTCGGGCTCGGCGTGCTCGGGCTCCTCCTGCTCGTCGCACGGGCGGTCGGCGTCCCGGTTCTCGCGGCCGTCGACCCGCTCGTGCTCGGCGCGATGCCGCTCGCGGTGTTGATCGTTTCGGCGGCGTACCACGTCGGGACGCAGGGGTCGACGCTCCCGGACCGGCTGAGCCGCTGACGGCACCGGGCGATCCGGCGCTACTCGACCGGCCGCGACCACTCGTCCCCGCAGGCGGGGCAGGTGAAACACGCCCGCCGGCCCTCGTCGGTCCGCTTGCGGAAGGTCCAGACGTCGCCGCTATACCCACATTCCCGACACGTCTGTCTGCTCTTGGCTGCTACGGGCATCGGATGGGACCGTTATTTCCTACGGCTCGGGCGATGAAAAGGGTTCCGAGACCGCCGTCGTATCGGACGCAGTGCGTGAACGTCCACCCAACGCCATTAGGCGATTTTTCCGCACGTCCGGTCGGAGTCCGCGTCCGATCCGGCCCGCGTTACTGCATCCGCGGACCCGTCCGTCCAGCCGCGCCGTTCCGACGGGAAACACATATGTGTTCTTCTGTATGTGTTCTCCGGGTTATACGAACGGAGTCCCCCGACTCCGAACCCCGTGGGTTCCGGTGGAGAACTGCCTTCTCGGACACGGAACCCCGGGGATTTCCGGGATCCGTCGGCCCGGATTCCACTTTCGCTCCGGGGGATCACTCCACCTCGACGACCTCGACGTCGAACTCCAGGGTCCGGCCGGCGAGCGCGTGGTTGAAATCGACCCGGACGACGTCCGCGCCCATGTGGACGATCTCGGCGAAACCGCCCCGGTTGGTCTCGATGTACTGCCCCTCCTCGGGGGACTGGTCCCCCACGATGCGGTCGAACTCGTCGGCCCCGTACTCCTTGATCTTCCCCTCGTCGTACTCGCCGTATCCCTTCCCGGGCGGAACCGTGACCGTTCGGGTGGCGCCCGCCTCCATGCCGACCAGCGCCTCGTCCAGGCCCTCGACGACCTCGCCGGCCCCGACCTCGACGGAGAGGGGTTCGTACTCCCGGTCGGGCTGCTCGTCGGCCAGGCCCGTCTCCTCCGCGACCGATCGGCGCGACGTGTCGAACACGGTGCCGTCCTCGTCCCGCACGGTGTACTCGACGGTGACGGTATCGCCGGCAGTGATCGCCATGCGCGGTCGAGGGGCCACCCGCGGATAAGCCATTGCATCGCGGCCTTCCCCTTCCGTCGCGGGCGGTGCCGCGGGAGCGGGCAGCCACGCGCCGGGCGAAGGGTTCTCCCCGACGGGCGCCGATCGGCGGCCATGGGCACCGACCGCCCGCGCGAGCGCCGCCGCGAGGAGATCGAGGCGATCGGGGAGGCCAAGGGCGGCGTGGCGGAGGTCCGCGACGAGTCGGACAGGTACACCGTGCTCGGCGCCGCGAGCCGGGGGACGTTCGCCGACTGGCTGACGCCCGTCGGGGAACACTTCGTCTGCCACCGGAACGACATCCCGCCCGCCGACGCCGACGCGTGGACCGTCTCCCTGACCGGCCGGGCCGAGGGGACGGTCTCGATGGACGACCTCAGGGAGGCGTACCCGACGGTGGCGGTCGCGCACACGATGGAGTGTGCGGGCAACGGGCGCGGGCAGCACCGCCCCGAGACGGGGAGCGTCCAGTGGGGGTTCGGGGCCGCCGCCACCGCGTTCTGGACCGGCGCGCCCGCGAGCGCCGTCCTCCGCGACCACGGGGTGACGCCGGCCGACGGCGGGTGGGTGACCGCCGTCGGGGGCGACGAGCCGGCCGACGGCGCCGTCTTCGCGCGGTCCGTCCCGCTCTCGAAGGCGTTCGACGACTGCGTCCTGGCCTACGGGATGAACGGCCGGCCGCTCCCCCCGGAGCACGGCCACCCGGTCAGGCTGATCGTGCCCGGCTGGTACGGCGTCAACAACGTGAAGTGGCTCGCGGAGCTCCGGGTGGCGGACTCGATGGTCGTCGAGGGCTCGCTCGACCGGCCGGGCGAGCACGCCCGCTGGCAGCAGCGCTCCTACCGCATCCACCCCCCGGGGGCCGACCCGGAGCCGAACGCGTCGGTCGGGACCGTCGACACCTGGGCGGGGATCGAGGGGGCGGTCGAACACCCGTACACGTTCGACGCGACGGTCATGTCGGTGATCGGGCGGCCGGACGGGGAGACGCCCCTGGCGGGCGCGGGCGAGGCGGGAACGACGGTCGAGGTGCGCGGCGTCGCGTGGGCCGGCGATGACGCGATCGAGCGCGTCGAGGTCTCGACCGACGGGGGCCGGACCTGGCACGACGCCGCCCTCGGCGGCCCCGACTACCCCGGGGCGTGGCGGCTGTTCCGGTACGAGTGGGACGCCGACCCCGGCCGGCACGCGCTCCTGTCCCGCGCCACCGACGACCGGGGGCGCCGGCAGCCGCGGCGGATCTCCGGCCCCAACGCCTGGCGGGACGCGCTCGGCGAGGACGAGTTCCCGTGGAACGAGGGGGGCTACGCCGCGAACGCCTACGAACCGAACGGCGTGACCGTCGAGGTCCCGACCCCGGAGTGAGGCGGGCCGAACGGGCCGGACGGCATCGGGAGGCCGACCGCGACCGCGGAGCGAGGGAAGCCGACGGTCGCCCCCGATCCCGCCCGCCCCGCGGGACCGGCGTCCCCGACCCGGCCGGCGGCGACGGCCGGGGGCGGGAGTCGTGTCCGGCCAATGACAACCTATAATTCCGTTACCGCTCTACACCGGTCCATGAGCCGTGTGTCCCGGTCGATTCGCGTTCTCCACGTGGACGACGACCCGGAGTTCGCCGACCTGGCCGCGACCCTGCTCGAACGCGAGCAGGACCGATTCGAGGTCGAAACGGCGACCGGCGCCGGCGAGGGGCTGGAGCGGCTTGCGGGTGACCGCTTCGACTGTGTCGTGTCCGACTACGACATGCCCGGCCGGGACGGGATCGAGTTCCTGCGGGCGGTCCGCGAGGACCATCCCGACCTGCCGTTCGTCCTCTTCACCGGGAAGGGCTCCGAGGAGATCGCCAGCGTGGCGATCTCGGCGGGCGTGACCGACTACATCCAGAAGGAAAGCGGGACCGACCAGTACGCCCTCCTCGCCAACCGGATCCGCAACGCCGTCGAACGGGCGCGGGCCGAACGGCAGCGACGGCGGCAACTCAACGCCATCGAGACCGCCCGGGAGGGGATCAGTATCCTCGACGAGGACGGGCACTACATCTACGTCAACGAGGCGTTCGCCGACCTCCACGGCTACGACCCCGAGGAGATGGTCGGCGAGCACTGGGAACTCGCCTACCCCGAGGGGGACGTCGCGGAGGTCCGGGAGGAGATCCTTCCCGAGGTCGAGCGGACGGGCTA
This sequence comes from Haloferacaceae archaeon, assembly GCA_042219485.1. GTDB lineage: Archaea > Halobacteriota > Halobacteria > Halobacteriales > Haloferacaceae > CAZMLQ01. The sequence continues at coordinate 14,044 of JBDGPV010000037.1, forward strand.
CTGGCACGGCGAGACGACCAGCCGCCGATCGGACGGGACCGAGGTGACCGTGGACCACACGCTGGCCACGACCGACCGGGGCGAACTCGTCTGTACCGTGCGGGACGTCTCCGGCCGGAAGGAGCGCGAGGAGCGGCTCCGGCGATCGACCGCCAGGCTGGAGGCGCTGTTCGAGAACTCGCCGGACATGATCAACGTCCACGACCTGGAGGGCAACATCGTCGATCCCAACCCCAGGCTGTGCGAGGAGACCGGCTACGACGCCGAGACGCTCACCGACATGAAGGTCTGGGAACTGGACCGGTCGATCGACCCCGACGAGGCACACGCCCTCTGGGAGGGGATGGCGGTCGGCGACCGGGCCCGTCTGGAGGGGGAGTACCGACGACGGGACGGCTCCGCGTTCCCCGTCGAGGTCCACATCAGGCGGCTCCGCCTCGAGGGGGAGGATCGGTTCATGGCGATCAGTCGGGACGTCACCGACCGGAAGGAACGCGAACACGAACTGGAGCGGTACGAGCGGATCCTGGAGACGACGGACGACATCGCGTTCGTCGTCGACGAGGACCGGACCGTCACGTACGTCAACGGGACGGTCTCGGAGTACGTCGACGTGCCGCGGGAGGCGCTGGTGGGCGAGGACGTCATGAGCCTCGCCGACGAGTACGTCTCCGAACCCGACGACAGGGAGCGGTTCGCGGCGGTGATCGACCGGACGCTCGACGCGGATGGGGGCGGCGACCGACCGGAGCGGCTGGAACTCCCGCTCGACCTCCCGGGGGGCGAGGTCACGTTCGAGTACCAGTTCTCCCCCCTGATCGAGGACCGAACCACGACGGGCGTGGTCGTGACGATGCGGGACGTGACCGACCGGCTGCGGCGGGAACGGGCGCTCCGGGCGGAGCGGGACCGGCTGAACGAGTTCGCCAGCGTCGTGTCCCACGACCTGCGGAACCCGCTTCAACTCGCCGACGGGCGGCTGGAACTGGCCCGGGAGGAGTGTGACAGCGAACACCTGGCCCCGATCGCCGACGCGCTCGACCGGATGGACCGCATCATCGGGGACCTCCTCGTGCTGGCGCGGGAAGGGGAGGGGATCGGCCCGACCGAACCGGTCGCGGTGCGCGAGGTGGTCGAGTCCGCGTGGGCCCTCGTGAGCGACGCCGCCGAGGGCGCCGACCTGCGATACCGGGAGGAGGGTCCCCCGCTCCCGGAGGTGGAGGCCGACCGCGACCGGCTCCACCGGCTGCTGGAGAACCTGCTGCGAAACGCGATCGATCACGGCGGCGGGGACGTGACCGTGACGGTCGGCGGCCTCGACGACGGGTTCTACGTCGAGGACGACGGGCCGGGGATCCCGGCCGACGAGCGCGATGCGGTGTTCGACGCGGGGTACTCGACGGCGGAGGACGGGACCGGGTTCGGGCTGAACATCGTCAGCCGGATCGCCGACGCCCACGGGTGGACGGTCCGCGCCGTCGAGGGCGCCGACGGGGGGGCACGGTTCGAGGTGACCGGGATCGGCCCGCGCTGAGCGCGTCGACCCGGCCGGAGCGCCCGCATCTCCCGGTGGGCCCGGCAGCGGGTCCGCCGGGGTGCGCGGTTGCGGGCGGACGGGGAAACGCAGAACGAACGGGGAGAGACGGCCGTCACGCCGGGGCGCACGGTTCCGGCCGGGAACCCGCCGTCGGGGACCCCTTTCTTCCGGTCCCGGCTCGCCCCGGCGGCTGTCGAACCGTCCGGGCGCCGGCGGGGGAGTCGCCCGCCGCAGTGCTCGGTAGGGGATTTGAACCCCTGTCCTCGGCTCGAAAGGCCGAGATGATTGGCCGGACTACACCAACCGAGCGGCGTCGGAGGCTGGTGGTGGCGCGCGGTTAAAGATTCCGTTACCGCCCGGTTCGGGGGACACAACCGGTATGTGCGACGCGTCCCACGCCGACACATGAGCCGCGAGGCGTACGAGGCGCTGCGGGCCGACGCGGTGCTCGGCCCGGTCGTCGAGCGCCACGGGCCGCTCGCGCTGTCGCCGGCCGAGGACCTGTTCGAGCGGCTGGTGGTCTCGATCCTCCGCCAGCAGGTGTCGATGGCCGCCGCGGCGGCGACGCGCGAACGCCTGTTCGAGCGCGTCGAGATCACCCCGGATGGGGTGCTGGCCGCCGACCGGGAGACGCTCCGGGACGCCGGCCTCTCACGGCAGAAGGCGCGGTACCTCCACGAGGCGGCCGAGACCTTCCGCGACCGGGGCTGGGACCGCGAGCACTTCGCCGACCGTCCCGACGGGGCGGTGATCGAGGCGCTGACCGGGATCACCGGCGTGGGCGAGTGGACCGCCCGGATGCAGTTGATCTTCGCGCTGGGCCGGCCGGACGTGTTCCCGGTCGGCGACCTCGGGATCAGGAAGGGGATGCGCGCGCTCTACGACGACGACCCGGACCGCGGGACGATGGTCGAGCGCGCCGAACGGTGGGCCCCCCACCGGAGCTACGCGAGCCTCTACCTCTGGCGGGTCACCGAGGACGTCGCCGATGGAGTCGCCGAGGTGGAGGAGGGGTTCTGAGCGCGGTCGGGGGCCGCGCCGCCTCCGGCGCCGCGGGCGGCGGAAACGGCCGCCGGGGACGGGAGGGGCACGGGGACCGGGGCCGGCACCGGGATCGGGACCGGCACCGGCATCGGCACCGTGGGGCGGAACGCCCCCGGATCGCCCGCTCGCCGGGCCGCCGCGTCACTCCATCGCGCGCTCGGGGCCCCCGGCGTTCCCGGCGTTCCCCCCGGCCTTCCGGCCGACGTCGACGCGGTAGTGTTCGAGGACGTCCCGCCCGAGCAGGAGTGGATAGTCCATGTGCGACCGGTCCTCGACGCTGGCGGTGACGGTGTGCTGCCGGCCGCCGATGCCGATCACGAGGTCGACCAGGGGCCGGACGCGGCCGGACTTCGTGCTCCCGGATTTCACGCGCGTCATGGACTGAATGGGCCCGGCGCCGACGGTCGCCGCGAGCGACGTGTCGATGCTCGTCCGGGTCGCCCCGGTGTCGGACTTGGCCAGGGTCTGCTCGGAGCCGGAGGTGCCCGAGACGACGACCTCCTCGACGTAGCCGATGATCGGGACCTCCTCGCGCCGGGGGGCCGGGACGTCCGGCTTGCAGTCGGGGACCGAGTCGTCGAGAGTGGTCGCCAGCGTCGCGACCCGGTCGGCGTCGGCCGTGCCGCCGCCGGCCGCGACGGCACGGGCGGCGATGTGCGGCGCCGGGCTGATCCCCGTCGCCTCGAACAGCCCCTTGAACCCCGCCGTGGGGTTGACCTCCAGCACGTACCAGCCGTCGGACCCTTCGACGAGGTCCACCCCGGCGTAGTCGAGGTCGAGCACCTCGGCGGCGTAGAGCGCGGTGTCGGCGGCCTCCCCGGGCAGGTCGCCGGTTGCGTCCTCCACGTCGCCGCCGAGGGCGACGTTCGTGCGCCAGTCGCCCTCCGGGGCGTAGCGGTACATCGCGCCGACCACGCGGTCCCCCACCACGTAGACCCGGAGGTCGCGCTCGTCGTCGGTCCCGCCGGCGATCATCTCCTGGAGGAACGCCTGCCGGGTGCCCACGCGGGGGTTGATCGGCTCCGAGAGGTCGACCTTCCAGGTGCCCCCGCCGTGGGTGCCGATGGCGGTCTTGTAGACCGCGACGTCGCCGAAGCGCGCGCGGTCCCGGTTGAGCCGGTCGTTCGAGAGCGCGAGCAGCGCGTCCGGGACGCGGACGTCCCAGTCGGCGAGCGTCGCGGCCGCGGCGACCTTGTGCAGCGCGGTCAGGACCGGACCCGGCCGGTTGAGCATCGGCCGGAGCCGGTCGAACGTCGCCGCCAGGCCCAGCCCCTCGACGGGCGCCTCCGCGTTCGAGAGCAGCAGCCGGTTGACGATCACGTCCACCTCGGGCTCGACCGTCAGGTCGCCGTCGGAGATGCTGACGGCGGTGTTCTCGCGGCGCAGCCAGACGGGCGTGTGGCCGAGCGCCTCGACGGCGTTCAGGATGGCCTTGGTCTCCTTGCTGTTGTGGAGCGCGAGGACACCGACGCGCACGTCCTCCGCCGCCCCGGATCCGGTCGGCATGGCCGGGTTGTCGCTCCGCGCGTGGAAAGCCGTGCCGGTCGTCCGCGCGGCGGGCCGGGGGCCGGCGCCGCGCGACGACGCGACCGCCGCGGCGGCGGACGGGGGTTTGAAACCCCCGCCCCTCCGACGGTGGCCATGGGCGACGACGGCTCGTTCACCTACGACGGCGGCCGGGTGCCCCCGGGCGAGACCGCGAACATCCGGTACGGGGTCAGCGAGACGTACCTCGGCGACCAGGTCCGCATCCCGGTCACCGTGATCAACGGCGCCGAGGCCGGGCCGACGGCCTTCCTGTCGGCGGCCGCCCACGGGGACGAACTCAACGGCATCGCCGTCGTGCGGACGGTCGCCCACGACTGGGACCTCACGTCGCTGGCCGGGACGCTGGTCTGCCTGCCGGTGTTGAACGTCCCCGCCTTCCTCGCACAGCAGCGCTACCTCCCCATCTACGACCGGGACCTCAACCGGGCGTTCCCGGGCAAGCCGGGGTCGACCAGCGCGCGGCGGATGGCCCACCGCATCTTCGCCAACTTCGTCGAGCCCTGCGACCTCGGGATCGACTTTCACACCTCGACGCGCGGCCGGACGAACATGCTCCACGTCCGGGCCGACACCGGGCGACGCGACGTCGACCGGGTCGCGCGGTCGTTCGGGTCGACGGTCATCATCGACAGCGAGGGGCCGGAGGGCACGCTCCGCCGGGAGGCGACCGAGGCGGGAGTGCCGACGATCACGGTCGAGATGGGCGAGGCCCACCGGTTTCAGCGGCCCCTCATCGACGAGGCCCTCGGGGGCGTCGAGTCGGTGCTCGCCGAGTTCGGCCTGCTGGAGACCACCGCGGTCCGGTGGCCGGGGTGGCGGACCGTGGTCGGGAACGGCGACGAGAAGACGTGGCTGCGCGCCGACGCGGGCGGCATCGTCGACATGCACCACGAGAGCGGCTCGCTCGTCGCGGACGGCGAGCGCATCTGCACCATCACGAACCCGTTCAAGGACGACAACGTCGCCGTCGAGGCGCCGTTCGCCGGCCTGCTGGTCGGGGTGCTGGAGAACCCGGTCGTCTACCCCGGAAACCCGCTCTGTCACCTGGTCAAGCTTGACGAGGGGACCCGACGGGCCGCCGAACGGGGAACGGCCGGACCGGCGGACCGCGGCGGCTCCCGGGCCGACGGGGCGTGACCGGCCGGCGGTCGGGGGTCACCGGGGGGACGGAGCCGGGCGGACCCGCCGCGCGTCGCGGGCACGCGTAACTTCTATACCGGCCCCGTCCCTCGGACGCGTATGAGTCAGTCCTACGACCGGGGGCTCGTCGAGGACTTCGGTCGGTGGCGGGAGTTCTCCGCCGGGATGTGGGCGTGGATCTTCCACAAGTTCACCGGCTGGGTGCTCGTGGGATACCTCTTCACCCACATCGCCGTGCTCTCGACGGCGCTCTCCGGCGGGACCGCCTACACCGAGACGATCACCACCCTCGAGAGCCTGCTGGTCGTCCGGCTCCTGGAGGTCGGCCTGCTCGCGGTGGCCGTCTTCCACATCCTCAACGGCTGCCGACTCCTGCTGATCGACCTCGGGGTGGGGCTCGAATCGCAGGACGTCAGCTTCTACGCGTCGCTCGTGCTCACGGGAGCCATCGTGGTCGCGAGCGTCCCGACGTTCCTGGCGGGGGTGTCGGCGTGAGCGAGCGCTACACCTCGTTCGAGCCCGGCGGGCGGCGGTGGCTCTGGCAGCGGATCACCGCCGTCTTCCTGGTTGTCGTGCTCGCCTTCCACTTCTTCCTCCTGCACTTCGTCTACCACGCCGACGAGGTGACCTTCGCGCTCTCGCAGGCCAGGATGCAGCAGTGGACCTACTACTCGCTGATGGTCCTGTTCCTGGTGACCGCCACGTTCCACGGCGTCAACGGCGTCTACAACGCCCTCGTCAACCAGGGGCTGTCCGGCCGGAAGCGCACCGCCGTCAAGTGGACGCTGATCGTCGCCAGCGCCGTCCTGCTCGTCCAGGGCGTCCGCACCGCCAACGCGTGGGCCGGCATCGACCTGCTCCCGGTGATATAATGAGTACGCCCGTACCCGAGGACCCCGAAACCGAGACCGAGACGGACCGGAGCGAGAGCGAACCACGGGACGAGTCGGGGGCCGAACCCGAGGCCACGGCCGGCGACCGCCGGCGCGCGGACCGCGACCGCGCACAGCGCCGGGCGCGGGCCGAGGACGCCGGCCCCGACCCCGACGACGAGGACACCTACCACCTGAAGGTGTACCGCTACGACCCGGAGGTGGAGGGCAAGCGGGAGCCGCGGTACGACGACTTCCACGTGCCGTTCGAGGAGGGGATGACCGTGCTCGACGCGCTCATCCACGCGCGCGACCGCTACGACCCGTCGCTCACGTTCCGGCACTCCTGCCGGCAGGCGGTCTGTGGCTCGGACGCGCTGTTCGTCAACGGCACCCAGCGGCTCGGCTGCCAGACCCAGCTCGCGGACCTCGACGAGCCGGTCCGGGTCGAACCGCTCCCCCACCAGGAGGTCGTGAAGGACCTCGTGGTCGACATGGAGCACTTCTACGACCAGATGGAGGCCGTCGAGCCGTACTTCCAGACGAACGACCTCCCGGACGGGGAGCTAGAGGAGCAGTACCAGAGCCGCGAGAACCGCGAGAAGATCAAGACCTCGACGCGGTGTATCTGGTGTGGGGCCTGCATGTCCTCGTGCAACATCGCCGCCGGCGACAACCAGTACCTCGGGCCGGCCGCGATCAACAAGGCCTACCGGTTCGCGATGGACGAGCGCGAGGGCGAGGAACTGAAGCAGCGCCGGCTGGAGATCATCGAGCAGGAACACGGCGTCTGGCGGTGTCAGACCCAGTTCTCCTGCACCGAGGTCTGTCCGAAGGACATCCCGCTGACCGAGCACATCCAGGAGCTCAAGCGGGAAGCGGTGAAGAACAACCTCAAGTTCTGGTGACGCAGCGGGCGTCGACGGCGGGGCCCGACGGTCCGGGCCCGGGGGTCGGGCTCCGACGACCGTTCGAGCGCGAGACGGTAGCGGGGGCAGACGACGGCCGGGGGGTCAGACCGCGCTATTCGAGCACGAGGCGGTAGTAGGGGTAGACGACGGCCACGAGCCCGACGGCGGGGGGCGCCGTCAGGACGGCCGCCGCGGCGGCGTGTTCGAGCACCGGTTCGAGCGCCGGCGGGCCGAGCGCGGGAATCCGTCGGGCGAGGCCGAGGAACCCGGGGACGTCCCAGCCGGACCGGGCGACGGCGCCGACGGCGACGGCGTTGCCGACGAGGGCGCCGAGCACCAGGAGGAGGTAGTGTTTGAGGTGTGCGGCGAGGGAACCCATGTGGTTGGGGCAAGAGCCGATGGGGACAAATACGTGGGGGTAGCCGAGACGGCCGTTGCACGCACCGCCGGGGAGCGGGGGCGGGAGACCCGCGTCCGGCGCCCGGGACCCGCGCGGCCGCCGGCCGTCGCCGACGGGACGCCGACCGCTCCCGGGGTCGACCCGCGGGCGGGAGGAAACAGCCTCAAGTTGTCCCGGTCCTAATCCGGGTCAGATGCACGAACACGACGTCGTCGTGGTCGGCGCCGGCGGGGCGGGGCTGCGCGCGGCCATCGCCGCCGACGAGGCGGGGGCGGACGTCGCGCTGGTCTCGAAGCTCCACCCGGTCCGATCACACACGGGGGCCGCCGAGGGCGGCATCAACGCCGCGCTCCGGGAGGGCGACTCCTGGGAGGACCACGCCTACGACACGATGAAGGGGTCGGACTACCTCGGCGACGCGCCGGCCGTCGAGACGCTCTGTCAGGACAGCCCCGAGGAGGTCATCCAGCTGGAGCGGTGGGGGATGGCCTTCTCCCGCGACGACGACGGCCGGGTCTCCCAGCGGCCGTTCGGCGGCCTCTCCTTTCCGCGCACGACGTACGCGGGCGCCGAGACGGGCCACCACCTCCTGCACACCCTCTACGAACAGGTGGTGAAACGCGGGATCCGGGTGTACGACGAGTGGTACGTCAGCCGGCTGGCGGTCACCGGCGAGGCCGATCCGTCCGACCGGACGTGTCACGGGGTCGTCGCCTACGACATCAAGTCGGGCGAGGTGGCCGGCTTCGCGGCCCGGGGCGGGGTCATCCTCGCGACCGGCGGGCTCGGACAGGTGTACGAACACACCACCAACGCCGTCGCGAACACGGGCGACGGCGTGGCGATGGCCTACCGGGCCGGCGTCCCCGTCGAGGACATGGAGATGATCCAGTTCCACCCGACGACGCTGCCCTCGACGGGGGTCCTGATCTCGGAGGGGGTGCGCGGCGAGGGGGGGATCCTCTACAACGCCGAGGGCGAGCGGTTCATGTTCGAGCGGAACTACGCCCCGAACGCGGGCGAACTCGCCTCCAGGGACGTCGTCTCGCGGGCCGAACTCACCGAGGTCAACGAGGGCCGCGGCATCGAGGACGAGTACGTCCACCTCGACATGCGGCACCTCGGCGAGGAGCGCATCCTCGACCGCCTGGAGAACATCGTCCACCTGGCCGAGGACTTCGAGGGGGTGGACCCGCTCGACGGGCCGATGCCGGTCAAGCCCGGGCAACACTACGCGATGGGCGGGGTCGAGACCGACGAGAACGGCGAGACCTGCGTGAACGGGCTGTACGCGGTCGGGGAGTGTGCCTGCGCGTCGGTGCACGGCGCGAACCGGCTGGGGGGGAACGCCCTGCCGGAACTCGTCGTGTTCGGCCGCCGGGCCGGCCGCCACGCGGCCGGGGACCCGATGGACGCCGCGCGGATCACGACCGGCGAGACCCCGGACGCCGAGGCCGGGACGGTCGACGCCCCGGTCGCGCTCGGCGAGGCCGGCCTCGAGGACGCCGTCGCCGACGGCGGGACGGCGGCCGGCGGGGCGCCCGGCGGCGGCGCCGCGGCGACGGTCGAGCGGGCGGTCGAGCGCGAGCGGGCACGGATCGAGCGCCTGCTCGACCGCGAGGACGGCGTCAATCACGCGACGGTCCGCGAGCGGGTCCAGCGGACCATGACCGAGAACGTCAACGTCTTCCGGGAGGAGTCGGCGCTCAAGCGCGCGCTCGTCGACATCCGGGAGGCCCGGGAGCGGTACCGGGACGTGGCCGTCTCGGACCCGTCGCGGACGTTCAACACCGACCTGATCCAGACCATCGAGACGCGGAACGTCATCGACCTGGCCGAGGCGATCACGCTCGGCGCCCTCGCCCGCACTGAGTTCCGGGGGGCTCACTGGCGCAAGGCCCACCAGGAGCGGAAGGACGACGAGTGGCTCAAGCACACGATGCTGTCCTGGAACGGCGGCGAGCCCCGCATCTGGTACAAGCCGGTCGTGCTCGAGGGGGAAAGCCGGAGCTACGAGCCCAAAGAGCGGAGCTACTGACGCGGCCGCCGGTCGGCCCGCGGCCGGCGCGCGCCCGGTGGTGGCCGGTCGCCGACCCTACCGACGGGCATTTGAACCGCCCGCTCCTAACGGTGTTCGGAAGGGTACGCCAGTGGTAGAGCGATCGACCGGCCGAAACGGCCGGCCGACGGCTTCGCGTGGTTCGAATCCCGCCCCTTCCCTTTAATCCACTCGTTTCGCGGTCGCGACGGCGGCTCACAGGAGGCTCAGGACCAGGCCGAGCAGGATCAGGATCAGGAGGGCCGCGGTCGCTGCAATAAAGAACCGGTCGGGCTCGACCATACCGCCGGGTTCGCGTGACCGGCGGTTAAATCGTTCGCCGTCGGCCGGCGTCGGGCCCGGAGGACGGGCCCCGGGCGGCCCCGGATCGCGGCTTGGCGTCGGCGGCGTCCCCGCCCGCGGTCCCGGCTCCCGGCCGTGCGGGTCCCGACGGCCGGGGGCTCAGAGCGACGCGCGGACCGCCGACCGGCCGCGCCGAACCGACTCCACGTAGACGAACGCCGAGAGGAACTTGAGGACGACGGCCCCGACCATCGCCACGATGGCGACGGACCCGACCGTGACCGGGAGGGGCGCCGGCGTGAAGGGGTTCCCCGCGACGGCGGCGTACGCCATGAGCGTGTCGAGGCCGGCGAACCCGATTCCGACGAACGCGTAGGTGGCGAGGACGGCGACGCCGGCGGTCCCGAAGCCGAAAAGCGAGCAGACGTTCTCCAGGCTCAGCAGTTCCCGGGCCTGCACCTCCGAGATGCCCGGCCCGAGGGCGAGCAGGCGCAGGGCGATGCCGGCGTGGCCGAGGCCCGTGAGCCAGAGGACGCCGACGGCGAAAAGCGCGATGACGGCCCACCGGGGGGTCGCCAGCGCGGCGTCGCCGATGTACGTCTCGCGGACGCCCGGCGGGAGGAGTCCGACGAGAGGGAGGAGGGCGGCGAGCGAGAGCAGGAGGTAGCTCTGCCACGCGAGTTTCCGGGGAATGGCGCCCCCGAGAACGCGGAACTCGCGTGCCCGAAGGCGCTCGTACGGCGAGTCGCTCAGAAGCGCCTCGGCGATGGGGTCGTCGGTGGTCATTAGTTACATACCGGCGGGAAGGGGACTTGAACCCATCGCGTTCGGACGGGCGCCCCCCGCGCTCACCCGCCGTCGACGGGTTCGAACCGGTGGCGGACCACCGGCGCCTCGTCGTCCCAGGTGAACTCCTCGTGGACCCGGTGCAGGCGCTCGCGGTAGGCCGCCAGGTCGGCCGCCCCCTCGGCGCGCGCGTCGGCGTCGGTCAGGTCGCCCAGCCGGCGCTCCTCGACGGCGGTCACCTCGAAGGTAGTCCCTTCGATCCCGAACGTGTCGCCGACCTCGGCGTGCGCGCTCCCCCGGTGGATCTGCGTGATCTCCCCGTCGAGCGCGCCGCGGCGCATCCGTTCGGTCGGCAGGAGGTCGGTCGCGTCGATGTCGGCCATGGCGGGCGTGGGGGCGGGGACGGCAAAAGCCCGGCGCCGACCGCGGCGGGCCCGGCGCCGCCGGCGCGGATGGCCGGGACCGCCACCCATTAGCCCCGGCGGCGACGAGGCCGGGGAGTGGACGGGAGTCGCGCGGCGTACGGCCGGCTGAGCGCGCCGTTTTCGGGCCGGGGGGGCCTGCTCTGGGCCGTGGCGGCCGGATGGCTGGCCGTGCTCGGGATGCGGTTCGTCCTCCCCGCCCTGCTCCCGCAGGTCCGGGCGGCGTTCGACCTCGGGAACACGGGCGCGGGGGCGGTGGTGAGCGTCGTCTGGGCGACCTACGCGGTGATGCAGTTCCCGGCGGGCGCGCTCGTCGACCGGATCGGCGAGCGACGGCTGCTCGCCGGGAGCACGCTGGCCGCGGCGACGGGCGTCGGCGTCATCGCGGTCGCGCCGTCGCTGCTCCCCTTCGTCCTCGGGTGTGCGGTCTTCGGGCTGGGGACGGGGCTGTTCGGCCCGCCGCGGGCGACCGTGCTCTCGCGGGCGTTCGGCGAAAACGACGGCGCCGCGTTCGGGGTCGTGCTCGGCGCGGGGAGCGTCGGGGCCGCGCTCCTGCCGGCCGGAGCGACGTACCTGGCGGCGCGGGCGGGCTGGCGGGTGGCGTTCGCGCTCGCCGTCCCCGCGTACCTCCTGCTCGGCGCGGCGCTCTGGTTCGCGGTCCCCCCGCGGGAGCGGACCGCCGCGGGCCGGGCGCTCCGGGCGGACGCCGGGCGCGTCGGGCGCGAGGTGCGCCGCCGGCCGGTCGTCATCGGGGTGCTCGGCATCGGGCTGATGCTGTTCGTCTTCCAGGGGCTCTCGGCGTTCCTCCCCACGTACCTCGTGAGCGTCAAGGGCCTCGCCGCGACGACCGCGGGGACGCTGTTCGCCCTCCTCTTTCTCGTCGGCGCGGCCGCCCAGTCGGCCGCCGGACGGCTCGCCGATCGGCTGGGGCACGGCCGGGTGCTGGTCGCCACGACGGCGGCGAGCGTCCTCCCGCTCGCCGTGCTCCCCCTCGTCGAGGGGGTGGCGGCCCTCGCGGTCGTGTCCGCCGCGATGGGCGTCCGGCTCGCGGTGGCGCCGGTCTCGAACGCGTACATCGTCGAGGTGCTCGCCGACGACGTGGAGGGGACGGCCTGGGGGCTGCTCCGCACCGGCTTTTTCGTCGTCGGGTCGACCGGCTCCGTCGCCGTCGGCTACCTCGCCGACAGCGGCCTCTTCGACGCCGCCTTCCTCGGCCTCGCCGGCCTGACGGTCGTCGCCGCGCTCTGCTATGCGCGCCTGCCCGACCGGGAGGCCGCGAGCGCGTCCGGGGCGGGGTGAGCCGGGGCGACCGGGGCGGTCAGTCCCGCCGGAGCACGCCGTCGTCGTCGGTCAGCGAGCCGCGCTCGACGGCGAGGTCGATCAGCCCGTGGCACTCCTCGCGGTTCAGGTCGTACGCGCTCGACATCACGTCGACGACCTCCGCGCGGTCGATCGGAAAGTCGCGGTTGCGAAGCAGGCGGAGCGCCTGCCGGTACTCGCCCGCGCCGCTGTTCCCGAGCCCCCGGAGCCCGCGCGAGGACCCCGTGTCGGACGCCCCGGCATCGCCGTCGTCACCGTCGTCGGCGTCCCCGCTCGCGGTCCCGGCGTCCCCGGCCGCCTCCGCCGGCGGGTCGGCGTCCGACGACGCGTCTGGCACGACGTCGACGCCCGCCGATCCGTCGTCCGGGTCCGTCCCCGCGGTCGGTCCGGCTTCGGACTCCCCGCCGGCGTTCGAGCCCGGGTCGCCGTCGGCGCCGGCGTCCGTCGGTCCCCCCGCCGGACCGTCGCTCCCCGTCCCCTCGGGGGCGACCGACCCGTCGCCGGCGTCGTCGAACGTTATCTCGGGGATACCGCCCGGGTCGGTCCCGTCGGTCCCGCCGGTCGCCGCGGTCGGGCCGGTCCCGGCTGCCGCCGGTTCGTCCCGGGCCGGGTCGGCGCCGCCGGCCGCGTCGGCCTCCCCGAGGACGCCGTCGAGGACGCGCGTCAGCTTGGCGCGGCAGTCGGGACAGAGGACGACGTCGGCCGGGTTCTCGACGCCGTCCGCGGGGGCGATGCGCTCGGGGACCACGGGGTAGGTGTCGAGGCCGTCGCCTGGCGACCCGCAGAAGTAACAGGCCCGTAACTCCATGGTCGGGCCACGCGGAGGCCCCCCCTAAGGGTTTCGTCGGACCGCGGGGCCGGCCGGCGACCGACGCGGGGCGGCCGCGGGCCGGCGCCCGGCGGACGGCGGGGGAGCCGGGGGCACTCGCCGGGCCCCGGGGGACGGGCCGCGCGAGGGCGTAAGATTTGTAACCCCCCACCGTAGAGTTATGGTCGGCTTCGTCGAACCACGCGAAGCCAAGTGGTCCGCCGGGCGCACGTACCCCCCCACGACGTGCCACGCATCACTGCCGAGACACCCCCCAAGCTCTCGCCGGCGGACCGCTTCCGTTCCGGACACGCCCCCGTGTCCGGGACCGTTCTCACCCGGCGAGACGCCGGTCCGTCGGGCTGTCGGCGGGAGGACCGGGAGCCGACGCCGGCGTCCCCGCCGTCCAGGACGCCGCGGTGCCCGCCCCCGGCGGCCGAACCGGGACCGCCCGGTCGTCACGCCTCCGCGGCGCCGGCGACGTACTCCGGGGGGACGCGGGCGACGGTGTAGACGTCCCGGCCGCGCTTGACGACGCGGTGGCCGTCGGCCCGGAGGGCGGCGGCGTCCACCGACAGGACGACGGGGTCGGCGGCGTGACGGCGGCCGACCTCGCGGGCCGCCTCGACGGTGCCCGAGAGGTGGACCTGCTGGCGGCCCATCGGGCGCAGGCCCTCCGCGCGGATGGCGTCGAGGTTCTCGGGGGCCGTCCCGTGATAGAGGGTATCCGGGACGGGCGTCTCCGGCGCGTCGAGGTCGACGTCGACGGAGTGGCCGTACGCGGCGCGGACCCGGTCGCCGTCGCGCTCGAAGCGGCCCTTCGGGTCGGTCGCCACGACCGCCGCCACGGTCGGCCCGTCGGCCCACCCGTACCGGTCGGCCGCGGCCGCGACCAGGTCGGCCCACGGCGTCCAGCCGTGGTCGTCGAGGGTCAGGCCGACGTCCGCCGGGAAGTGCCGGAGCGCGCCGGAGAGGAACTTCGAGAGGCGCGTGCGGCGGTCCCCGCCGAGCACCGGGGATCCGGCCGCGCCGCAGTCGGGGCAGCCCCCGCCCGCGAACGGGCCGTGGTCGGGACAGCGACGGACGGCGTCGGTCACGGGCGGGGGCACGGATCGGCCGGACAAAAGCGCCCGGGATCGGAGCGAGGGCACGGATCGGCCGGACGAGCGTGGGTCACGGGACGGAGAGTTCGCTGTAGACGCCGAACGCCAGGCCCCCGGCGCCCAGGGCGGCGAGAGCCGCCCCGCCCAGCCACGGCGGCGACCCCGCGGCGGACGCCTCCGCGAGCCACAGGCCGGCCAGCAGGAGGAGGCCGCCGGCGACGACCGCCCGGACGAACCGCTCCATGCCGCGGGGTGTGCGGTCCGGGGTGAAGAGCCCTGCGCCGGGCACAAGGGTTAGTGGCTGGCCGACCGTAGCGGACCCATGAGCGATGCGACGCTCGTCTACGACGACGACTGCGGGTTCTGCACCTGGTGGGCGGAGTTCCTCGTCGAGCGCGCGGACGTGCGGGTCGTCGGCTTCTCGGAACTCGACGCGGCCCTGCGCGAGCGCCTGCCCGAGGACTACGAGCGGTGCTCGCACCTGATCGTCGACGGCGAGGTCCACTCCTGCGGGGCGTCGATCGAGCGGGCGATCCTCCTGTCGGACCTGGGCCGTGACGTCCGCCCGGTCGTGGCGTTCCTGCGGGAGTTCTCGGACTACGAGCGGCTGCGCGAGCGGGCCTACCGGGCGGTGGCGGACCGCCGCGACGTCGGGGGGAAGCTCCTGTCCGCGGAGCCGCCGGCCGGGGACGACCGCGACGAGGGATGACCGGCACGCGCCGGGGGGCGGCGCCGCGGTCGGGCGTGGGCGACTCGCGGCGGACGGCCGCGGCGGACGCCCCGCCGCGGGACCCGCGGCGGACGGCTCACCCCGGGCGACGCGTCACCGACCGGCCCGCGCGGAGGTCGTCGGCCGAGACGGCCCGGACGTAGGTGCCGACGCGCTCCCGGCGCCACCAGTCGCCGGTCTCGGCCCGTTCCTCGGGCGTGGTGAACCGGTAGCGGTAGCGGATCGCTCGGACGCGCTCGGGCGACCCGTTCGGGAAGGGATCGGTCGCCAGGAGCCCGAGGGTCGCCTCGTCGCCGTCGAGCAGCCGCGCCAGGAGCGCCGTGAACCACGGGTGGCGGCGAGGGGTGGGCGACATCGCCGCGAACCACAGCTGCCAGTCCAGGCGCAGGTGGTAGGGGGCCCACTGCGGGGGGCGCTCGTCGGGGCGAACCGGCTGGCCCTTGAACTCGTACTCCGTCCAGTCGCCCGGGTCCGGGTCGGCCGCGTCGGTCCCCTCGATCACGATCCCGAAGCGCTCCCTCGTGATCGAGCCGAAGGCGCCGTACGTGTTGACGAGGTGGAGCGGGTCGAACGCGGTGTTCATCACCTGGCCCGGGGAGAGCATGTTCCGGACCGGTCGGACGCTGAGCGCGACGACGAGGGCGGCGACCAGCAGCGCCGCGACCCGGAGCGGGAACGGGACCGGCGCGGCGGGGGGCGCCGAGACAGGGAGCACGGCCCCGAGCGTCCCGTCGCCGAACGTGCTCACGGCAAGCACGATGGTGAGCGCGTTCAGCCACGAGAAGTTGCCGGTGAGCATCAGCCAGCCCTGGAACCCGATCGTCGCGGCGCCGGCGAGGGAGGCGAACGGCTGGGGGGCGAAGTAGAGGAAGGGGACGGCGAGTTCGACGACGTGGTTGCCGAGGACCTCGACGCGGTGGAACCGGTCGGGCAGGTGGTGGGCGAACCAGCTCAGCGGGTTGGGCATCGGCTGGGTCTCGTAGTGGTGGTCGAGGCAGGTCAGGTCCCGCCAGCACGCGTCGCCGCGCATCTTGATGAGCCCCGCGCCGAACATGTTGCGAAAGAGCACCCAGCGGAGGAGCCAGACGACGGTCGCGGGGGCGGCGACGGGGCCCGCGCCGAGGAAGACCGCGAGGAACCCCGTCTCCAGGAGCATCGACTCCCAGCCGTACCCGTAGAAGACGCCGCCGGCGTTCACGAACGAGAGGTACAGGCCCCAGAGCCCCGCCCACAGGCCGACAGAGACCGGGAGCGCGTACCGGTCGGGGAGCCAGTAGGGGAGGCCGACGAGCGCGAGCGCCGACCCGGCGACGCCGAGCCACGCCGCCGCCCCGACGAGGCGGTCGTCGGGGACGAGGTAGAAGAGGCTCGGCCGTTCGCGGAACGACCGCCGCTCCGCGCGCTCGCCGAGCGGCAACAGGCCGTCCTCGCCGACCAGCGGCCGGAACTGGAACGCCGCGACGAGGAAGGCGAGCAGGTAGATCAGCGCCAGGCCGCGGTGGAAGAGGAATCTGACGAGCCAGTAGTCCCCCGACCACGGGACCGCCATGGGGCCCGGTGTGTCGCGGAGGGGCAAATGCGTGACGGGGCCCCGTCCCGCGTCGTCGCCGGTCGCCGGCGCTCCCCGCGCCTCCCGGTGACGGCCGACAGCCGGCCGCGGGGCCGGCCACGGGGCCGACCGACGGGGGAACGGGACGCCGGATCGGCGGGCGGGCGCGAACGCCCGGCCCGCGATCGGGTCAGGACTCCGGGTCGGCCGGGTCCGCGGCTGCGGCGGCGGCGTGCGCGTCGTCCTGCATGCTGAGGTACGTGAGGTACACGACCGGGGCGACGAAGGCGACCAGGAACCCGACCGTGACGAGCCACGCGACCGTTGTCGAACCACCGAGTGGCATACCCGGGCCTCGCGCCGGGAGCGGAAAGAAGGTGACGCCGAACGGGCCGCCCGATCGGCGACGCCGCGCCGGCAGGCGGGCGTCCGTCCCGACGGCCCGCCGGTCAGTCGGACAGGAGGTCGTCGAGCAGTCGCCCCTGTGCGGCGGCGAGGTGTTCCGCGAACGTCGAGGGGGCGATGTCGAGTTCCGCCGCGACCGCCTCGGCGCTGGCCCGGCGGGGGTACTCGAAGTAGCCCATCCCGTGGGCCGTCCGCAGGACCTCGCGCTGGCGGTCGGTCAGCCGGCCCGGATCGAGGAGCGTCGGGGCCCGGGCGGTCGATCCGTCCGCGTTCCGGTCCGGCGCCGTGCGGACGAGCGAACGGACCTCGACACGGTCGGCGCCGGCCCGGAGGGCGGGGAGGACCTCCCGGAGCGGTTCGACCCCCTCCAGGTGGAGCGTGAGGACGAGCACCCCGGACTCGGCGCGGACGTCGGCGACCGGGACGCCGGCCGACTCGACGGTCTCGCAGGCGCAGCCGGCCCCGGCCTCGCGTTCGAACCGGTAGACCCGCCGGTCGCCGACGTCGACGACCGGGCGGACGGGGTGGTCGCCGACGTCGGCGCCCCCGGCGCCGCCGTCGCCGCCGTCGCTCCCCATGCGGAACTCCTCGGCGACCTCGTCGCCGTTCCGGGCCCAGGTCACCCCGGTCGCCGCCGCGTCCCGATCGGCCGAGAGCGCCGCCACCGGACAGTCCGTGGGGCCGTGGACCGCCACCTCCGCTCGGACGCCGCCGGACATCGTCGGCCCTCGGCACGGGGGAGGGTTAAACGGTGGCCCGTACGCGTGCGCATCGGGACGGCCGCCCGGGCGACGGGACGGGCCGGGACGGAACTCGAACCGCCCGGGCGACTGGACGCGACTTGAAGACCCCGAATCCTGCGGGCCGGGACCGATCCGTGCCCGGCGCGTACCCCGACCGATGCTCCGAGCCGGGTTACCCGAGGAGGCGACAGTCGCGTCGTCGGTCGACGAACTGGTCGGCGAGACGCCGTTGCTCCGGCTCGACTCGCTGGCCGACTCCCTCCTCGGCAAGGTGGAGGCGTCGAACCCGTACTCTGTGAAAGACCGCATCGCCCGGGAGATCATCGACGCGGCCGAGGAGAGCGGCGCGCTCGGCCCGGGCGGGGCCGTCGTCGAGGCGACGAGCGGCAACACCGGCATCGGCCTCGCGGCCGTCGCGGCGGCCCGGGGGTACGACTGCGTGCTGACGATGCCCGAGTCGATGTCCAGGGAGCGCCGGACGCTGCTGCGCGCGCTCGGCGCCGACCTCGAACTCACGCCGGCCGAGGACGGGATGGGCGGCGCGACCCGGCGGGCCGAGGCGATCCACGCCGACCGCGACGACGCCGTCCTGGCACGGCAGTTCGCGAACGCGGCGAACCCGCTGGCCCACCGACGGACGACGGGCCCGGAGATCTGGGAGGCGACGGCGGGGGCCGTCGACGCCGTCGTCGCCGGCGTCGGCACGGGCGGCACCGTGACCGGGGTCGCGCGCCACCTGCGCGAGGACCGCGACGCGGACGGCGTGACCGTCGTCGCCGTCGAGCCGGCGTCGTCCCCGACCCTCTCCGAGCGGAGCGACGCGGGCCACGACATCCAGGGGATCGGCCCCGGGTTCCTGCCCGACGTGCTCGACCCGGGCCTGGTCGACGAGGTCCGGGCCGTCGGCGACCGGCGGGCGAAGGAGACGGCGCGGCGGATCGGCCGCGAGGAGGGCCTGCTCGTCGGGATCTCGGCCGGCGCCGCGGTCGCGGCGGGGGTCGATTACGTCGCGGACAACCCCGGCGACCTGACCGTCGCCGTGCTCCCGGACGGGGGCGAGCGGTACCTCTCGACCGACCTGTTCGGGGAGGGGCCCGACTGACCGTGCGGCGGCCGAGCGGCGGTCAGAGCGCGTCGGCCAGCCGCTCGCCCGTCTCCAGGCCGTTCCGGAGGGCGGCGTGGAGGCGCGCCTCGCCGGCGACCCAGTCGCCGACGGGATAGAGGTCCGCCCGCGCGGCGTCGCGCACGGGCCCCTCGTCGACGCCCGCCTCGGGGAGGGCATAGAGCCAGCCCTGGTGATCGGTCCAGGCCGGGTCCGCGAGGCGTTCGTCGCCGACGATGTCGGCCGCGGCGGCGGCGAGGTCGGCGACGTTTTCCGCCGGCGGATCGTCGTACCGCTCGACGGCCCACCCGTCGTTCGACTGGACGATCAACAGGCTCTCCCCGTCGGGGACGTGTCCGGGCTTGCACTCCTCCCGGGAGATCCAGCCGACGTCGTGGTCCTTGTCGGCGTTGACCAGCGCGTAGTACGGTCGGTCCAGCTCGAACGGGTAGCGGAGGACCGCGGTCCAGACCGACCGGTAGGGCACGTCCGCGGCGGCCGCGGCCAGCGCACGGCAGCGCCCGGTCGACCGGTCGACCGTCCGGAGCAGGTCGGCGGTCTGGGGCGCCGGCGGGTTCAGGACGAGGGCGTCGAACGGGCCCCACGTGTCCCCGTCGGCGTCGGTCAGCCGCCACGCGTCCCCGTCGCGACGCAGGGCCTCGACCCGCGTGTTCCGGTGGACCGTCGCGTCGGTCGCGCCGAACAGCCGCTTCGCGATCTGGGTCAGCCCGGCCTCGTAGCTCCACTTGTGCTCGTCGGCGTCGCGCCCGGGAGAGACGGTCCCGTCGGCGTCGAAGGCGTAGATCGGTTCGGCCACGTCGATCAGGCCCCCGGTCCCGAGAGCCTCCCGAACCAGGTCGTTCACCCGGTCGTCGTCGGCCTTCAGGTAGTTGGCGCCGTAGTCGTAAGTCAGCTCCCCGTGTCGCCGGGTCGCGGCCCGGCCACAGAGCCCCCCGGACTTCTCCAGCACGGTCAGTTCGACCCCCGGCGCCGCCCCGTCGAGGACGTGCGCGAGCGCCGCCGCGGCCGCGCCGGCGCCCACGACCCCCACCCGTGTCATGGACGACCCCTCGGGCTCGCCGCCCGAGAAACCACCGGTGTGCGTTCGGCGCGAGCCGGCCGTGGACAGGTTGAAGCCCTCCCGGTTCCGGGCGGGGAGTATGGGGCTCGGAGGGCTGCTCCGTCGGCTCCTGGGACGGCGGGCCGCCTCGCCGACGCTGTACGCGGTCGACGAGCGCGTCCCGGCGGTCGGGGTCGGGGACGCGAACCTGGTCGTCTACCGGGACGAGGGGATGGACGCCGACGAGGCGACGGTCCTGCGCTGCCGGGAGTCGGTGACGTTCGGCTGGGACCTCACGGCCGTCGATCACGGCGCCTACCGCCGGGTGACCGTCGCCGGCCGGTCGGTGCCGGTCGAGCGGATCGAACCCCACGCCGGGGACGCGGCCGCGCCGGCGTGGCTCGCCGACCGGACGTTCCCCCGGCGGCCGACGCCGGACGACATCGAGGCGGCGGTCCGCCGGGCCATGCGATAGCGGCCCCTCGACGGCCCCGGGCGCCGGGGACCGGCGGGCCGGACCGGAACGGAGCGCCGCGCCCAGCCGCCGGCGCGTCCGTCCCCGAGATTTACGTGGCCGGCGCCGGTTACGGTCCACCGCCATGGCACCGACGGGTGCCGACGACTCCGATCCGGATGCGGTCTCGGAGGTGCTCGCCCGGTCGTTCGGCAGTTCGACGATCAGGATCACCGGCCCGGACGGCTACATCGAACTCCGGCCGCTGTCCGAGCTGGACCTGGACCTCGAGGACCCGGAGTGAGGTCCCCGGGGCTTATCCGTCCGGCGGGCGTGTCCGCGGACATGAGCGAGGTCGTCCCGGAGATCAGTCCCCGGACGCGGAAGTCGATCGAGGCGGGCGCGCTCGTCGCGCTCCTGGCGGTCGGCATCGGGATCGGCGGCATGGATCCCGGCGAGGTCCCGTTCGCGCTCCCCGCGCTCGTCGGGCTGGGAGCGGCCATCTACCGCTTCGGCTAGATGCCCTGGCTGGCGGCGCGGCCGGCGACAGTTACTGTGGCCCAGCCGGTGCCGCGTTCGGGGCGCTTGGCGGGCGGATTCCCGGCGGGGAACCGGTCGACTCCGGCGGCGGCCGAGTTGCGGTTCGTCGTACCGCCCGCCAGCGACCCGTCCCGGGACTAGAGCTTTAATAGTCGTCCACCGGACGCGCCGGCGTGTCGACGGAAATCACGCAGGTCAACGTCACCTCAGTCGCGAAGTTCGGGGCCGCCCTGAGCGCCATCATCACCGCGGTGTTCATGCTCCCGATGTTGCTGTTCGGGAGCATGATGACCGCGATGGCCGGCGGCGCTGACATGGGGATGGGCTTTCTCGGTAGCCTGATCGCCTACGTCCTCGCGGTCGTGTTCGCGGCGGTCGTTTCGGCGATCGGCTTCGCGATCTACGCGCTCGTCTACAACGTCGTCGCCGAGGTTTCCGGCGGCATCCGAGTCGAGACCGCGTGACGTCGCACAGGAGGTTGGCCGGTGGACCGTCCTGGGGCTGCGAGAGGCCCGGTTTCTCGAACGCTCACCCCGGTGGAAGACGACGGTTCGGCCGGTCGTCGGGAGATGCTCCCCGACCTCACGCCGCCCTCCCCCGCCGGCCGGGCGATAGACCAGTAAACTGTTCGTTACGAGCCAGGAGTGGGATTCGAACCCACGGATTCTCGATTACAAGTCGAGCGCATGAACCGCCCATGCTCTCCTGGCGCCGTGCGCCGGTTCTCAATCTCGCCTTGTATCGCTTTCGACCCGTTTCTCGAACGCGACGCGGTGGGGGTCGTAGCCCCGCCGCTCGTAGAACGCCCGGGCCGCCTCGTTGTCCGCCATGGCCTCGATCCGCACCGCGTCGGCGCCGTCGGCCGCGAGCGCCGACTCGGCGGCCGCCAGGAGGCGGGAGCCGATGCCCCGGTCGCGGAACGCGGGGCGGACGTAGAGGTTCCGCACGACGCCCCGCGTGTGGTCCTCCTCGTACCGGCCCGTGTCGGGGGCGAAGGAGACGAATCCCACGGGACCGTCCGCGACGGCGACCCGGAGGCCGCCGACGACGAGTTGGCGGGCGAACGTCTCGCCGATCGCGGCGCGGTTCGCCCCCGCGAGCAGGTGGGAGCCGTGCTCGCGCTGGTCGGCCGCGAGTTCGACCCACATGTCGACGACTGCGTCGAGTTCGTCCGGTTCGGGCGGGCGGACCTCGGCCTCCATCGTCCGGACGGTCGGGGCCGCGGGACAAATCGCTTGTCCCGCCCGGGCCGGAAACGGGGACCCGGGGGAAAACCGACGGAAGCTTTATCCGCGTCTCACGCCGCCGGAGGGACGAGGACAATGGGTTTCGCCGAGACGTACGCCCGCGGCCGCCGGGTCGCCGTGGAGAACCCCATCGGGATCGTCGTTCTCGTCGTCGTCGCCGTGCTCGCGGTGGACCTGGCCCGGGGCCTCGCGACGGGGCGGGTCCCCGTCTCGCGGGTCGGCAGCCTGGTCTGGGACGGGCTGATGCGGGGGCTGGTGATCGGGCTGGCGGGGATCGGCCTCTCGATGACCTACAGCATCCTGAACTTCGCGAACTTCGCACACGGCGACTTCATCACCGGCGGCGCGTTCGCCGGCTGGGCGACCACGTACCTCCTCGCCGGGGCCGGGAGCGCCGACGTCGGGGCGCTCCTGCTCGTCGGCGCCGGGGGCTCGGTGTTCGGGGGGGCGCTCGGCGTCGGGATCACGACGACGCCGGTCGCCGTGCTGGCCGGCGTGCTCGTCGCCGGAACCGCGACGGTCGGGCTCGCGCTGCTCGCCGACCGGCTGGCGTTTGCCCCCATCCGGGACGCGGGGGGCATCTCCCTGCTCATCACGAGCGTCGGGGTGGCGTTCGCGCTCCGCTACCTGATCCAGTTCGTCTTCGGGCCGAGCACCCGGGGCACCACCGCAGCGTCCGCCGTCCCGAAGTTCCCCCTCTACCTGATCGACGGGTTCGTGCGGATCGACGCCCACGACCTCGCGCTGCTGGTCATCGCCGGCGGGCTGATGATCGGCGTCCACCTCGTCCTGCAGACGACGAAACTCGGCAAGGCGATGCGCGCGATGTCCGACAACAAGGACCTCGCCCGGATCACCGGCATCCCGGCCGAGCGGGTCGTCACGGCGACGTGGGTGATGGGCGGCGGCCTCGCCGGGGTGGCGGGGTACGTGCTCGTCCTCTGGAAGGGGACGATCAGCTTCAACGACGGCTGGCTCCTCCTCCTGCTCATCTTCGCGGCGGTGATCCTGGGCGGGATCGGCTCCATCTACGGCGCCATCGCCGGCGGCGTGGTCATCGGGCTGACCTACTCGCTGTCGGTGATCTGGATCCCGTCGACGTTCGCCCGCGCGGCCGCGTTTCTCGTCATGATCGTCGTCCTGCTCGTCCGACCCCAGGGCATCTTCGCCGGGAGGACGACCGCATGAGCGCCGCCGACGCGCTCCGGGACCGCCTCGCGCCGGCGCTGCGCTCCGACGCGGCGCTCCTCGTCGCCCTCCTGCTCGGCATCTACGCCCTCTACGTGGCGAGCGGCGTCGCGCTCGGGTACGAGCTCCGCGGACAGCTCAACGCCGTCGCGGTCGTCACCTTCTACGTCGGGGTGTTCTCGCTGCTCGCGCTGGCGCTGAACCTCCACTGGGGGTACACCGGCCTGTTCAACATCGGGATCGTCGGGTTCATGGCGGTCGGGATCTACACGATGGCGATCGTCTCGAAGGCGGTCTACACGCCCGGCGGGGCCGCGCAGGTCGGCGGGCTCGGCGCCCCGATCTGGGCGGGGATGCTCGCCGGCACGGCGGCGGCGGCGCTGCTCGGCCTGGTCGTCGCCCTCCCGGCGCTCCGCCTCCGGGCGGACTACCTCGCGATCGTGACCATCGCGATGTCCGAGATCGTCCGGTTCACGCTGCTCTCGAACGCCTTCGAGTCGTTCCGCCTGCCCGTCCCGTACGTGAGCCGGTCGGGCGTCGGGACGGCCGCCTACCGGGTCGGACTCGGCGGGGGGAGCGGCCTCATCCTCGACTTCCAGGACCCGCTGGCCGCGTTCGTCGAGGCGGTCGGGCTGGCCGGCCCGTACGCGGGGCTCGTGGACCTGTTCGGGACCGCGATCGAGAACAACCCACGGCCCGTCGTGGACGGCCTGGTCTACGCCCTGATCGTGCTCGGGTTCGTCGCCGGCTACTACTGGCTGCTGAAGCGGACCGGCGAGTCGCCGTTCGGGCGGGTCCTGAAGGCGATCCGGGAGGACGAGGGCGTCGCCGACGCGCTCGGCAAGGACACGCGGGCGTTCAAGGTCAAGGCGTTCATGCTCGGCTGTGGCCTGATGGGGCTGGCCGGCGTCGTCTGGTTCATGCGCCAGGGGGCGATCACGCCGAACACCTACCGGCCGCGGCTCACCTTCTTCGTGTGGATCGCGCTGATCATCGGCGGCGCGGGGTCGAACACGGGGAGCGTCGTCGGCGGTGCGGTCTTCGCGGCCTTCCTCTACCAGGGCCCCCTCTACCTGAAGAACCTCGTGAACACCGTCGCGCCCGTCTCGGACGCCCCCGGGAGCTTCGGCCCGGCGGTGGCGCCGCTGATCGCCGACCTCGATCCCGCCCCCTTCCTGCTGTACACGATCGACAGCGTCCGGCAGCTCCAGCTCGTCATCATGGGCGTCGTGCTCGTCGCGCTGATGCACCGGCGCCCCGAGGGGCTGCTCGGCCACCGGAAGGAGACGGCCGCGAGCGTCCCCCTCCGCGGCGCGGGCGGGTCGGGCGGCGCGGCCGGCGCGGTCGGAACGGACGGACCGGCGGAGCGGACCGGCGGCGACCCGTCCGACCCGGACGGGGGTGAGGGTGATGGGTGAGAGCGACGCGGCCGGGCGGCTCGACGGGGCCGACGCGGCGACCGACGGCGTCGCGGTGGCCGGGGGAAGCCCCGACCTCGACGACCGGCCGCTGCGGGTGGAGAACCTCCACAAGCGCTTCGGGGGCATCACGGCCGTCGACGGCGCCAGCTTCGCCGTCGAGGCGGGCACGCTCACGGGGCTCATCGGCCCGAACGGCGCCGGCAAGTCGACGACGTTCAACCTCATCACCGGCGTCCACCGCGCCGACGAGGGGCGGGTGGTGTTCGACGGCGAGGACATCACCGACCTCCGGCCCCACCAGGTGGCCCGGCGCGGGCTGGTCCGGACCTTCCAGATCGCCCGGGAGCTCGGGGAGATGACGGTGCTCGAGAACATGATGCTCGCCCCCCAGGGCCAGCGCGGCGAGGCGCTCTGGCGGTCGGTCCTGCCCGGCGTCCGATCCCGGGTCGTCGCCGAGGAGCGGGCGAACCTCGAACGGGTCCGCGAGACGCTCGCGTTCTTCGAGATCGATCACCTCGCCGACGAGTACGCGGGCAACCTCTCGGGCGGCCAGCGCAAGCTGCTGGAGTTCGCGCGGGCGCTGCTGACCGACCCCGACGTGCTCCTGCTCGACGAGCCGTTCGCCGGGGTCAACCCCACGCTCGAACGCCGGCTGCTCGGCCACATCCACGACCTCCGCGAGCGGGGGTACACCTTCCTGCTGGTCGAACACGACATGGACCTCATCATGGAACACTGCGAGCACGTCATCGTGATGCACCAGGGTCGCGTGCTGACCGAGGGGCCGCCCGCCGAGATCACCGAGGACGAAGCGGTCCTGGAGGCCTACCTCGGGGGGGACGTGTGAACCCGAGCGGCGCGGCCGGCGGCGGGGACCAGCGCGGGAGCGACGGCGTCGGAAGCGGAGGGGAGGCCGGGACCGGTGCCGGGGCCGCAGACGACGGGGGCGCCGAACTCCTCGCGATCCGCGACCTCGACGCCGGGTACGGCGACCTGCAGATCCTCGACGGGGTCGACCTCGACGTCCACGAGGGGGAGTACGTCGCCATCGTGGGCCCGAACGGCGCCGGCAAGTCGACGGTGATGAAGTCGGTGTTCGGGCTGACGAACCGGATGGGCGGGACCATCCGGTTCGACGGCGAGGAGATCACCGACCGCAAGCCCGAGGAGGTCATCCGGCTGGGGCTGGGCTACGTCCCGCAGGACGACAACGTGTTCACCAGCCTGACCGTCCGGGAGAACCTGGAGATGGGCGCGTACGTCCTCGACGAGGTTCCCGAGGCGGCCCTGGCGGAGGTCTACGAGCGGTTCCCGATCCTGGAGGAGCGGCGCGACCAGCGCGCGGGGACGATGAGCGGCGGCCAACAGCAGATGCTCGCGATGGGCCGGGCGCTGATGCTCGATCCCGACGTGCTCCTGCTCGACGAGCCCTCCGCCGGGCTGGCGCCGGACCTCGTCGAGGAGACGTTCGACAAGATCGACGAGATCAACGACGCCGGCACCGCGATCCTCATGGTCGAGCAGAACGCCAAGGAGGCGCTGCGCCGGTGCGACCGTGGCTACGTGCTGGCCAACGGCCGGAACCGGCATACTGACACGGGGCGGCGGCTCCTCGAGGACGAGGAGGTCCGACGCGATTTCCTCGGCGGGTGAGCGCCCGGGCCGGTCGCGCCCGCGCCCGGCGGAGACGCGAGCCGACCGGAACGCCCGTCTTCAGCCGGACAGCGCCGTCTCCAGCGCCGAGGTGTACGACGACGCCCCCTTGTTGAACCCGACCTGCCGGAGCACCTCGCCGCCGAAGCTGTTCTCGAACACCTCGGTGAACCGGTTCGAGAGCTGCTGGCCGTAGTCGTTGTTCACGTACAGCGTGGACGCCGAGGAGTTCCCGAGCCGGTCGCTGGCGACCTGTGCCATCACCCGGCCCTGGAGGATGTCCGAGGGCGCCGTGCGGAAGATGTAGTCGTCGTCCTCGAGGTTCGTCACCGAGAGGGCCGTCGAGGACGGCGAGCACCCAACCATCTGGTTGGGGATGAACACCTGCTTGGAGACGGGCACGTTGACGCCCGAGGACGCCGAGCCACAGACCGCGGGCACGCCGGCGCTGGCGAGCGACTCGGCGGCCGTCACGCCGGAGCTGGGCGAGGTCTGGGTGTCCTCGACCTGGGCGTTCACCGTGAGGTCGAGGTCGCTGTCGTTGACCTGCTTGACCGGCAGCTGGGCGGCCTGGATCATCGGCCCGCCGACCGAGGCGAGGTCGCCGGTCTGGGGGAGCAGGATGCCGACGGAGAGCTCGCGTCCCATCCCGCCGGGGGCGCTGTCCGCCGCCGGCCCGGCCCCCTTCGGGTTCTCGCCCTGGAAGCTCTGGGTCTCGACGGTCTCGACGCTGTCGGCGTTCTGCCCCTTGAACCGCCAGATCTGGTAGGCCGCGGACGCCGGGTCGCCGGCGGCGTTGAAGTTCGTCGTCGAGGAGGCGCCCTGGTAGTTGATGTCCTCCCCGTTGGCCGCGGCCTCGACGGCGGCGAGGAAGTCCTGGGGCCCGTACGAGGTGCCGCCCGGGTTGGCGATCCGCCGCATCTGGTCGCGGATGGCCGAGCCCGTGTTCTCGCCGGCCGCCGCGTTCGCGAGGATCAGAAGCGCCACCGAGTCGTACGACTGCGAGGTGAACACCCCGGGCGCGGAGCCGTACTCGTCCTGGTAGAGGCCGTTGAACGCCTCCTGGTTCGGTCCCCCGGCCGCCGGGGCCGTGCCGGTCACGTTCGACATGTCGTTGCCGACCTGCCCCGGGAGCGACGCGTCCTGGAGGCCGTCGGGGACGAGGACGTCGTGCTCGTCGCCGCCGGTCATCGAGTAGTAGTCCCGGAAGAGCTGGATGCCCGACTCGGGGTAGCCGATGACGACGAGCATCTCCGGCCCGCCGCCCATCCCGCCGGCCGTCGTGCCCGCCGCGGTCGTCTCCATGCCGCCGGACTCCCCTTCGGTCTCGGTGCCCCCGCCCCCCTCGGGGCTACCGACACATCCCGCGACGCCGACGATGCCGGCCGCGCCGGCGGCCGCGACGAACTCGCGCCTGTTGATATCGCGTGACATACGTGAGGGTGATGGAACGAAATTTTATAAATCTACCCGTGACCTGACGACCGCGAACCGCCCACGAGCGGGCCTGAACGTCCGTCCCGTGCCGGAATCCCGGGGCCGGTGCCGGCGGCGTCGCCGCCGGGCTCCGGCTACCGGGAGCGGACGAACTCGTCGGCGCCCTCGTACGGCCAGTACCCCCCCTCGCGCATCGCGCGGCCGACCGCCCGGTGGAACGCCTCCAGGTCCTCGAACTCCGACCGGTCGACCGCCGCGAAGACGTCGGCGACGGAGACGACGCGATCGGCGTCGATCCGAACAGGGTCGTCGCCGTACTCCGCCACGAAGTCGTCGCGGGAGAGCGGGAACTCGGACTCGTCGACCTTCTTGACGAGGACGGCGTGGCCGTACTTCCGGCCGCCCTCGCTGCCCTCCTCGCCGTCCGGGTCGTGGGGCCAGTCCATGTCCGGGGTGGGGGAGGCGGGCGCAAAGGCGTTACGACGGGCGAAGGGGGACGCCGGACTGCCGGAGGCCGCGTACCGCGGGTGTCGGCCCGGGAGCACACGTCCGCACCGAGCTTTTCCGTCTCGATCGCCCAGTTCGGGGCGGATGTCAGACACCGGCTCGTCCGGCGTCCATACGGGTACGACCAGTCCGTTCAGGTCCGCGGGGAAAGGCATCGTGCTCGGAGCAGTGCTGGGGGTCACCCTCGCGTTGTACCAGGTCGTCACCGAACCGTCGAGCGTCCTCACCGCGGTCGGCAGCATCCTCCTCCTCGTGATGATCGGTTCCGTCGTCGGCCTGGTGGGCAGCCTCCCGCTCGCGATCGGTTACAACCTCCTCGTCGTGGCGCTCGGTGGAGGGGGGAACGCCGGGAGGACGTAGCGGCCGGCGACCGTCGGGACGCCAAGGCCGGGGACGGGGTTCGACGGAACCGTGGTTCGAACCGCCGTCGCCGCGCCCCCGGTCCGCATCGCCGGCGCCCTCGGGCACCGCTCGCCGCGTTCGCGGAGGCGGTGGGACTGGGATTCGAACCCAGGAGGCCTCTCGGCCACCTGCTCTCAAGGCAGGCGCAATGGGCCGCTCTGCCATCCCACCGCGGGCGTCGGTTCGACCCCCCGCGCTTAGGGCGTTTCGGTCACTCCCGCACGACCGCGGACGATCCGTCCTCGACGGCGAGGCGCAGGCCCAGGTCGTCGACGGCCGCCGCGAGGTGGTCCGGCCGGGGACGGCCGGCCCGGCCGCGGGCCGCGAGCACCGCGAGCACCGTCGCCAGGTCCGCGCCCGTCCGGACCACCGGGTGCATCTCCACGAACTCCACGTCGTGGCCGGCGTCGCGGGCGCGGGCCGTCAGCGTCGGCAGGGCCGGGGGGTCGAACGCGCCGGCGAAGTCGACGGCCTCGGCGAACGCGGCGTAGTGGACGTCGCCGCCGGGCGCGGGGCCGAGCACGACCGGCGCGGAGCGGAGTTTCATCGACGCCCCGTCGACGTCCGTCCGGGTGAGCAGCGGCGCCGTCGGTCGCACCACCCCGACGGAGGTCCGCCCCTCCTCGCGGAGCAGGTGGGTGACCGTGTTGCCGACCCGGGCGGCGAACGTCGATCCCACCTGCACCTCGAACCGGACGTCGTCGAGGTCGCCGAGGGCGTCGGCCGCGACGGCCCGGACCGCCGCCTCGGCGCTCGTCTCGCCGGCGATGTCGAGGGCGTCGTCGGACCGGTAGTTGACGAGCAGGTCGCCGCCGGCGGCGTCGGCGACGGCGAGGACGTCTTTCAGCATCGCGGCGTACAGGTCGGCCGCCTCCGCCTCGGACACGGGCGCCGACGCCGCGAGGTCGGGCAGGACGAGGCCGGGCCGTGGCGGGTCGGCCAGCACGGTGAGGGTGGTCACGTCCCCGGGGTCGAGCGGGGCTGCCTTGAACCCGCCGTCTCCCGTCGCGGCCGCGGCCGTGGCCGGCGGCGGGCGCACGCCGGCGTCGCAGCCCGACCGGGCCGGACGACGGCTCGGCGGTCAGCGGCTCCGTCGTCCCTTCGTCTGTCGGTAGTCGCGGCCGAACACCGACTCGGTGACGTGGTCGACGAAGGCCGCCGTCCGGGCGTCGGTCCCGTCCGAGGGGTACTGCATCGGCAGGAGTTCGAACCCCCGGCCGCGGACCGTGGTGGCGTGGGCCGCCGTCACGTCGACGTCGTCGGGCGACAGGGTCGTGTAGGAGTCGGCGAGGGCGGCGAACGCCCGCCCGCCGACGGGAACCAGGAACTCCGGGTTGATGCTGCGGACCTCGGCGTCGAGGAACGGCTCGCAGCGCGCGGCCTCCTCGTCGGTCGCCGGTCGCTCGGGGTGCCGGCAGCGGGTCAGGTAGGTGAGGTAGGCGTTTCGGAGGTCGGGACGGGTCGCGTCCGGCGGCGACCGGGAGAACCCGAGGTCGCCGAGAACCCGCTGGAGGCGTTCGCCCGCCGCGTCGCCGGTGAACGGGACGCCGGTCCGTTCGGCGGCGGCCGACGGCGCGGGGCCGACGAACAGGAAGTCCGCCCCCACGTCGCCGTACCCGTGGACGACCCGCTCCCGGCAGTCCGCGAGGGCCGGACAGTTCCGGCACCCCTCATCCATCCCGAACGGGTTGGCCTGCCCGTCCTGGTCGGCGTCCACGGCCCCGCCTCACCCCCCGTCGCCGGCACCGGCCGCCCGTGCGGTCCGGTCGCGGCCCTCGGCGACCCGCCGCCGGTTGACGATGCCGACGTTGTTGGCCACGTTCTCGGTGAGCACGCGGAAGGCGTCCGCGGTGGGGCCCTCGTCGAGGACGGCCGGCCGGCCGCCGTCGCCGCCGTCCCGGATCGCCGGGTCCAGCGGGATGCCCCCGAGATAGGGGAGGTCGTTGGCCTCGGCCAGCGCCCGGCCGCCGCCGGCGCCGAAGATGTCGTGGCGCGATCCACAGTCCGGGCACTGGAAGCCGGCCATGTTCTCCGCCACGCCGAGCACGTTGGTGTCGTGTTCCCCGAACATCCGGAGCCCCTTCCGGGCGTCGTCGACGGCGACCTCCTGGGGGGTCGTGACGATCACGGCGCCGGTCAGCGGGAGCGTCTGGAGCACCGTCAGCTGCGTGTCGCCGGTGCCCGGGGGCAGGTCGAGCACCATGTAGTCGAGCTGGCCCCACTCGACGTCCTCGACGAGCTGGGTGAGCACCTTGTGGACCATCGGCCCGCGCCAGATGACGGGGTCGTCCTCCCCGACCAGGAACGCCATGCTCATCAGCCGGATCCCGTACTTCTCCGGCGGGACGATGGTCTCGTCGGCGGTGGCCTGCGGGTGCTCGTCGGCGTCGATCATCCGGGGGACGTTGGGGCCGTACACGTCGGCGTCGAACAGCCCGACGCGGGCCCCGAGCTTCGAGAGCCCGGCGGCCAGGTTGACCGCGACCGTCGACTTCCCGACGCCGCCCTTGCCGGAGGCGACGGCGACGACGTTTTTCACGCCCGGGAGGACCGCCTCGCCGGGGTCCAGGTCCGCGGGGATGGTGGCCGTCAGGTCCGCCTCCAGCCCGGCGTCGGCCAGCACCTCCCGCACCCGGGCGGCGATGTCGCTCTCGACCGGGGCGTAGGGGGCGCCGAGCGCGAGCGACACCCGTGCGACGCCGTCCTCGACCTCGACGGCGTTCACCAGCCCCAGCGAGACGATGTCGTCGCCGAGGTCGGGGTCCTCGACGGCGCGAAGCCGATCGCGCGCGTCACTCTCGTCCATGCCACCACTCGTCGCGTCGCGCGAATAAGGGTTTCCACCCGTCCCGGGGGTAGTGTTCAGATAAGCCCGTGAGTTATACAGAGGGGTTTGTGAGCACCTCGAA
>JBDGPV010000103.1:0-29865 GCA_042219485.1 Haloferacaceae archaeon
GGCGGCATATACCCCGTCGACCCTCGGCCCGGATTGCCGACGATTAACCCGGATTAACGTCGGAGGCCCCCGACGTCGACGCGCGGAGCCGGCAGTCCGGCCGGGCGGCTACCGCGCACCGGCCGTCCGGGGCCCTTCCCGACCCGAACGCCTAAGTGAGAGGCCGGAACCACGCAACCCGTGTCTCGCGGGGAGGAGGGGACCGCGGTCCGGGACGGCGGCTCCGTCGCGGGCGGCGGTCCGGCCGACGGGGACGTCGCGCGGTCGTCGGCGGGGCCCGCCGACGGGGCGGACGCCGGATCGCTCGCCACGCCCGACCGCGTCTGCTACGCGCTGTTCGCCCGCCACGCCGACCGTGCCCGCCACCGGCGGGACCGGCGGAACTACCGCGGCGCGGACCTGCGCACGGGCTTCGACGTGCTGCTGGCCCGGGCCTACGGCGTCTCGTGGCTGGCGGCCGTCGCGTGCGCCCTCCTCGGGGCCGGCGTCGGGTACGTGCTTGGCGCGCCGGCGCTGGGGATCGCGCTCGACCGGATCGCCGCCACCGTCCCGTTGGTCGGGCGGGCCCCGACCCTCCCCCGGCCGGCCGTCGCGGCCGGCGCGGGGCTGCTCGCCGGCGCGGTCGCGAAGCGCGGGAGCGTCCGGGCGCTCGGGGCCTACCTGCGCTGGCGGGCCTCGGCCCGCCGCTCGGACATCGAGCGCACCCTGCCGGGCGCGGTCCGGTACCTCCACGTGCTCGCGTCGGGGAGCGACGCGCCGCGGGCGATGCTCCGGCGCGTCGCCGCCACGGAGGCCTACGGCGAGACCGCCGTCGCGTTCCGGCGGGTACTGAACACCGCCGCGCTCGCCGGGAGCCTCGGCGACGGCGTCCGCCGGGTCGCCCGGGACACGCCCTCCAGGGACCTCCTCGCGCCGTTCCTGCTGAAGTTCCGCGAGCACGCCGACCAGGGCGAGCGGGAACTCGCCACCTACCTCCGGATGGAGAGCCGGATGCTCGGCCACCGCCAGGACCGGGCCCGGGACCGGGCGGAGGGCTTCCTCGAACTGCTCGCGGAGGTGTTCATGGTGCTTCTGGTCCTCCCGGCGCTGCTGGTCATCGTCCTGACCGTGATGGCAGCCATCGCCCCGGGGCTCTCGGCTCCGGTGGCGACGCCGGTCGGGACGACGTCGGTCCGGGGCGTGGTGGTCTACACGAGCGCCGCGTTCGTCGTCGTGACCGGGGCGGGCGCGAGCATCGTCGTCGGGGGCCTGCGCCCGCCCGGGCAGACGGTCGACTACGCGCGCCCCGAGGGGGTGCTGGCGACGGTCGCCGACGCGGCCCGCAACCCGGCGAGCGCGGCCGTCGTCCTGGTCGCGCCGGCCGCCTGTCTCGCGGCCGCCCTCCTCGCCCTCGGCGTCTCCGCGCCGGGGGTGATCCTGGCCGCGTACGCGGCGTACGCGATTCCGGTCGGCGCCGTGGCGGTCCGCCGCGCCCGGCGCGACGACGCCAAGGACCGGGAGCTGAAGGACTTCGTCCACGCCGTGTCGGGGCACGTCAACCTCGGCCGGCCGTTCTCGGAGGCGGTCGAACTCGTCGCGCGCGACGTCGACCTCGGACCGCTCGACGAGGACGTGAGCGACCTGGCCCTGAACCTGCGGCTCACGACCCGGGAACCCGACGGCGAGGCGCGGGACCTCAGGGCCGCGGCGCTCGACAGGTTCGTCGACCGCGTGGGAACGCCGCTGGCGGAGCAGACGGTCGGCCTCGTGGCCGGGGCCCTCGACGCCGGCAGCGACGCCGGCACCGTCTTCGACACCCTCCAGACCGAGGTCGGGCGCCTCTACCACGAGAAGCGATCGCTCCGATCGAACATGCTGGTCTACGTCGCGGTGGGGTGGACGACGGCGCTCCTGGTGATCGGTATCACGGTGGCCGTCGGGATGCGGGTCTTCGACGGGTTCTCCCAGTTGGCCGCGCTCTCGGAGTCAACCAGCTACGTGCTCGGCGCCTCGACGCTCGACCTCGATCGGGCGCGGTTCCGGCTGTACGTGGTCACGCAGGCGACGATGCTCGGGGCGGGCTGGTTCGCCGGCACCGCGAGTCGGGGGCGGTACGAGGCGCTGCTCCACTCGGGGATCCTCGTGGTCGTCTGCCATCTGGTGTTCGCCGGGGTGGGGATGATATGAGCCGCGGTCAGTCGAGCGTGATCGGCGTCGCCATCCTGGTTGCGGCGACCGTCGTGGCGGTCGCCGGGATGACCGCGGCCGTCGGAACCGTGATCGAGGACCGCGCCACGACGGCGGCGGCCGACCGCACGGCGGCGGCGTTCGACGAGGCGCTCGACCCGAACGCCGCGGGACCGGGACGCGAACGGATCGTGCTGGCCGGCGGGCGCCTCCGCACCGTCGAGCGGACGCTCCGGGTTCGCGCGGCCGGCCGCACGGTCGCCACCTACGAGGTCGGCGGCCTCCGCTACGAGGCCCGGGGCCGCAGCGTGACGTACGTGTCCGGCGCCATCGTACGCTCGACGCCCGCCTGCGCGACGGTCCGGGGCGATCCCCCGGTACGGGCCGCGGAGGGGGACCTCTTCGTCTCCGTCGTCGCTCTCGGGACCGACCCGGGACGGGTGACGGACGCGGGGCGCGTCACGCTCCGCACGAACGCGAGCCACGAGCGCCGGCGGCTCGATCCCGGCGAGTACCGGATCGCCGTCGAGACCAGGGCGCCCGGCGCGTGGGCGAGGCGATTCGACGCGGCCGAGGGGACGACCCGGACCGACATCGACGGCGACGGCGTCCCGAGCGCCGTCGTGGATCCGGCCGGCGAGGGCCGGGTCAGGCTGGCGATCCACCGGCTCGACCTGGAGGTGACGGCGGGGTGAGCGGCGACCGCGCCGCCGCGCCGGTCGTCGGGAAGGCCCTAGAGGCCGCCGTCCTCGTCGTCGTGACCGCCCTCCTGGCGACGACGCTGTTCGGCGGCGTGCTCCCGGACTACCGGACCGCAACGGGCGCGGAGGTCGCCGACCGCACCCTCGCCGGGGCGGCCGATCGGATCGACCGGGCCGTGCCCGATGGGGACCCGCGGAGCGTCGCGGTCGAGCGTCGGGTCCCGGTCCCGGACGCCATCCGCGGGCGCCGGTACGAGGTCCGGGCGACCGGCCGGGCGCTGGTGCTCGACCACCCCGCGGCCCGGATCGACGAGCGGACGCGGCTCGCGCTCCCGCCCGGCGTCCGGGCGACCGGAGCGTGGTCGAGCGAGGCCACGGCGGTCGTCCGGGTCGAGGGACGCGGGGGCGAACTGCGGGTGCTGCTCGTCGAACGGTCGGGAGGGACCGGATGACCGGGCCGGGCCGCACGAGGGGGCAGGCGACGCTGCTCGCGACGGCGGTCGCGGTGGTGGTGCTGGTCGGGGCGACGGCCCTCGGGGTCGCGATGGCCGACGGAGCCCTCGGGGACGCCGACCGGCGGCCGCTGGAGCGGCGGGCCGCCACGACGCTCGCGGAGCGGCTGACGACCGCCAACGCGACGACCCACCGCGACGGCGTGGTGGACCCCGCCCGGGTTCGGAACCTGACGGGCGCCGACCTCGAGCGCATCGCGCCGCCGGTCCGCGGGCGCGACGCGCGGGTCGCGATCGACGGTCGGACGGCGGTGACGACCGGGGGCGTCGGCGCCGACACGACCGTCCGCCGGGCGGTCCGGGTCGGCCGCGCGAGCGACGTCCGGCGGCGGATCGACCTCGACGCGCGGCGGAACCTGACCGTGCCGGCCGGCGTTGGCCGCGTCCGGGTCCACGTGACGACCGGCGAGAACACCACCGTGCCGACGGTGCGGGCCGACGGCCGGCCCGTCCTGCACGCCGGGAGCGGCGTCGAGGGGCGCGCGACGGTGGCCCTCGGCCGACACGATCCGACCCGGCTCCGGTTCGCGGTGGAGACGGAGCTGCGGAACGGGACCGTCACCGCCCGGGCGCGTGTCTCCTACGTCCGCGTCACCACCCGTCCGGCCGTGCTGGAGGTGACGGTCGATGGCTGATCGGGGACAGCTCTCGCTGCCGGTCGTCGAGGTCGCGATCGGCGTCGTGCTGATCGTCGGCGTGAGCGTCGCGTTCGCCGTCGACGTTCCGGGCCCGGGACGGGAGGAGGCGCAGCTCGAACGGTACGCGGAGGACGCGGCGGCCGGCCTCGCCGCGACGCCGGTGCGGGCCGCCGACGAGGAGGGGCCGCTCGTTGGACGCGCGCTCGAATCCGGGGCGGCGTTCGCGCAGCACCGCGACCGCCTGCGCCGGCGGGCCGACCGGCTGGTCCCGCCGACGGTCCGGATCCGTCTGCTGACGCGCCACGGGACCCTCGGGCCGCCCCGCCCGCCCGGCGCGACGGTCGGGCGGGCGCGCCTGCCGACGGCCGCCGGCACCCTGACCGTGGAGGTGTGGTACGGGTGAACCGGCGGGGGCAGTTCGTCCTCGCGGCGGCCGTCGTCGTGGCGGTCGCGCTCGTGCCGATGGTGGCCGCCTACGCGCAGCTGGGCTACCCCGCCGACGCGGCCGCGGACCGGGCCGACCGGCAGGACGTCGCGGACGCCCGCCGGGCCCTCGACGCCGCCGCGTACCGGGCCGCCCAGGCGGTCGTGGACGCGGACGACCCGAGCGCGGCCGCCGCCGCCGAGCGGGTCAACCGGACCCTGTCGGCCGCCGCCGCGGAGCTGGACGCGGCCGGCACTCCCCGCGACCGCGCCTATCGGGTTCGGGGGAACGCGACGGTCGCCGGCGGCGTCGCCCGGGCGGACTGTCCGGCGGGCGACCGCCGCCGCTTCGGGGCGTGCCGGGCGATCGGCGGCGTCGTCCTCCAGGACCGCCTGGGCGCACCCGTCGTCGTCGCCGCCGCCGTCGACCTCCGGATCGACGGTCCCGCGACCGACGCCCGCGTCACCGTCGTCCTCCGGCCGTACCGGTGACCGGCCGCGGAGCGGCCCGCCCGTCGCGGTTTCACCCTTTCGAATCCCCCGAAGCTGGCGCGAACGCTAGCCATTTATGCGGCGGGTCGCCCGACCCGACACCATGACCCGAACGCTCGACGCGCTCCGGGAGCTCGGCGAGGAGGGCATCGCCCCCCGGCTTCAGGAGGCGGGCGTCGCCGGTGCCGGCGGCGGCGGGTTCCCGACGTACGTGAAGTGGCGCCGGATCGACGAGGCCAACCACCTGCTCGTCAACCACCAGGAGAGCGAACCGAACTGCTACATGGACAAGTGGCTGGGCCGCGAGTACCCCGAGCGGCTGGCCGACCTCTTCGACGCGCTGCTCGACGTCACGCTCGATACGGTGGTCATCGGCGCCAAGCACAGCAAGCGCGAGCCGTGGCTCCTCCCCCTGGAGGAGGCGACCGACGGGACGGTCTACGAGCCCGACGAGCTCCCCGTCGACCCCGAGGAGGAGTCCGGCGTGGTGTTCGCGTACACCGAGGACAAGTACGAGTACGGGATGGAGAACATCCTCCTGCAGACCGTGGCCGACACCATCCTCGGGAAGGACCTGCCGATCGACTACGGGTGGATCGTCCAGAACACCGAGACCATCTACAACATCTGGCGGGCGATCGTCGAGGAGGAGCCGGTGACCCACAAGTTCGTCCACGTCGACGGCTTCCGGTCGGACGGCGAGCGGATCCGGCACCGGATGCTGGAGGTTCCGATCGGGACGCCGGCGATGACGCTGCTGGAGGCCGCGGGGATCGGCCCCGACGAGCTGGCCGACGACCGCGTGCTGGCCGACGGCGGGCCGGGGTGGTGCTTCCGGGCCCAGCGCCCCCCCTCGCGGCTCGGCATCCGCAAGCGGACCAACTGCATCCTCGTCCTGGGGGAGGAGACGGTCGAGGAACACACCTACGGGAACGACCGCATCAACGTGCTGGAGCCGTTCGACTGGTCGCACGGCGACCCGGACACCGAGCCCAGCCGGACCGTCCTGCCCGGCCGGGCGAACGTCCCGATCATGACCAACGACAACTACGGGGACCTCATCGCGCCCTCGGAGCCGGTCGTCAACCTCGGCGACGAGGTCGCCCGCGGCGATCCGCTGGCCGAACCGGTCGAGGACGGGTTCAGCGTCTACCACCACAGCCCCCTCCACGGCGAGGTGACCGACGTCACGCCCTACGAGATCGAGGTCCGGCACACCGGCCACTGACGGCGCGGCCGGCCCCGTCCCCGCCGATCCCTGCTCGTGCTCCCGGTCCCGCTCCCGGCCCGTCGGGCGGCGGTCGCCACGCCGGCCCCGGCCACACGACAACCGTATCCCCGCGCAGCACGTATCAGCCGTATGACTGTCGATGTCGCGGCCGTTCCCGACGAAGTCGTCCGACGCGTGGTCGCCAGGTACGTCAGGCTGTGGTCGTGTGACGACTGCGGCCGGGAGGCGTACCGCATCACCGACGAGGCGAGCGGAACGGCAGGTCCTGCCCCGCGTGCGACGGCCGGATGATCGTGGAGATCGATCCCCGCTCGGCGCCCGAACAGCCGAGCCTGTAGCGCGTCCCGGCCGCGACCGGGGTGCGCCGGGGTGATCGAGGGAGCGGGCGCGGCCACCACTCCGGGGACGGCCGGGGCGTCGGGGCCGGGCGGCCGGCGGGGGAGCGCCGGGGGGCGAAAGCGATACCCGCGCCGGGCCCCTCCGGTCCGATCGGATGTACGACGCGGTGGTGCTCGACAACGACGGGGTACTCGTGGGGCTGAGCGGCCCGGACCTGCTCGCGGAGGCCATCGAGCGGACCTACCGGGCGGTCGGCGTCCCGTCGCCGAGCGATGCCGACCGGGCGGCGCTGGGGCTGGGCACCTCGCCCGAACGGGTGCGCCGGGCCTGCGAGCGCCACGGCCTCGATCCGGCGGCCGTCTGGGCGCGCCGGGACCGGACCGTCTCGGAACTGGAGCGCGCGGCGATCCGGTCCGGCGAGAAGCCGCTGTATGACGACATCGACGCCCTGTCGGCGCTGTCGGTCCCCCTGGGGGTGGCGAGCAACAACGTGCGGGCGACCGTCGCGTGCGTCCTCGACCGGGCGGGCCTGGCCGATCGGGTGGGCGCGGTCCGGGCGCGGCGGCCGCGGCTGGAGAGCCTGGAGCGGCGCAAGCCCGACCCGTACCTCGTCCGGCGGGCGCTCGCGGACCTCGGGGTCGAGCCGCGGCGGGCGCTGTTCGTGGGCGACAGCGCGAGCGACGTCGTGGCCGCCGACCGGGCCGGCGCCGACGCCGCCCTGCTGGTCCGGCCCGGGCGGGACCCGCCCGACGACCTCCCGACGACCCCCGAGCACACCGTCGCGAGCCTCGCGGACCTGCCGTCCCTGGTGGCCGGCGACACGGAGGGGGCGCGACCGCCGGCCGAGGGGGACGGTGGCGCGGGCGGGGCCGGGGGCCGGTAATCGGCCCCGCGGTCGGCCCCCCGCCTCACCGGCGCGCGGCGAGGTCGGCCTCGACCCACGACTCCGTTCCGGTGATCCAGACGATCCGGTCGGCGACGTCCTCCATCGCGTCGACGACGGCGTCCAGCAGGTGGGCGAGTTCGCGGTGCACCGTGGGTGCGGGCGCGTCGTCGGCGAACGCGGCGGCGACCGCGTCGTGGCGGAGGTCGTCGCACTCGTCCTCGGCCGCGCGGATCCGTCGGATCTCCCCGCCGAGGTCGACCGACGCGTACGGGTCACACAGCGCCTCGGTGTAGCCGGTCACGGCCCGCGCGAGGACCGGCACGGTCCGGGCGGCGATCTCGGCCATCTCGCACAGACGGTCGAGGACCGCCGGCGAACGGGGCGGGTCGATCGCCGCGAGCTCCTCGGCGAACTGCTCGGCGGCGTTGGCGATCCCGTCCAGGCGCTGGTAGAGGTCGATCGTCGCCCCGGCGTTGAGGTGGAGGTGGGTCAGCCCCAGGCCCAGGTCCTCGACCTCGGCGTTCGAGACGAGGGTGTTGATCCGGCGGACCTCCCGGTCGCAGTCGCTTTCCGCCTTGCGGATCCGCTCGACGAGCCGGCCGTGCGGCTCCCCGTCGGCGTGCCGGTCGAGCAGCCGCGGCAGGGCGGCCACGCACTCGTCGATCCGTTCGAGGCACGCGGTCGTCCGGGCGTCGAGTCGCTCCCCGAACGCCGCGCCGGTTGCGGGTGCCATCGGCCGTCGGGTCGCCCGATCCGGACAACACTCTTGCTATGTCCGGTACTGACGGGTATATAGCGGCCCGCCGGGCGGCGACCGGGGACGCCCGCACCGCCCCGGCGTGGCCGGGACCGCGGACCCTCCGGCGGGGGGCCTCGCCCGCGGGAGCGGGGGTGAGAACCGGCGGGATCCGGGGGGCGACCGGCGGGCGAAACCGGACGCCCGCGCGCCGTTATCAGGTCAGATAATCCGCGGACAACTACTTTACCCGAACCCGCCTTCCGAACGGGTAGAATGGCAGGCGTGTTGGGACGGATCCGAGGCAGTTACACGGTACGGCTCGCAATCGCGCTGGTAGCGGTCATCGCGTTGCTCGTGGGCGTGGGGGTCGTCGTGGAGGCGGAGGCGACGGACCGCGTAGAGGAGGACGCGCGGACGGACCTGAAGGCCGACGCCGGCCTGCAGGCCGGGGAGCTCGAAGCGTGGCTCGACGGCGTCAAGCGCGACGTCCGGGCGACGTCGGCCCACCCGGCGGTCGCCTCGGGCGACGCCGCCCGGGCGGACGGGTACCTCGACGGGCTGTCGTCGTCGGACACGCCGGCCGCCGTCGCGGCGGTCCACTACGTGGACACCGGGCGGATGCGGATCGCCGCGAGCACCATGGACCGGTTCGAGGGGGCAAACCCCCGCGAGCAGGGCGCGGCGTTCGCGACCGACCCGCCGTCCTTCGATGGGCCCGACGACGTCCACGTGACCGAGCCGTTCGAGGTGTCGATCGCCGATTTCCCCATCGTCGCGGTCGTCTCGCCCGTGCCCGGGCAGGACGCCATGGTGGTCTACATGGTGAACGTGCGCCAGCGGGCGGCGACGCTCTCGGGGACGGGCGAGCAGTCGAGCACGATGGTCGTCGACGGCGGGGGTAACGTGCTCGCGCACCCGGACGCGTCGCGGATCGGCGGGACGGTCGCCGGCGATCACCTGCCGCTGGACCGCGCGCTCGCCGGCGAGCGCGGGGTCGTCGAGCACGAGGACGCCATCGCCGGGTACGCGCCGGTCGAGGGCCAGGACTGGGTCGTGATGGTCCACGAGTCCCGGGCGGCGGCGTTCGGGATCGCGAACTTCGTGCGGTCGAGCCTGGTCGGGCTGGTGCTGTTCGGCGTCGTGAGCCTCGCGCTGGTCGGCGCGACCGTCGGGAGTTCGACGAGCGGGGCGCTCCGCCGGCTCGCGGCCAAGGCCGAGCGGACCGCCGAGGGCGACCTCGACGTCGACCTCTCGACCCGACGGACCGACGAGTTCGGCACGCTCTACGGCGCGTTCGCGGACATGCGCGACTCGCTGACCGAGCGGCTCGACGAGGTCGAGGAGGCCCGCGAGCGCGCCGAGGAGCGCCAGGCCGAGGCCGAACAGGCCCGCGAGCGCGCCGAGGCCATGGCGACGGAGTACCGGACGACTGCGGAGGCCTACGCCGAGACGATGCAGGCGTGTGCCGGGGGCGACCTGACCCGCCGGGTCGACGTGGACGAGGACCGGGACGCGATGCGGACGATCGGCGAGGCGTTCAACGGCATGGTGGACGAACTGGAGGCGGCGGTCGCGCGGGCCGACGGGTTCGCGTCGGAGATCGAGCGGCTCAGCGACGAGGTCCGCGAGAGCGCCGTCGCCATCGACGAGGCCAGCGACGAGGTCGCGGCCTCCGTGGCCGAGATCTCCGAGGGCACCGAGCGCCAGGCCGAGGCCGTCCAGGGGATGGTCGGCGAACTCGAGGACCTCTCGGCGGCCGCCGAGGAGATCGCCTCGACGGTCGACGGGGTCGCCGAGCGGTCCGACGCGGCAAGCGCCGCGGGCGCCCAGTCCCGCACGGCCGCCAACGAGGCGCTGGAGACCGTCGGGACGATCACCGACCGCGCCGACGAGGCCGCCGGGGCGATCGAGGACCTGAACGAGACGAGCAAGGAGATCACCGCCGTCGTCGACGTGATCAGGGACATCGCCGAGCAGACCGATCTGCTGGCGGTCAACGCGTCGATCGAGGCCGCGCGCTCGGGCGGCGGGGACGGCTCGACCGACGGGTTCGCCGTCGTCGCCGACGAGGTGAAGGCGCTGGCCGAGGAGGCCCAGGAGCGCGCCGACGAGATCGAGGCGCTCGTCGAGGACCTCCGCGAGCGCAGCGAGCGGGCGGCGGACGTGATCCACGCGACCGAGTCCGACGTGCGCAACGGCGCCGACACCATCGAGGAGGCGCTCCGGGGCCTCGACGAGGTGGTCGAGGCGATCGAGGAGGTCGACGACAGCCTCAAGCAGATCAGCGACACGACCGCCGAGCAGGCCGCCTCGACCCAGTCGGTGACCGGGTCGCTCGACGAGGTGGCCGCCATCGGCGACCAGACCGCCGACGAGGCCGCCGCCGTCGAGGACGCCGTCGCGCGCCAGGACGACCGCGTCGCCGAGGTCGCCGACCGGATCGAGCGGTTCCGGGGCCAGGCGGGCGAACTCGCCGACTCGCTCGACGCGTTCACCGTGCGGCGGGCCGACGACCCGGCGGCCGACGCCGATGCCGGCGCGGGCGCGACGGCCGCGGGCGTTCCCGACGGCGGGACGCCGGGGCCGGACGGCGGGGACGCCGCCGGGGAACGGGGGGGTGAGGACTGATGGCGGTCGACATCTCGGTCACGTACGCCATCGGCACGGCCGGCATGGCGCTCGGGACGCTCGCGCTCGCCGTCGGCCTCCGGGACGTCGCCCGGAGCCACCCGCTCCGGTACGCCTCGCTGCTCGGGGTGACCGGCATCGCGACGGTCGCCTACGCCGTCATGACCGCCGGCCTCGGCACGGTCGCGGTCGGCGACCGGACCGTCTTCGTCCCCCGGTACGTCGACTGGATGCTGACGACGCCGCTGCTGATCCTTTATGTCGGCCTGCTCGCGGGGGCCTCGCGGCGGACCATCGGGCTCGCGGTCGGGGTCGACACCCTGGTGCTCGTGCTCGGGACCGCGGCGACGCTCACGACCGGGGCCGTCAGCTACGCGCTGTTCGGCGCGGGGTCGGTCGCGTTCCTCGGCCTGCTGTACCTGCTCTACCGCCCGATCACGGCCGCCGGCCGCGCGTCGCCCGACGCCGCGCTGTTCGGGAAGCTCCGGGACGTCATCGGCGTGCTCTGGCTGGTCTACCCCGTCGTCTGGATCACCGGCCCGCCGGGACTCGGCGTGATGACCGCCGAGATGACCGCGCTCGTGATCGTCTACCTCGACCTGGTCACCAAGGTCGGGTTCGGCGTGATCGTCCTGAACGCCCGGAACCCGATGGCCGCCGGCGCGGACGACGCCGACGGCGCGGCGGCCGGGACGGGGGCAGGGGTCGAGTCCGCCGACTGAGCGGGGGCCGGTGTCCGGCTGCGCCCCCTCACTCGCGGAGCAAGAAAAAAACGGAGCAACATGAGCCGGTCGACACGCCACGGACCGA
Source organism: Haloferacaceae archaeon (assembly GCA_042219485.1). Lineage (GTDB taxonomy): Archaea > Halobacteriota > Halobacteria > Halobacteriales > Haloferacaceae > CAZMLQ01. Next base: position 11,566 of record JBDGPV010000103.1, read on the forward strand.
CGGAACTCCGGGAGTTCGTCGCGGCGGCCGACGCCCCCGACCGGTCGCTCGCGCTCGTCAACCGGACGAAGCCGCGGCCCGTCGGTCGGATGCTCGAGGAGCTGTTCGACGACCAGCCGATCGGGGTCCGGGAGGTCAGCTTGCCCGACGAGGAGGACGACGCGGTCTACCTCCTCGACGACGGCGAGGTCGTCGCCGCCTCCGGCCTGTCGGCGTTCGAGGAGTCGATCCTGCTCGTCAACTCCGACATCTACGTCACCGGGGCGCGGGGGCTGGAGGAGGCCGACCTCCCGGCGGCCATCGAGGGGCTCGACGGCTGCCGGTTCACGCTCCGGGGCTACCCCGAATCCGACCGGGAGAAGCTCCTGCTGATCGCCGTCTCGCGGCACATCGAGCGGCTCGCGCTCGACGGCGGGGGGCGGCTCCGGGCCTCGTTCCAGCGGCTCTCCCGGATCAGGGACGAGCGGGGGACCCGGCGCGTGTACGACCGCCTCGGCGGGACCGGGACCGACGTCCACGTGTACGGGGTGCCCGACTGGACGCCCCCGCCGGAGATGGGGGTGACGATGCACGGCGGCTGGAGCGACGACTTCCGCGACGCGTGGTTCGTCGTCCGCGTGCCCGAGGGCGCCGCCGACGGGGCGGTCGAGCCTGACCGCGACGCGGACGCCGAGGGTCGGTACGCGGCCCTGGTCGCCGTCGAGGACGAGCCCCGTACCTGGGAGGGGTTCTGGACGTTCGACCCCGGCTGCGTGGCCGAGATCGACGCGTACGTCGCCCGGGAACTCTGAGGCCGCGACCGCGAGTGCCTCCCGGGGTGGGCCGGGTCCCCGCGCCGCCGGCGGCGCGCCGAACCGAGCCGGAATCCGGCGGAAATCGAGGGGAAATCGGGTCGCAGTTGCCAAATCCGCTTTTCCGGGCCGGTCCCTCCCACCGAACGGCATGTCCGCGAACCGACGGCAGGTGCTCCGTGGAATCGGTCTGACGACTGCGGCGGCGACGCTCCCGGTCACGGCGGCGACGGCCGACGGCGACGACGGGGGCGAGACGGCGGGCCTCCGGGTGGCTCACGCCTCGCCCGACGCCCCCGCGGTGGACGTCTACGTGGACGGATCGAAGGCGGTCGCCGGCCTCGCGTTCGGGTCGGTCACCGACTACCTGGAGGTGGCGACGGGCGACCGCGAGCTAGCGGTCCGGGTCGCCGACACGGACACGACGGTCTTCGGCCCCGTCGAGGTCGAACTCGACGCCGAGGACTACACCGCGGTCGCCCGGGGCGAAGTGTCGAGCGACGACACGGCCTTCACGGTCGACCTCCGCGAGGACACCAACGGCGCGAACCTCGACGACGGGGAGGCGCGCGTTCGGGCGATCCACGCGAGCCCCGACGCCCCCGCGGTGGACGTGACCGTCGACGACGGGGCAGTCACCCTCTTCGAGGGGGTCGCGTTCGGCGAGTCGAGCGGGTACGCCGTCGTGGCGGCCGACGAGTACGAAATCGAGATCAGGCCGGCCGGCGGCGGCGACCCGGTCTTCGAGACGACCGCGACCCTCGCGTCCGGGAGCACGTACACGGCGTTCGCGGTCGGCTACCTCACCCCGGGGGACGAACCCGCCGACGAGGCGTTCGACCTCCTGCTGACGGAGGACGCGACGGCGCCGCCGCGGGGGGACGAGGGGGACGACGAGGACGACGAGGACGACAACGAGGACGGCGGGGACGGAGGGGAGGACTGACGACCCGGCGGATCCCGAGCCCCCGAGGGGCCGGGCCCCGGAGGCGGCCACCATCTTATTACGCTCCCCGCTCGCGTTGTCGGGCCACATGGAGGCGGTCCTGTGGCAGGTTCTCGCCGGCACGCGCGGCGGACCGAACAGGGCCCGCATCCTGAAGGCGCTCGACGAACGGCCCCGGAACGCCAACCGGCTCGCGGAGGACCTCGACCTCGCCTACCAGACCGTCCGGCACCACCTGGACGTCCTCGAACGAAACGACGTCGTGACGTCGAGCGACGAGGACTACGGTCGGATCTACCTCCCATCGGACCGGACGCGGCAACACTGGGACACCGTCGAGCGCATCGTCGAACAGGTAGACATACAATGATACAGCCACACCGACGGGACGGCCGGCACGGAGGGGAGTTCCCATGAGCCTGATGCTCGATGCGGCACGGGTCGCCGCGGGCGCGAACGTCGTCCTGCTGCTCGTACTCGCGGGGATCTGGGCCCGGACGCTGCGGGAGATCCGCACGAAACAGACGCTCGGATCGCTGCTCTTTGCCCTGTTCCTCCTCGGGGAGAACGCGCTCGCGGTCTACTACTACAGCTTCGCCCCGATCGCCCTCTCGGCGCCCGCGGTGCGGGCGATGATGTACCTCCAGATGCTTGAGACGGCGGGCATCGCGGTCCTCGTGTACGTCGCGTGGGAGTAGCCGGCGAGCCGGGGTCCCGGGCGCATCGCCCGACTGCGTGTCACCGGTCCCGCGGATCGAGCCGCCCCCGCCGGACGCCGCTCCGCTCCCGTCGGTCCACGCCCTCACCCGCCCCGGACCGTGATCACGGGCGCGTCGACCGACCGGATGACCGCCTGGGAGGCGCTGCCGAACAGCGCCTGGCGGGCCGTCGACCGGTCGCGGCCGCCGACCACCACGAAGTCGGCGTCGAGGTCGTCGGCCAGCGCGACGATCCGGCCGGCCCCCCAACGGTTACGGGCCTCGACGACGTACGGGCGTGTGGGACGATGTGCCACCACATCGAGACGGCGGACCACGAGCGCGTCGCGGAACTGGCCGCCGAGTTCGAGGAGTGGAAGCGCGAGAAGGAGGCCGAACGGGCCGACGAGGACGACGGCGGGGCGACCGGGGAGCCCGAGGAACCCGCCGTGGCGCCGGCCGACGACTGACCGGCCGCCGAACCCGCAACCGCGTCCGCACCCGACCGGGGCACTGACGCCGGCGGCGCGGTCACGTTTCGGCTCCCGTAGGTGACCGTGGGGCGTGCGACGGCCGTTACCGACCCCGGGCGGGCCGGTCGGTTCCCGTGTCAACTTTTATTACGGGCGTGGGTGAAAACAGAGTGGCATGTCATATGATGGCACACTCGACCGGCGGCGGCTTCTCAAGCTGAGCGGGACGGGACTCGCGGCGGCGCTCGCGGGCTGTTCGGGCGGCGGGGGCGAGGGCGGCGGCGAGGAGGACTTCATGTCGGCGGCCCAGGAGCTCGGCCTGTCCGAGGGCTGGCGCCAGCGGCGGATCGGGACCGCGCGGAACGACTGGGCGATGTCCGACCGGCCGACCGGGACCCCGAACGCCGACACGTGGACGAACGACAGCGGGTTCCAGAGCGCCGTCGACGCCGGCGTCTGGTCCCCGCCGGACGGGTGGGAGGAGACGGCGGCCGGCGACGTGGACACGCTGACGATCCTCAACCACGGCGCCGCGAACATGGAGTTCGACCCGGCGACGCTCGCGGCCCACGAGATGTTCACGGAGGTCACCGGGATCGAACTGGACGTGATCGAGATCGGCGTCGAGCAGGCCACCCAGCGCGAACAGCAGGTGCTCTCCTCCCAGGAGGGAAGCCCGCAGGCGTTCAACGTGGACGGGGCGCTGGTCCCCGAGTTCGTCCAGCAGGGCTACCTCGAACTGACCGATCCCCTCTACCCCGAGGGGAGCTTCGAGCCGTACATCCCGGCGCTGCAGAACCTCGTCAGGTGGGAACTCGACGAGTCCCACGAGGGGACCCACACCTACGGCTACCCGAACATCGCGGAGGCGAGTCTCGGCCACCTCCGGCCGGACCTGGTCGAACAGCAGGGCCTGGACCCACAGGCGTACGTCGGGAGCGAGTGGACCTGGGCCGACCTCGAGGAACTGATGAAGGCGTTCGAGGGCACCGACGTGTTCGGGTACGCCTACTACGCCGGGGACGCGGTCTACCTCTCCTACTCGTTCCGCGAACTGCTCTACCAGCAGGGCGGGCGGATGGTACAGGACGACGGCACGGTGAAGGTGGACACGGACGCCGCGGTCCGCGTCATCCGGAAGATGCGCGACTGGCGCGACAAGGGGTGGGTGCCCGGCGACGTCATCTCCTACGGCGAGGGGAACATCGTCGACCTGTTCACCTCGGGACAGCTGGCGTTCGCGACGGGCTTCTCGGACTTCGTGCCCGCGGCCGTCGACCAGTACGGCGCCGACGGCTCGCAGTACCGCCCGGTCGTGCCGCCGGCCGCCGACGCCGGTCCCGCGCCCACCCAGGCCGGGCTCGTCGACCCGAACACGACGAGCATCAACCGGTTCGCGGACACCGGCCACAAGCTTGCGGCCATGCTGTACGGCGACCTGAAGCTGAGCTACTTCACCCAGTGGATGGAGTTCACCGTCGAGGGGAACATGTCCTACATGGACAGCGTCTACAGCGACGCCGCCGAGGCCGGGGCCACCCCGTACGCGGACGTGCTCGGGAGCGCCATCGAGAACGGCGTGCTCGAACTGTTCCCGCGGATGTCCTCGGTGTTCCAGCAGATGCTCTCGCCGGCCCAGCGGGCCATCCAGGGCGAGATATCGCCGGCCGAGGCCATGTCCCAGGTCCAGGAGTTCGTCGATCAGGAGGTCAACTGATGGCCGGACGGGGGACGGCCACGCCGGGCCATGGCGACTGAGGAGGTCGACGCGGCGACCCCCCACGGGGGCGGGGTCGTCGGCCGGCTCTCCGGGTGGGTGAACGACCACATCAGGATCGCGCTGCTGGGCCCGTCGCTCGTGGCGCTGTTCGTCGTGTTCATCTACCCGGCGGTGATGCTGGTGTGGCTGTCGTTCCAGAACACCCGCGGGCTCGGGACGACGTTCGCGCCGACCTACAACTACGGGCGCATCTTCACCGACCCGACGTTCTGGAACGCGGTCGAGAAGACCCTGATCTACTCGTTCGGGTCGCTGTTCATCTCGGTCGGCGCCGGCCTGGCCATCGCGCTCGCGCTGAACAAGCTGGCCAACCGGCGGATCCGCGACACCTACTCGACGCTCATCCTCATCTCGTGGGCCGTCCCCCTCTCGATCGTGGGGGTCACGTGGCGGTGGATGTTCAACGGCCAGCTCGGGGTCGTCAACCAGGTGCTGCTCGACCTGGGCCTGATCCCGTCGGCGTTCTCCTGGCTCGGGCACTCGACCACGGCGATGGCCGTCGTGATCCTGGCCGACTCGTGGTCGCGCATCCCCTTTGCGGCCATCGTCCTCCTGGCTGGCCTGCAGTCGATCCCCCAGGAGATGTACGACGCCGCGAAGGTGGACGGCGCGACGACGCTCCAGACGTTCCGGCACGTCACGCTGCCCTACCTCCGGCCCTCGTTTTTCGTCGCGGGGCTCATCACCTGGATGTTCGCGTTCCGCGCGTTCGCCATCCCGTTCTCGACGACGGGCGGCGGCCCCGGATCGGCCACCGAGACGCTGGCGATCTACATCCACCGGTTCGGCATCCAACTGCTCGACTACGGCTTCGCCTCGGCCGTGTCGGTCTTCCTCGTCGCCGTCACCCTCGTCGTCGCGACGGCGTACGTGTACTTCATCCTCGAACGGATGGAGGAGATAGAGATCTGACATGGCGGGGGGAGACTTCGGCATCGACCGGTACCGGCGCCGCCAGCGGGTCTGGGACCTGATCGAGAGCCCCGCGGTCATCCACCTCGTGCTCTTCTGCGCGGTGTTTTTCATTATCGCGCCGCTGATCTGGGAACTGCTCACGTCGCTGAAGACCCGGGAGGGGGTGCTCGCGCTCACCTACCTCCCGCAGGACCCGACCCTCGACGCCTACCGGCGGGCGCTGTTCGACCGCGGCTTCTGGCGCGCGGTGGTCAACAGCGTCGTCGTCGCGTCGGCCTCGACGGCCATCGTGATGGTGCTCGGGACGCCGGCCGGCTACGTGTTCAGCCGGTTCCGCTTCCCGTACGACAACGCCGTGTTCGTGTTCGTGCTGTTCACCCGGCTGTTCCCGCCCATCGGGCTGGTGACGCCGTACTACCAGATCATGACCTCGACCGGCCTCCTGAACACGAAGGTCGGCATCGTCATCGCCAACGTCTACCTCTGGCTGCCGCTGGTGATCTACATCATGCGGAACTTCTTCATCACCATCCCGCAGGCGCTCGACGAGGCGGCCCGCGTCGACGGCTGCACGAAGGTCCAGGCGTTCCGCCACGTCGTCTTCCCGGTCGTGCTGCCGGGGTTCGCGGCGGGGACGATCCTCACCTTCCTCTACTCCTGGCGGGAGTTCCTCTTCGCGTTCACCGTCAGCACCGACCTCCAGTCGATGACCATCCCCGTGGCGACGTTCCTGTTCGTGGGGGACGTCTCCATCGACTGGGCGGCGATGGCCGCCGCGGCCATCGTCGCGGTCCTCCCCTCGGCGCTGGTCGTGATCTTCTTCCAGCGGTACATCGTCGTCGGCCTGACGGGGGGGATGAAGGGTGGGTGAGCGCGACGCGCGCCGCCCGACAAGGTTAACACGGCTTCGCCCCCGGAGTGGTGGGTATGAGTGACACGGCCGAGGGGGCGGAGACGGCCGCCGGCGTCCGGGAGGAACCCGCCGACGGCCGCGACGTCAGCCTCCGGCTCGACGGCGTCACGAAGGTGTTCGACGACGGCGGCGAGGGGGTCGTCGCCGTCGAGGACTTCACGCTCGACATCTACGAGGGGGAGTTCATCGTCCTCGTCGGGCCGTCGGGGTGTGGCAAGACGACCACCCTGCGGACGGTCGCGGGCCTGGAGGAGCCAACCGAGGGCCGGATCCTGATCGGCGGCGAGGACGTCGCCGGCCAGGACCCCCGGGAGCGGGACATCGCGATGGTGTTCCAGAGCTACGCGCTCTACCCCCACAAGACCGTCCGCCAGAACATCGGCTTCCCGCTGCAGATCAGGAAGTTCCCCGAGGACGAGATCGAGGAGCGGGTCGTCGAGACGGCGGAGATGCTCGGGATCGGGGAACTGCTCGACCGGCGGCCGGCCGACCTCTCGGGCGGCCAGCAACAGCGGGTGGCGCTCGGGCGGGCGATCATCCGCGACCCCGAACTGTTCCTGTTCGACGAGCCGCTGTCGAACCTCGACGCCAAGCTCCGCATCCAGATGCGGACGGAGCTCAACAAGCTCCACGACCGCGTCGGGAAGACGTCGGTCTACGTCACCCACGACCAGGCCGAGGCGATGACGCTCTCGGATCGCGTCGTGGTGATGAACGACGGCCGCATCCAGCAGGTCGCCCCGCCGGAGGTGGTGTACGACGAGCCGGCAAACCGGTTCGTGGCCGGCTTCATCGGCGAGCCGCCGATGAACGTCTTCCCGGCGAACGCCGAGCGGGCGTCCGACGGCGTCCGCGTCCACGCCGCGGGCTTCGACCTCCTGCTCCCGCCGTCGGTCGGCGACCGGCTCGACGCGTGGGGCGGGGACCTCGACGGCCTCGAACTCGGCGTGCGCCCCGAGGCGTTCGAGGACGCCGCGCTCCTCGACGAGGGAGTGGCCGACGGCCGGTCGATCGAGGCCCGGGTGATGGTCGTCGAGCCGATGGGGCCACACACCGACCTCGCGGTCCGGGCGGTCGACCGCGCGGACGACGAGAGCGCCGAGTTCACCGCCCGGGTCTCGAACGACACGGCGGTCGAGGAGGGCGGGACCGTCCGGCTCGCGGTCGAGCGCGACGCGGTCCACCTGTTCGACGCGATCAGCGGCGAGAACCTCCTCGTCTAGCCGCGCCGGCGGGGGTTCTTTACCGATCGGTCCCGACGGACCGGGAGTGACCCACACCGTCGGACTCATCGGCTACGGGCGCATCGGCCGGGACCTCGCCGACCGGATCGAGGCGGCGCCGGACACGGAACTCGCGTACGTCCACGTCCGGTCGGAGAAGGCGGCCCTGCCGTCGTCGGTCCAGATCACCGACCCGGACGAACTCGGGGACCGGCCGGTCGACCTGGTCGTCGAGGCGGCCACCCCGGCGGCGCTCTCGGACCTGGCCGGGACGGTCCTGTCGGCGAGCGACCTGCTCGTGCTCTCGGGGTCGGCGTTCGCCGATCCCGAGGCCGAGCGGCGGCTGACCGACCTCGCGGCTGCGAGCGCTGGCGAGATGTACCTCCCGCACGCGGCGCTGTTCGGGGTCGACGGGCTGGTCGACGCCCGGGACGAACTCGACGCGGTCCACATCGAGGCCACGAAGGCGCCGGACCACCTCGACTTCGAGTACGCGGGCCCGGCCGCCCCGGACCTGTCCATCGATCCGGACGATCCGATCGAGGGGGAGACGGTGGTCTACGAGGGGCCGGTACGGGGGCTCTGCCGGCGGTTCCCCCGGAACTTCAACTCCCACGCGACCGTCGCGCTGGCGTCGCTCGGCCTCGACGACACCACCTCGCGGCTGATCGCCGACCCCGACGCCGAGACGGCCCACCACGTCATCACCGCGTCGGGCGAGGGGTTCGACCTGGAGGCCGTCCGGGACAGCGACATCGAGGGGGTGACCGGGGACTACACCCTGGTCTCGACGTGGGGGTCGGTCCGGCGGGTGCTCCGGGCCGACGACGGGCCGCAGTTCGTCTAGAGGTTCGACCGCCCGAGGCCGCCGTCGACCGGGACGGCGACCCCGTTCACGTACCCCGCCCGCGGCGAGCAGAGGAAGGCGACGACGTCGCCCAGTTCCATCGGGTCGCCGATGCGGCCCAGCGGGTTCGACTCGCCGCGCGCGGCCAGGCCGTCCTCGTAGGAGTCGTACTCGCCGCGCTCGACCCCCTGCCGGATGAGGTCGCGGATGCGCGAGGTCTCGTGGGGGCCGGGGAGGACCGCGTTGGCGCGCACCTCCGGGGCGAGTTCCCGCGAGAGCGTCTTCTCCAAGCCGACGACCCCCATCCGCACCGAGTTCGAGAGCACGAGCGAGTCGATGGCCTCCTTCACGCTCCGGGAGGTGATCGTCACGAGGGTGCCGCCGCCGTCCTCCCGGAGGTGCGGGGCGGCCGCCCGGACCGCCCGGACGACGCTCATCACCAGGAGGTCGAACGCGTCCCGCCAGTCCGCGTCGGTCGTCTCCAGGAAGGGGCCGGAGGGCGGCCCGCCGGCGCTGGTCACCAGGTGGTCGAGGCCGCCGAACTCCTCGACGGCCCGCTCGACCAGCGCCTCGGCCGTCGCGGCGTCGGTGATGTCGCCGGGACAGCCGACCACCTCGCCGTCCGCCTCCGCCCGGAGCGCGGCGACGGCCTCGTCCAGCCGGTCGGCGTCGCGCCCGTTGATCACCACGTTCGCCCCCTCGCGGGCCAGCGCCGTCGCCGCCGCGTTCCCGAGGCCGCTGCTCGACGCCGTCACCAGCGCCGCGTCGCCGTCCAGTTCGAGGTCCATGACGCCGGCCCTTCGGGCAGGACCGTCAAATAGCCACGCCCCGGGCGCTCGCGCTCCGGCGGGCGACGGCGAGTGTCGGGGGGCGCCGGTCGGCGTGCGACGGCGAGTGTCGGAGGATGCTGACCGGCGTGCGACGGCGAGTGTCGGGGGGTGCCGGCGGGACGCGACGGGACGGGCGCCGGCCGGTCAGGGGTTGCTCGGATCGTACTGCTCGCCACAGAAGGTGCACTTGTACGAGATCGAGAAGAGGATCGTCGGCTCCTCCTCGTCGTTGATCACGCCGGTCGGCACGACGGCGTCCTCGCGGTCGCAGTTCGGACAGCGGGCCGGCCGGACGTTGACCGCCGGGGCGTTCGGGTTCGGAGTCGGTGTCGGTGACGAGCCCATGGGGGCCCGTACCGACCGGCCGTGCTTAACCGTGGGGATGTCGGCCGGCGGGCGACGGCGAGAGACGGGCGGCGGGGGTCGAGAGGAAGGGAGGAAGGGAGGAAGAGAGGAAGACGGGCGGAACGGGAGCGAGGGGACGGAGGCCAAAACGCACGGGAGGACCAGGGACGAGAGGACGGGGGACGGGAACGCACGCGGACGGGCGAGGAGCGCCCCGGAAGGGACGGGGACGGCCCGACGGCCGGGGGCCCGGATCAGGGGTTCTTCGGGTTGTACCAGGTGCCACAGCTGATACACCGGTACGAGAGGGTGAACATGGCCTCCGCCTCCTCGCCCTCCTCGACGATGTCCATCGGGACGACGGTGGACTCGCCCTCGCAGTTCGGACAGTCCGCGGGCTGGGTGTTGATCGTCGGTGCGCTCATGGGGACCGGGTTTCGAGCGGCCCGACTTACCCCTTTGGAAACGCGGCGGCCTCACCGCTCGGCGGTCGTGACGACGCGCTCGCGCTCCCCGCGCCCGTGGACGACCCGCACCCGGCCGGGGAGGCCGCCCGCGAACGCGCAGGTCGCGGCGTACGCCACCTCGACGATGCACTGCGCGCAGGCCGGCGTGCCGGTCGTCTCCCGGCGGGCCGCGACCACGCGGACGTCGAGGCGGTCGGCGTCCGGCGCGTAGGTCGCGCCGGCGAGCCGCGCGGTGTGACAGGTGTCGGGGCCCCACACCGTCCCGTTGACGGCGACCGCGGGGGCGGCCGGATCGAACGAGACGCTGGCCGCGTCCACCTGCCGGCCGCACTCGCTGGAGCGCACCCGGAACTCGGAGCCGACGAGGGCGGTGCCCGTCCCGGCCGGAGAGGGGGACGTCCCCGGTCCGTCGGTGGGCGGCCGGCTCCCACACCCGGCGAGGGCGACCGCGGCGAGCGCTCCGGTCAGGACCCTGCGGCGGCGCATCGGTCGGCCCGGGATGGGCGCCCGGGCCACAAGTCCCTTGTGTCGGTCGCGGCGGCCGGGCGCCGCCCCCGTCCCGTGTCACCGTCCCCCGCGCAAGCGTTATCAGTGGGCCGCGCCTCGAACGACAGGCAATGGCGACTGGAACGGTCGACTTCTTCAACGACACTGGCGGTTACGGCTTCATCGAAACTGACGACTCCGACGACGACGTGTTCTTCCACATGGAGGACGTCGGCGGTCCCGACCTGGAGGAGGGGCAGGAGGTCGAGTTCGAGATCGAGCAGGCACAGAAGGGCCCCCGGGCGACGAACCTCGAACGGCTGTAAGGCCGCGGGCGCTTCCCGACAGCATCGGCACCGACTGACTTCCGTTATCGAACCGGCGAGCGGCGGCCACGCCGACCGGCGGGGACCGGCGGTCCGGGAGCGGGGCCGCGTCCCCGCGCGGGTCCGTGGCGTCGCCGGCGACCCGCAGCGCCGGTCAGCGGGTGAACTCCTCGTCCGCGTCGCGGGCCCCGAGGACCCACTCCAGTTCCTCGATGGCCCGCAGCAGCGCGATCTCGGTCCGCTCCTCGGCGGGCGACGCCGGCGGGTCGTGGTCGTCGTATGCGCGCTCGAGTTCCTCGATGCGCGCGCGAACCTCGTCTTCCGAGCGCATACCCGGGCGGAGCGCGGCGAGGGGTATGAAGGTAAGGGGCGGCGGGTCGCTTTTGGCCAGGGGTCGCCTATCGCTGCCCGTGACGGTGACGACGCTGCACCGCCCGGCCCACCGGGAGGCGCTGGACGCGCTGGTCGCGGCGTTCGACCGCGGGGACCTGGTGACGCTGTTCGGGCGCTGCACCGTCGAGTACGAGGGGCGCGCGGCCAGCAGCCTGGGGCCCGGCGACCGCCTCGTCGTGCTCAAGCCCGACGGGACGGCGCTGGTCCACACCGAAACCAAGCGGACGCCGGTGAACTGGCAGCCGCCGGGCTGCGAGCACCGGGCCAGCGTGCGCGACGGCCGCCTGCGGGTTCGGAGCGTCCGCTCGACGCCCGAGGAGCGCCTGGACGTGCGCTTCGATCGGGTCCACCAGCTCTCGGCGTTCGCGGCCGACGGGGCGGACTCGTTCGACCTCCGGGGGAGCGAGGAGGACCTCCGGGAGCACCTCCTCGCCAACCCCGACCGGGTCGCCCCGGGGTTCGAGCCGCGGGCGACCGAGCGCGAGACGCCCGCCGGCCCCGTCGACGTGTTCGGCGTCGACGCCGACGGCGTCCCGACCGTCGTCGAGCTGAAGCGCCGGCGGGTCGGCCCCGACGCGGTCGGGCAGCTCGCCCGGTACGTCGAGGCGCTCGGGCGCGAACTCGGCGACGGCGCGGCCGTCAGGGGGATCCTGGTCGCGCCGTCGGTGACCGACCGGGCGGCCGCGATGCTCGACGAGCGGGGCCTGGAGCACGTCGCCGTCGACCCCGGGACCGGCCTGCCGCCGTCCGGCCCGGACGGCGGGGACGGCGGGTCCGGGGCCGGGGGCGAGCCGGGGAGCGAGGGCGGAACGGCGACGACCGGGGGGGACGCCTGACCGGGCTCCGGCGGGGCGGCCCGCGGCGATGACGGCCGGGGACGCGCGTGCCGATCGGGGCGCATCGAAGGCTTTAATCGTCGCGTCGGCGTCCCTCCGCCAACTGACCATGGCGGAGAAACCGGCCTCGATGTACCGGGATATCAGCAAGCCGGCGTACACGCGGCGGGAGTACATCACCGGCGTCCCGGGCTCGCAGATCGCACAGCACAACATGGGCGACCTCGAAGCCGACCCCGAGGACTACCCGGTCCACGTCACCCTCCGGGTCGAGGAGGAGTGCCAGCTCCGGCACGGCGCCCTGGAGGCGTCGCGGCTCTCGGCCAACCGGCACCTGCTGAAGGAACTCGGCGAGGGCGAGTACAAGATGGTGCTCCGGAAGTTCCCCCACCACGTCCTGCGCGAGAACAAGCAGGCGACGGGCGCGGGCGCCGACCGCGTCTCCGACGGGATGCGCCAGTCGTTCGGCAAGCCGGTCGGGACCGCCGCCCGGGTCGATCGGAACGACGCCATCTTCACGGCGTACTGCGACGTCGAGGACGCGCCGGTCGTCAAGGACGCCCTCCGGCGGGCCTACAACAAGCTCTCCCCGCCCTGCCGGATCGTCGTCGAGAAGGGCGAGGAACTGCTCATCGCCTGAGCGCGCAGGCCTTTTGTTCGCCGCTCCCCTCGTCGGGGGACGATGCTCCGGCTCGCCGTCGCCACCCGCGCCGAGACGTTCGAGCGGATGCGCGGGCCGCTCGCCGACCGGGGGATCGAGGTCGGCCACCTGCCCGCCGCCGAGCGGGTGATCCGCCTCGACGGCGCCGTCGACGGGTTCGACGTCGGCTTCGTCTTCCCGCCCCGCCTGATGGAGGGCGGGGCGCTCTCGGCGCTCCACGGCCTCGACTGGGTGAACGACCGCGAGACGGTGCTCCGGTCCCGGAACAAGGGCGGCACCCACGCCCGCCTGGTCGCGGCCGGCCTCCCGACCCCCGAGACGCGGATGGTGTCGGACCCGGTCGACGAGGCGACGCTGCTGGAGGCCGTCGAGGGCCTCGACTGGCCGGTGGTCGTGAAGCCCAACTCGACCACCCGGGGGATCGGGGTGGCGAAGGCCGGCGACCCCGACTCGTTTCTGGGCGTGGCGGACTACCTCGACCTGGTCCACGACTACCGCGCGACCGGCGACCGGTCCTTCCTCGTCCAGGAGTACGTTCCGAACGCCCGCGACTACCGGGCGATGGTCGTCGACGGCGCCTACGCGGGCGCCGTCGAGCGCCGCCTCCCCGAGGACGCCCTCGCGGAGGGGCGGTGGAAGCACAACGTCCACCGCGGGGGGGAGGCCGACGGGGCCGACCTCCCGCCCGAGGCCCGCCGGCTCGCGGAGGCGACGGCCGCGGCCCTGGACGCCGACTACCTGGGGGTCGACCTGCTGCGGGCCGACGGCCGGTACCTGGTCACCGAGACCAACGCCCGCCCGACCATCGACGCGGCGACGAAGTACGAACCCGGCTTCTACGACGACCTGGCGGGGCTGATCCGGCGGCGGGCCGACGGCGGGGAGTGAACCGCGGGGCGCGTCGGGGACCGCGGCCGGCGGGGGCCGATCGACCCGACCTACTCGAGGTCGATGGCCGCGGAGTCGTCGGCCTTCTCGAAGGTGACCTGGAGGATGCCGTTGTTGAACGTCGCCTCGGCGGAGCGCTCGTCGACCCGGACCGGCAGGCGGATCCGCTCGTCGTACTCCCGCTGGGGGCCGCTCGCGGAGACCGTCAGCGTCTCGCCGTCGCACTTGAGGTCGATGGCCTCCTTCTCGACGCCCGGCAGGTCGGCGACCAGCCGGAGCCGGTCGCCCTCGTCGTGGACGTCGACGTGGGTCTCGGTGCCGAAGCCGGCGCCGTCGCCGCCCATCCCGCCCATCATCCGATCGATCTCGTCGAAGATGTCGCCGATGTCGCCGAACGGATCGTCGCGGTCGTCGCGCATTACCCGTATTTCGGTCCGTTCGACCCAAAAGCCTTCTGACGGGCGGCCGGCGCTCGGCGCGTTCCGACCCCACTAAGTGAACCCCCCTCGTCTCGCCCGCTATGCGTATGCGCACCCTCGACGACCTGCCGCCGGGAGGGCGCCTCCTCGTCCGTCTCGACCTCAACTCCCCGGTCGACGACGGGGTCGTCCGGGACAACCCGCGGTTCGCCCGCCACGCCGAGACGCTCCGCGAACTCCTCGCGGCCGACCACGCCGTGGCCGTCCTCGCCCACCAGGGCCGGCCGGGGCGGGAGACGTTCGTCGGCCTGGAACAGCACGCCGACCTGCTCGCGGAGCACCTCGACGCCCCGGTCGGGTACGTCCCCGACACGTACGGCGCGGAGGCGCTGGAGGCCGTCCGGGCGCTGTCGCCGGGGGAGGTGCTCGTGCTGGGGAACGTGCGGATGACCGACGACGAACTCCCCGAGCGGCCGGCGGCCGACCACGCCGAGAGCGACCTGGTGCGGACGCTCGCCCCCGAGTTCGACGCCTACGTGAACGACGCCTACTCCGCGGCCCACCGGTCGCACGCCTCGCTGGTCGGCTTCCCGCTGGCGATGCCGGCCTACGCGGGGCGGGTGATGGAGCGGGAGTACGAGGCCAACACCGCCATCGGGTCCCGGGAGTTCGAGGGCGACGTAGTGATGGTGCTCGGCGGGAACAAGACCCGCGACGTGGTCAGGGTGATGCAGGCGCTCGCGGACCGGGTCGACGACTTCCTGCTCGGCGGGGCCATCGGCGAACTGTTCCTCCGGGCGGCCGGCCACGACGTCGGCTACGACGTCGAGGGGACGGACCTCTACGACGACCAGTGGGAGGCGGTCGGGGGAACCGTCGAGGACCTCCTCGACGAGTACGGGGACGCGATCAGCCTCCCGGCCGACCTGGCGTACGGCGACGAGGGCGGCGAGCGCGCGGAGGTGACGGTCGCTGACATCGACCGGAAGACCCGGCCGTTCCGCGACGTGGGCACCGAGACGGTGATGGACTACACCCCGGTCATCGGGGACGCGGCGGCCGTGTTCGTGAAGGGTGCGCTCGGGGTCTTCGAGGACGACCGCTTCGCCGTCGGCACCGTGGGGGTGCTCGAGGCCATCGCCGACTCGGGCGCCTTCTCGGTGGTGGGCGGGGGCGACACCTCGCGCGCCATCGACGCCTACGGGCTGGACCCCGAGGACTTCTCGCACGTCTCCATCGCCGGGGGGGCGTACCTGCGGGCGCTGACCGGCGACCCCCTGCCCGCGGTCGAGGCGCTCCGCGAGAGCGCAAAGCGCCACGACGCCGAGGTGGGCAGCCCCGACACCGACCCCGCCTGACGGCCGCCGTCCCGCCGGTTCCCGGCCCCTGGCCCCCGGCCCGCGGACCCCGCGGCGCGCCGGGCGGTCCCGCGCAAGCGACTTGTGCCCCGCCCTCCGGGGGGACGCATGGAGATCGGAATCGTCTCCGACACGCACGACGACCTGGGCGCCGCCCGCGGCGCGGCGGACCTGTTCGCGGGCCGCGTCGAGGCGGTCGTCCACTGTGGCGACGTCGTCTCACCGTTCGCGGCGGCCCCGTTCGACGCCGGCTTCGCGTTCCACTGCGTCGCCGGGAACAACGAGGGCGAACCGGCCCTGATCGACGCCGTCGAGGCGTTCGGCACCCACCACGGCGAGTGCGCCGAACTGTCGTTCGACGGGCGGGACGTAGCGGTCTATCACGGCACGGGCGGAGCGCTCGTGGACGCGCTCGTGGCGTCGGGCGCGTACGACTACGTCCTCCACGGGCACACCCACGAGCGGGGGCGCGAGGAGCGCGGCGGGACGGTGCGGATCAATCCGGGCGGCCTCCCGATCCCGGGCGCCGACGACGCGTTCCACGCCGCGACGCTCGACCTCGCGGACGGCGAGGTGCGGTTCCACGAGGTCGGATAGGCGCGCACGGGGCCGCCGGCGGGGTGCGAGATCGAGGGAAGCGGGAGGGCGAGGAACGCGCGGGGGCCGCGGGGAGCGGGAGAACGAGGAGCGATCGGGATCGACGGGAACGGAACGGAGAGGGCGAAGAGGGCGAGGGGAAAGAAGGGAGGAGGGGAGGAGCGGAGGGGGAGTGGCGGAGACCCGTCCCGCGCCCTCACTGCGGCGTCGCGGGCGTCCGGGCGCCGAGGACGCTCCCGACGCCGACCCCGAGGGCCTCGTCGGTGGTCGCCATGCTCTCGGCGGCGTCGGCGTCGCCGGCCATCGCCCGGACCGCGTCGACGTTCTCGGGCACCACGTCGCTCTCCTGGTGGATGGCCTGGAAGAGGTAGAGGTCCGACCCCTCGACGGCGATCGAGTCGGCCCAGACGCAGTTCTCCCAGAGGTCCCCGCGGGGGCGGCCGGCGTCCAGGGCGAACTGCCGGAGTTTGCCGGCGCCGTCGATGTCGGCGACCCCGGGAACGGGGAAGATCCGGGGCTCGGACGCGAGCAGGTCCCGGACCTCGGCCGCGTCGGGGGCGTCGTCGAGCGTGACGTTGAACGCGTGGAGGTGCATCAGCGTCGCCGGCACCTTCACGCCGAGCGTGTCGATCGCCAGGTCCGGGAAGACGGTCCGCACGTCCGGCCCGTGGTGGGACGGGACCGTGACCGGGTCGGGGAGGATGTCGTCGATGGGGCCGCGGCCGGTCTGTCCCGGGTCGCCGCCCCGGCGGACGAGGGTGACCCGGGCCTTCTCGACCCCGTACTCCTCGCGGAGCGGGGCCAGCACGCGGGAGATGCCCGTCGTGTTGCAGGAGACGACGCGCACGGCGTCGGCGCCCCGGGCGGCCTCGTAGTTGGCGCGGGCGACGAAACTCGTCTCGACCAGGCCGTCGTCCTCGCCGCCCTGGAAGACCGCCGGGGTGTCGTGGCGGTCGTAGAGCGCGGCGTTCTCCGCGCCGACGCCCGACGGCGTCGCGTCCACCACCACGTCGCTCTCCACGACCAGATCCGCCACCTCGCCCGCCAGGTCGATCCCCGCGTCGGCGAAGCGGTCGGCCCGCTCGGGGACGGCGGCGTACAGCGGGTAGCCCTTCCGCACCGCGGCCTCGGCCTCGTAGTTCGGCCGGGTCTTCGCGACGCCCGCGAGTTCCATGTCCGGCTGGGCCAGGACCGCGTCGGCCACGCGCTTGCCGATGGTGCCGTATCCGTTGACGCCCACCTGGATCATCGGCGGCATCTCGCCCGGGGCCGGAGATAACCGTTTCGGGACTGCGGGCGGGCCGGGAGCCGCCCCGGCGGGCGAGCACCCCCGTCAGAACGGGCGTTCCGGCGGCGTCGCGTCGCCGACGGCGTCCCCGTCCGCCCCCGAGGACGGGGGCCGGGTCGGGGGCGGGTCCGACCCCGGGGCGGGATCGGTGGCGGGATGGTCCGGCAGCTCCCCCCGCTCCCGGTACGCCGTTTCGAGGTCGGCGAGCTCCGTGTTGATCCGCGCGCTACGGTGGTGGGACGGGGCGACGCGGACGCGGACGATGTCGTACTCGTGGCGGTCGCTCAGGCCGTTCCACGCCCGGAACGAGCCGACGGTCAGGGTATGCGTCTGCGGGCAGAACTCGGTGGTCGGGGTGAACTCCGCCCGGAGGACGGCCTGTTCGTCGGCCGCCTCGGCGTAGCGGTAGCCCGCGGACTCGTGGCGGCGGTCGAGGTTCAGCCGCGCCAGGTTGTACCCGAAGGTCATGTCGTAGACGGTCCGCTCCTCGAACAGCGCCCGGGAGAGGCGGTGGAAGGCGAGGTGGGGCGTGCCCGCGAGCACGTCGTGGGCCTCGAGGAACGGTCCCGGCTCGGGGATGTGGGCCGGGACGAACTCGTCGTACGCGTCGAAGGGCTCGTCGCCGCCGACGAAGCCGGAGAGGACGCCGGACATGGCCGCCCGTACCGGCCGACGACACCTGTGGGTGGTCCCGGACGTGTTCGGGGCGGGGACGCGGGCGGCCCGGCGGCGTCGGCGTCCGCGGGACGGCGACGGACCGGGAGCGCGGACCAACGGCCACGGACCGTCGGTCGGCGAGCGGCCGGCGGGGGGGCGAGCA
>JBDGPV010000103.1:29965-45349 GCA_042219485.1 Haloferacaceae archaeon
GCGGACCAACGGCCACGGACCGTCGGTCGGCGAGCGGCCGGCGGGGGGGCGAGCAACCGGGGGAGGACGAGGGGTCGTCCGGGGGACGAGCGGCCGGCGGGGCGGTCACTTTTGCCGGCGGCGGGCGGAGGGGCGGCATGGACCTCTCGGAGGCCACCTGGACGGACGTCCGCGACGCCGCCCCCGACCTCGCGGTCCTCCCGGTCGGGAGCACCGAACAGCACGGCCCCCACGCGCCGCTCGGCACGGACGCGACGGCCGCCGAGGCCGTCGCCGCCGCCGGCGTCGAACACCACGGGGGCGACGCGCTCCTCGGGCCGACGGTGCCCGTCGGCGTCGCCGAGGAGCACCGCGCGTTCGCGGGCACGCTGTGGGTCTCGCCCGACACGTTCCGGGCGTACGTCCGCGAGACGGTCGCCAGCCTCGCGGCCCACGGGGTCGAGGGGGTGGTGGTCGTCAACGGTCACGGGGGCAACGCCGCCCCGCTCCGGGAGGCGTGTGCCCGCCTCGCCCGGGACGGGGTGATCGACGCGGTGCCGTTCACCTGGTTCGAGGCCGTCGATCCGGGCGTCGCGATGGGGCACGGCGGGCCGGTCGAGACCGCCCTCGTCCGGCACGTCCGCCCGGATCTGATCCGCGAAGGGCGCCTGGCCGAGGCCGCGGCCGGGGGGAGCGACCGGTGGGGCGAGTGGGTCGCCGGGACGAACGTGGCATACGACACCGACGAGTTCAGCGGGAACGGCGTGGTCGGCGACCCCCGGGAGGGGGACGCCGACCTCGGGGAACGGCTGCTCGCGGAGGCGGCGGCGGCGCTCGCGGACCTGCTCGACGCGGTCGGCGACCGCTAGTCGTCGTCCGCCTCGTCGGCGAACTCCTGGAGCGTGCCGCGGAGTTCGGGCACGACCCCGGTCAGGTCCGCGACCAGGTCCTCGGCCTCGGCGATGGCCTCGACGGCGTCGTCGAGCGCCTCGATCTCGGCGGCGAGGTCGTCCGCGTCCTCGAAGGCGTCGGCTCGCTCGCCGACGGCGTACCACTTCTTCGCCTGCCGCAGGTGCTCGGCTGCCTCGCCGGCGTCGAGCGCCTGGCCCAGCCCGTTGAGGGTGCCGAGCACGTTGTCGGCCCCGGTCTCCCACACCTCGTCCGCGTCCGGGAGCTCGGCCCGGGCGTTCCCGAGGTGCTCCTCGACGTCCTCGCGCATCTCGGCGGCCGCCTCGCCGAACAGCTCCTCGTCCCCGAGCGTCGACTGGCTCATGCCCCCCGGTTCGACGGCACACCCCTTCAACACGCGCCCGAAAGTGAAAGTGAAAACGAACCCGGTCCCGAACGGCCGGGGGCCGCTCACTCGACGGACTCGATCCGCATCGCCGGGTAGCCGTCCTCGGTCGCCATCCGTGCCCGGACGACGACGCCCCCGCACGCGATCCGCATCCGCACCTCCATCAGCCGGCCGGTGAGCTCCGCGTAGCCGTGTTCGTCGTCGAGCGCCGCGGCCAGTTCGTCGTCCAGGATCCGGACCTCGACGGCCTCGCAGTGGGGCTGGTTCTCGATGGCCTCGGCCATCGCCCGTTCGAGGCTCCGCGCGCTGTCCGGGCTCACGGGCGTCCCGGCGAACTGGTGGTAGAGCGACCCGAACTTGATCCCCGCCTCGAAGCAGGCCCGCTGGGCGTCGGTGACCATGGGCCGGCCTCGGCGGCCGGCCGCAAATGCCTGCGGGTGCGGCCCGGGAACCACAGTTTCTTGTCCGCAAGCCGCGTTCGTGGGCGTGGATGCGCGTCCTGCTCACGGGCGCCGGCGGCCGGGTCGGCGGCGCCATCCTCGATGGCATCGGCGACAGCGAGGCCTACGACTGGCGGCTCCTCTTCCACAACCCGCCCGGCGAGCCGGTCGACCACGAGTACCTCGTCGGGGACGTGACCGACCCCGAGGCGGTCCGGGCGGCCGCGGACGGCGTCGACGCCGTGATCCACCTCGCCGGCGACCCCCGGCCCGAGGCGCCCTGGGACTCGGTGCTGCGGAACAACATCGACGGGACGAAGCTGGTCCTGGAGGCCGCCGTCGAGGCCGGCGCCGGGAAGTTCGTGTTCGCCTCCTCGAACCACGCGGTCGGGGCGTACGAGCCCGAGCGCGCGCCGGAGCTCTACCGCGCGGACGACGAGTTCCGCCTCGACGGCACCGAACTCCCGCGGCCCGGCAACTTCTACGGCGTCTCGAAGGCCGCCGGCGAGACGCTCTGCCGGTACTACCACGACGAACACGGCCTCTCGGTCGTCTGCGTGCGGATCGGCAACCTCACCGAGGGCCACCCGCCGCGCAACTACGAGCGCGGGCAGGCGATGTGGCTCTCGCACCGCGACTGCGCCCACCTCCACGACCGCTGTCTCCGGGCCGACTACGACTACGAGATCGTCTACGGCATCAGCGACAACGACCGCAAGTACTACTCGCTGGAGCGCGCGAAGGAGGTGCTGGGCTACGAGCCGCGGGACAACTCGGCCGAGTACCACTTCGACGGGACGCCGAAGGAGGAGGCGTAGCCGCCGGCGTCAGCGCGGGCGGGCGCCGTCGCGGACCGGCGGCGGGGGGCGGCCGGCGCGGGCGGTCGCCGTCGCGCCCGGGGCGCGGGCTACACCCCGCCGGGGCCGGGCACGAGGACGTCGACGAGGACCGTCACGACCTTGTAGAAGATCACGGCGAACACCATCAGGACGATCAGCACCCCGAACGTCAGCCCCTCGCGGAGCACGAGCAGGGAGTTCAGGATGAGGAACCCGAGGCCGCCGCCGCTCGCGATGAACTCCGCGATGACGGCCCCGATGATGGACTGCTGGACGGCGACCTTGATGCCCCCGGCGATGTGGGGGAGCGCGGCCCAGAACTTGATCTTCTTGATCATCTGCCACCGCGAGGCGTCGACGACCTCGCCGAGGTGCTTGAACTCCTCGTTGACCTGCGTGAAGCCCGTGATCGTGTTGATCAGCACCTGGAAGAAGCCGAACCAGGCGACGAACAGCCCGATCCCGAACAGGCCCCGGCCGAACCAGATGATGAACAGCGGCGCCATCACCGCGTGGGGGACCGAGTAGGTGAACACCAGCGCCGGGAGGGAGGCCTGCCGGATGACGAACGACTCGGCGAAGACGATGCCGAGCGCGGTGCCGATGACGATCGACAGGAGGAAGCCGACGGTCACCTCGGCCGTCGTCGTCCAGATCCCCTCGACGAGCAGGTTGCTGAACTCCAGCGACTGGCTGACGGTGTACTCGATGCTCGGGAAGTACGCGTCCCCCCGGGTGTTGATCAGGTTCGAGTACGTCCACCAGAGGCCGACGAGGCCGGCGACGACCAGCAACGCCAGGTTGTTCCGCCCGAACCAGTTTCGCGCCCACGCGACCGGATCGATCTCGACGCCGTGTCGGGTGTCTGCTGCCATGGTATCACTCCGGGAAGAGGGCCGCCTCGCGCCAGTGGACGATGCGATCCTGCATGAGGTAGAGCGTGAGGAACGCCGCGAGCGCGACCAGCGCCATCAGCCCGATGACGCTGAACACCAGCGCGACGTCGTAGTTTTTCAGCGCGAACAGCGCCAGGAACCCGATCCCCTCGGTCGCGGAGACGAACTCCCCGACGATGGCGCCGACGACCGCGAGCGACACCCCCACCTTCAGGCCGTCGAAGATGAACGGGAGCGCGTTCGGGAGCCGCACGAGCCGGTACTCCTGGTACCGCGACGCCCCGAGGGCGTCGAGGAGGTCCTCGAGTTCCTCGTCGAGGTTGCCGAAGCCCTCCATCGCGTTGATGAGGATCGGGAAGAACGCGACCCAGCCGGCGATGAGGGCGTGGGGGCTGAAGTCCCCGAGATAGAAGACGATGAGGGGAGCGATCGAGACGCGGGGCACCGTGTTCGCCGCGAGCACGAGCGGCATGAGCGCCCGCCGGATCCGCTCGTTGACCGTCAGCACGACCGCGAGCGCGAGCGCCAGTACGACCGCGCCCACGTACCCGGTCGCCGCGCGTTCGAGGGTCGTTACGAGGCTCATGAGGAGGATGTCCTGTGCCTGCACCGTGATCTCCGCCACGGCGATCGGCGACGGGAGCGCCAGGTCGCCGACGAGTTCGAACACGTCGGCGACGAGGTACCACGCGACGAACGTGATCACGATCCCGCCGATCGAGAGCCCCCACCGGGTCGGCCGGGAGTCCTGGTTGAGTTCGAGCGTGACCATCGACGGTCACTCCCTGAAGTGCCGGTAGGCGTGCCGGACGAGTTCCTGGTAGCGCTCCTCGGTCCGGGTGTCGTCGTTCCGCGGCCGGTCGAGGTCCACGTCGATGACCTCGAGCACCCGGCCCGGGCGCGCCGAGAGCACGACCACCTTGTCCGAGAGGAACACCGCCTCCTCCAGGTCGTGCGTGACGAAGAGGATCGTCTTCTCGGTCTCGTCCCAGATGCGCAGCAGCTCCGCGTTGAGCTTCTCCCGCGTGAACGCGTCGAGCGCGCCGAACGGCTCGTCCATCAGGAGGACCGGCGGGTCGTACACGAGGCTGCGGCAGATGGCGACCCGCTGTTGCATCCCGCCGGACAGCTCCTGGGGGTACGACTCCTCGAACCCCTCCAGCCCGACGAGTTCGAGGAGGTCCTCGGCGCGCTCCCGGTAGGTGTCCATGTCGCCGTCGAGCACGCCGTTCTCGATGAGGATCTCGACCGGGAGGAGGACGTTCTTCAGCACCGTCCGCCACTCCAGGAGGACCGGCTGCTGGAAGACGAGCCCGAGGTTGTGCTTCTCGTACGCGGCGCTCTGGACGTTCATCCCGTTGACCTCCACCGACCCCGTCGTGGGTTCGAGGAGGCCCGCCGTCAGGTGGAGCAGGGTCGTCTTCCCGCACCCCGACGGCCCGACGAACGTCACGAACTCGCCGGCCTCGATGTCGAGGTCGATGTCGGAGACGGCGACGACGTTGCCGTCGTTGTACTCCTTGCGTACGTCCGAGTACGAGACGATCGGTCGCCCGGTTCCCGTCTCCGCGTCCGGTCCCGCGAGTCCGCCGGCCGTCGAGTCGCTCATGATCGGATCACTTCCGGGAGGGATGTATGTGATCATTAAAAAAGCATACGTTTCCGGGGGCCGAGCGCCCGGTCACCGTCCGACGACCGGCGCGTCAGTCCAGCCGTTCGAAGGCCGCCACCGCGACGTCGAACGCGCCGGGGACGTGGGTCCCGCGCCGCCGCACGTACTCGTCCGTGTCGATGTGGAACTCGGCGACGGCCTGAAACCGCTCGGGGCGTCCCGCGGTCCGGTACCGATCGTGCAGGTCGTCGAGCAGGCGTCCCCCGAAGAGGGACTGCCCGAGCGCGTAGGTGCCGTCGCGGTGACAGCCGGCCAGGACGAGGTGTCGCTTCCCCCTCGTTCGGGCCTCGTCGAGCGGGTGTCGCTTCACGACGACCGTCGCGAACTCGCGCCGGTAGCGCATCCGGTCGGTGCCCGGGATCGGGGTGGTCGGCTCCGGCGTCAGCGGCGCCCCGTCCGGGCGCCGGATCCGCCAGTTCGGGTGGTCCAGCTCGACGGACAGCTCGGCGATCTCGTCGAGCGAGCACCCCTCGAGCTCCGGGGTGGGCTGGAGGTCGAAGACGAACGGCAGCCCCTCGCCGGGGTCGAGTCGGGGGTCGTCCGGGTCGTACCCCATGCTGATGGCGGTCAGCCGGGACCCGAGGGGGCCGGTCGTCGTACAGAGGTTGTACGTCGCGATGTCCGACAGCCGGTCGGCGAGGTCGGCGAGGGTGAGCCGCGCCTCGAGTTCCTCGACGGTGGGGTCGTCGACCACGCGTTCGAGCGCGTGCCGGAGCCGGATCAGCGTGAGCCGGTCGAGCGCGTTGATCTCGCCCGCGCTCCGGGGGCCGACGGTGATGATCGACCGCTCGGCGAACCCGAACAGGTCGGCGAACGCCGCCCCGTGGCCGGCGCGCCCCCCGAACCGCTCCCCGATCCCGCCGGCCAGCCGCACCGCCCCCTCCGCGACGATGCCCCCGACCACCGCCTCGCCGGCCGCCCGGAGGAGCCCCCGCCTGCCGATCACCCCGCCGTCGGCGTTCCCGTCGCCGTCGCCGTTCCCGTCGTCGGTCCCGGCCATCGCGGCGACACTACCCCCGAGCCGACCTTATGCGCTGTGGTGCCTCAGTCGTCGTCCGTGGCCGTCTCGGTCCCCCCGTCGGCCGGCGGCCGGCCCAGGCGCTCGACGGTCGCGGCCTCGTCGGTCCGGAGGTCCGAGACGAACCCGAACAGCTCCTCGAAGTCGTCGATCCCCTCGCGGACGAGGTACTCGACGTACCGGTGCTTGCGGTGGAACTCCTCCTCGACGGCCTCGACCGGCCGGTCGGTGGCCTCCGCGATCCGGTGGAAGACCCGGAATCCGAACTCCCGC
This sequence comes from Haloferacaceae archaeon, assembly GCA_042219485.1. Taxonomy (GTDB): domain Archaea; phylum Halobacteriota; class Halobacteria; order Halobacteriales; family Haloferacaceae; genus CAZMLQ01. The sequence goes on from JBDGPV010000103.1 coordinate 36,380, forward strand.
TCGGCGTCGCCGCGGTCGGGGTGGGCGTAGTCGAACCGGAAGTCGCCGCCGACGCCGCGCTCGGCCACGACGTTCCACGCGATCCGGCGCCCGCCCTTCTCGACGACGCCCGCCGGGAGGCCCGGCCGCTCGACCGCCGCCGAGCCGTCGAGCGCCGACGGGTCGGCGTCCACGAACTCGACGGCCTCGGCGACGTACCGCTCGCCGTCCACGTGGTGGGGGAAGACCACGAGGTCGATCTCCCGGAGGAGGTACGAGGGCAGCCCCTGCTCGATGACGCGGTTGATCAGCGTCTCGACGTCCTCGGAGTGGGTGGTGCCGACGACCCCGTGGCCGGTGTTGATGGTCTCGCCGAACGTCTCGAAGCTCGCGGGCGTGTTGATCTCCGCGATCACTTCGATGTCTGGGTTGAGGTAGTTGGTCTCGGTCATCAGCTGGGCCATCGACACCCGCTTGTACTCGTTCTCGTGGTCCCTGGTGGTGAGCGAGACGCCCGTCTCGTGGGGCAGGCGGACCTCCCGGCTCCCCTCGTCGATGGAGACCGGCCGGTCGTCGTAGGGGACGAAGGGCATGTGGGCGTTCATCAGCGTCGTCTTGCCGACGCCGGTCGGGCCCGAGAAGAGGACGACCCCGCGGTGTTCGTACAGGAGCCAGAGCAGGGTCACCAGCTCCGTCGGGAGCGCGTCGCGCTCGACCAGTTCGACGGGCGTCAGCACGTCCGGGGCCTGCTTGCGGACCGAGACGTGCGGGCCGCCCTCGCTCACGACCGGGAGCGCGACCGCACACCGGATGGTCTCGTCGACGCCCGGCGGATCGAGGTTCACCTTCGCCGAGGGGGTCGAGGCGTTCAGCTCCGCCCCGTCGTCCGCGGCGAGCTGTGTCACCACGTTGGTGAACGTCGTCTCGTCCTCGAACGCGAGGTTCGTCGGGACCCGCCCGACCGGGATCTCGTCGGCCCGCGGGATCACCTTCACCCGCTCGCCCACCCGGTTGGCCTCGACGTCCTCCAGGTGGGGGTCCCGGAGCGGGACCGTGAGGATGCCGTAGCCCACGTAGTCCCGCAGCACGTAGTAGACCAGGTCGTCGAGACGGTCGGCGGCGAACCGCGAATCCACCGGCGGGACGGCCAGGCCGTACTCGGCCAGCGCGCTCTTGATCCGGTACTCGGCGGCGTCGAGCCACGCCCGGGTGTTGCGGGCCGTGAGCCGCCGCGCGAGGAACTTGCGGGCCCGCTCGCGGACGAACGCGTGGCGGTCCTCGACCACCTCGGAGACGTTGGCCTCCCAGATCCGGTCCTTGCACTCCGCGATGAGTTCCTCGTCGCCCGGCAGCAGGTCGGGTTCGAGCACCGCGTACTTGGTGGCGAACTGATCGCTCCCGAGCAGGTGCTCGCGGTGGATCACGACGGGCACCGAAAAGCCCGCGAACTCGACGGTGTACGTCGCCACCCGCTCGCCGGCGACCCGCCCGACGTGGTCGACGTCCGGATCGAACCGGGTGACTGCGGGCGCGTAGTCGTCGGTGTGGACCACCACCCGGCCGCCGTCGTCGGTCGCGTCGACGACCGCGATCCGGTCGTCGAGCGCCAGCGGCGTGACCGCCCCGAGCAGGCGCAGCGCACAGAGCGCGTGGTAGTCGATCCGCCGGCGCGCCGCCGGACTCGCGTCGAGCAGGCGGTCCAGCGCGCGCTCGTACTTCGGCTCGAACCCCGCGGCCGCCCGCTCGCGGGTCCCCTCCCGGGTGAGCGGGCGGCGCCGGTTCTCGGTGGCGAAGTGTTCGCGCACCCGGTCGAGCGCCGCCTCGTCGGCGGTCGAGAGCGGCGGTTCGCGGACCGCGTAGGCGAACCGTCGGTCCCCGTCCTCGGTCTCCCGGATCGTCACCACCACGCCGGGGTGGACCGCGTACTGCGCGATCACGTCCGGGGCGTACCACGCGCCGGGGTCGTCCGGGGGCCTGGGCGGCGGGACGCGCCCGCCCGGATCGTCCGCCCGCTCGACGATCTCCAGCGTCGGCCCGCCGGTCACGGTCCCGTCCCTCGCATCGGATCGGGATGGCCGCGGCTCCCAACTAAAGGGTTCGGGCCGACGGCCGGGTCGTCGGAGGCCGGCCTCGGCCGTCGTCGCGGCGGGCCGTCCGCGACGGCGCCGCGACCGCCGCCCGGCCCGGGATGCCGGGCGCCGTGGGCCGGTCTCAGAGGGGCCGGGACCCGAGCGTCACGAGCGCCGTCAGCACGACCAGGTACGCGGCGGCGGCGACGGCCCAGTCCCGGCGGATGGCGGCGACGCGCTCCGGCTCGACGCGCGACCGCGGGAGGACGACGACGACGAAGAACCCGACCATCAGGGCGTATAGGACGGCGGCGGCCGCGAGCGTGGCCGCGGCCGAGCGCCCGCCGAGGAGCCCCTCGCTGGCGAACAGCAGCCAGACGAACAGGGGGCCGGTCAGGAACCCGGCCAGGTAGTGGACCACGGCCGCGAGTCGACCGGGCGCGTCGCCGGGCCGTCGCCCGGTGAGCACGCCCGACGCGACCGACGGCGGGGTGGACCCCTCCGGGAGCACGGCCATCACCCGGTCCATCGCGAGCGTCGCGACGACGCCGGCGGCGGCACCGACGGCGAACCGCAGGGGGACCGCGAACGGGGCGTGGGCCGCGAGCGGTTCCATGCGATCCCATCGGACGAATCGCCCTTGTAACCGTCGGGTCGTCGCCGGATCGCGCCGCCGACGTGGGTCCGGCGGAGCAGGTCGACGGCCGGCGCACGCGCGCGGCCTCACCCGCCCAACTCCTCGTACCGCGCCTCCACGTCGAGCATCGGCCGCGGGTAGTCGGCGCCCAGTTCGACGCCGTGCTCGGCCTGCTCCCGGTCGCTCATCCGCCAGGGGCGGTGGGCGTACGCCGGCGGGAGGCCGTCGAGTTCGGGGAGCCAGGTGGTGACGTACGCGGCGTCGCCGTCGTAGCGCTCGGCCTGCGAGAGGACGTCGAAGTGGTTGTCCCGGGAGTCGTTGCCGACGCCGGCCTGGTAGGCCCAGTTGCCCCAGTTCGAGGCGACGTCGTAATCGACCAGTTGCTCCTCGAAGTACGCCGCCCCCCACCGCCAGTCGATCCCCAGCGCGTCGGCGAGAAACGACGCGACGTTCTGCCGGCCCCGGTTGGACATGTACCCCGTCCGGTTCAGTTCGCGCACGTTCGCGTCGACGAACGGCACGCCCGTCTCGCCGTCCGCCCACCGGCGGAACGCCGCCCGGTCGCGGTCCCACGCCCTGTCGACGTCGCGGATGCCGGTCGGCGCGAAGAAGTCGGCGCCGTGCTTGGCGAACTGGAACTGGAAGAAGTCGCGCCACGTCAGTTCGAACGTCAGCCAGTAGGTGCTCTCGTTTTCCACCCGCTCGGACTCGTACCGCTCGACCGCCTCGTGGATCCGCCGGGGGGAGAGACACCCCGCCGCCAGCCACGGCGAGAGCTTCGAGGAGTAGTCCGCGCCGAGCAGGCCGTTGCGGGTCCGCTTGTACGCCCGGAGGTTGTCGCCCTCCCAGACGTACGCGTCCAGGCGCCGTCTGCCGGCGGATTCGCCGCCCTCGAACGGCAGGACGGCCCGGTCGTCGGCCGGCGCCTCGCGGGCCGACGCCGGGAGCGCCGGGAGTTCGCCGGGGGCGGGGGCGGCGTCGGGCGCCGGCACCGCCTCGGGCGCGGGCACCGGCTCCCGGACCGACGCGCCGCGCTCGACCTCGTTCCGCCAGGGGGTGAACGTGTCGTCGATGCGGTCGTACCGCGTCGGGAGGTCCTCGATGTGGTACAGCGTGTGGGTCCAGCGTCGCTCGAACGCGACGGCCCCGGGCAGCGCGTCGCGGACCGCGTTCTCGGCCTCCCGTTCCTCGGTCGCCGGCTTCGTCTGGGCGTAGACGGCGCCGGCGCCGACCCGTTCGGCGAGGTCGGGCACGACCGCCCCGGGGCGGCCCGCCCTGACGAACAGGTCGCCGCCGCGCTCGCGGAGCGACGCGCGCAGGTCGCGGAGGCTCTCGCGGCGGAACCGCGCCCTGTGTGGCCCGCGCTTCCGGGTCCCGTAGCGGGTCTCCCCCTGCCGCCGCGGGTCGGCGACGTACGCCGGCACCACCTCGTCGGCGGCGGCCGCCGCGTCGGCCAGGGTCGGGTTGTCGTCGACGCGGAGGTCGTCGCGGAACCAGACGAGGGCGGTCTCCATGCCCCCGCCAGGGACCGGGGCGACAAGAACCCCGGGACGGCACGGCCCGCGGGCCGCCCGCGGCCGGTCCGGCCCCGGCGGCGCCCGGCGCGCGTGTGGGGAGCGACCGCGGGCGACCCGACGGGCGGGACCGGCGGGGACCTCACGCCGCCTCGACCCAGACGGGCCCGACCCAGGCCATGCCGGGGAACCGGCCGTCGCTCGCCTGCCGCACGCGCAGGGTGTACACGTCGGCGTCGGTCCCCCGCGCGTCGTCCCACGCCATCCCGGACAGGGGCGTCTCGTCGGTCAGCGTCGCCGACAGTTCGTGCGCGTCGAGGGGGGCGTCCGGGTCGTCGGTGCCCTCGACGGTCCGCCAGACGTCGGTGTTCTTGACGACCTCCGCCGCGGCGACCGGCGCCGTCCCGGCGACCTCGACCGTGATCTCGCGCGGCGTCCCCGGATCGGCGACGGTCACGGCGCCGTCCTGGGCGGCCACGTCGACGCCGTTCACCCGGAAGTCGGCGAGGATGCGGTGGGGCTGGGTCGTCGCGTAGACGGAGCGCGACCGCAGCGCCGACACGATCGCCTCCCGGGTGAGTTCGGGCGCCAGGAAGGCCGTCAGCCCGCCGGGATAGCTCCGCTCGTTCCACACCCGCCAGACGGTGCCCCACCCGAGCCCGCCGTCCAGCCACTCCCGGAGCGCGGGGAGGTGCGGGCGGGCGTGGATGGTCGAGTGGCCCGGGCGGGGGCCGTGGAAGTCCGAGCCCCCCATCATCCCGACACGGTACCCCAGGCGGTGGGCGTCCTGGACGTAGTGGCCCGGCTCGCCGACCTCGCCCTGCCCCATCGCCAGCGGGAACGGGTTGCCCGGCCCGCCGGGGCGCTCGCTCGACCCCCACTGCGAGTAGACCTCGACCAGCGGGGCGAGGTCGTCGTCGTACGCCACGCTCGCGAAGTCGAACGGGTACATCGCCTCGGCGGGGTGGTGCGGGATCGTCACCACCCGCGAGTCGTGTTCGCGGTCCCACGCGCGCAGCCGCGACCAGAGCCGCTCGTAGGTGTCCGACTCCGGGGCGAGCGAGTCGAACAGCTCCGCGTCGTCGGCGTCCTCGAAGTAGACGTTGAGGTGGCCGCCCCGGTTGGGCTGCCGGGTCCACTCGTAGGCCGGCAGCGTCACGAACTCGCCGTCCGCGTCGAACGCCTCGGCCGCCGCCAGGATGCGGTCGAAGGAGGCCCGGTGCATCCGCGCGCGCTGCCACCGCGGCGGAACGAAAAACCCCATCGTGTCGTGATCGGTGTAGGCGGCCACGTCGAGGGCCATCACGTCCCGCCCGAACCGGTAGCCCTCCTCGGGCGTCCCCGTCCCGTCCGAGAGGGCGGAGTGGAGGTGGATGTCCCCCCAGTACACCCGCCGTCCGTTCCCGTCCCCGTCACGGACCCGGACGGGGTTGGAGACGAACCGCTCGCCGGTCCGGTCGTCGACGAGCGCGAGGTAGTGGGTCCCCGTCGAGCCGAACGCGATCCCGTCGTGCCGGACGACGCCGCCGTCTTCGGGGTCGAACGACACCGTCTCCGGGTGGGTCGCCGCCGGGTCCGTGGTCTCGACGGTCGCCGTCCCGCCGAACCCGCGGTGGAGGCGCTCGCACTGGTCCCACGCCTGGACGGTGAGCGCGAGCGGCTCGTCCGGCGCCGCCGTCGACGGGAGGATCGCGTGGAGGCGCTCGAACCGCGGGGTCCGGTTGGCCAGCAGCTCCCGCGGCGATGGGGCGCTGTTCGCGAAGACCTTCAGGGTCTCCGCGGCCTTCACCAGCGGCCCCAGCGACGGCTTACGCATCGACGGGGCCGGGGGACGGGTCGGGGCTCATGCCTGGCGGCGCTCCGGTCGCGCGATGGCACCGGATCGGGTGCCCCCGGCCATATGCCTGTCGGCGGGCCGGCGCGCTCGGCCCCCGCGCCGCGCGCCGCCTCGCGCCCACGCCGCGGGCCTCGTGCCGCCGGCATCCCGCCGCCGCGCTACGCGCGCCGCTCGACCAGGTACTCCCGGCCCTCGAGCATGTCCGCCTTCGACCCGAACGCGAGCGTGTAGTGGCCGTCGAACCCGGCCCCTTCGAGCCGGTCGAACAGCGACGCGAAGTCGATGGTCCCCTCCCCCGGATAGAGGTGCTCCTCGACCTCCCCCCGGTTGTCGTTGAGCCGGACGTGGCCGATCCGGCCGACGTCGATGCCGTCGAGGAAGCCGTCGATGCCGTCGTCGCTCAGGTGGGCGTGGGGGGCGTTGAACGCCCACTCCAGGTGGTCGGCCGGGACCCCGTCGGCGTACCGCCGGTACCCGTCGAGGTCGGCGCCGAGGTAGTGCATCTCCCCGTCGGGGGGCTCCGGGTTCATGTTGCACATCACGAGCGGCACGCCGCGGTCGTCCGCGTAGCGTCCGAGCCGCCGGAGCCGCTCGATGCTGGCCGTCAGCCGCGCCTCCCGGTCGCCGAAGTGACAGCCGGGGTGGACGATGACCCAGGACGCGCCCAGGTGCGCGGCCAGGTCGACGTACGCGCGCAGGTACTCGTCGACTCCCTCGGCGACGAAGGGGACGGTCTCGGCGACGTTCACCCCGGAGAGCGAGTGGAGGCCGAAACGAACGCCGTTCGCCTCGCAGGCCTCCCGGATCGCGGCGACCTCGTCGGGCCCGTAGTCGTCGGGATCGAGCGACCGCTCGTCCGGTCGGAAGTCGAGGAAGCGGACGTCGTTCGCCGCCGCCCACTCGATCCCCTCCCGGATCGGGGTCGTCGTGCCGAGCGCCACGCCGATCCGTTCCCGGAACGTCAGGTCCGACCGCGGGGGCGTCGTTACCATGCGACGACCGGTGGGCCGAGCGCGGGGAAAGCCTGCCGGTGTCCGGCCGGGCCGCGAGCGCGGCGCCGGAAACGCGCCGGAAACGGGCCCGGACGCGAGCGGGCGACGGGCGCGCCGCTCCGGCGCCCCTACTCCCGGACGGCGCGCCGCCGGTCGGCGATGGCGTCGAACGCGTCGTTCGTGTCCCCGAGGACGAACAGCGCGTAGTACCGCAGGAACGTCCTGACGGGGACCCCGACGAGCAGGCCGATGGCGACGAGCGCGAGGACGAACAGGACGGCCGCGAGGCCGACGAGGACCCACCCGACGGGACCGGCGGCCGCGAGCACGCCCGCGCCGAGGAGGCCGAGGAGGCCGAGCGGGATCGCGACCACGAGCGCAGCGAGCAGCGTGGCGAGGCCGGCGACGATGCCGCCGACGAGTTGCAGGATCCACCCCAGGACGGCGTACGCCGCGTACTGCTTCCACTGGCCGGTCAGGGTGGGCCAGAACCGGCGCCAGGCCGACAGGAGGCCGCGGTCCTCGACGATCATGATCGGGACCACGAAGGCGGTGGTGAACCCCCCGACGAGCCCGCTCGCGGCCGCCACGGCGATGCCGACCGGAACCGCGACCGCGAGCACCCCGAGCGAGAGGCCGCCCTCGCCCAGGAGGAGGGGGCCGACGGCCACGATCAGGAGCAGGCCGATGGCGGCGACCGTCAGGATGCCGAGGACCGCCCGGAAGCCGAACAGCCGGAGCCCCTGTCGCCAGCGGTCGCGCCAGTAGCGGCGCAGCGCCACCGACTCCCGGCGGAGCGACTCGACGAACACGAACTCCATGACCGACCCGACGGCGGCGAACCCGAGCGCGAGCAGGCCCAGGATCGCGGCGACCCCGACGATCGCCGCAAGTTCCGGGCCGCCGAGCGACGGCAGCGCGTCCGGCGGGGCGGGTCCCGGTCCGGGTCCGGGGTCCGACCCCGGGGCGGGCCCGCCGGACGCACTGCCGGGGAACCGGAGCGGGAGGGACCCGCTACCGCCGACGAAGAAGACGACGAGTGCGAGCCGCGCCCACCGGCCGCGGTCGAACGGCCAGAGGAACGCCCGCGTGGCGTCGATGGCGTCGTCGATGGCGTCGACGGCGTAGAGGCTCATCGGTCGGGGCCGGCCGCGGGCGGGAAGGGTTCGACCGACGCGGTGCCGGAAGCGGGGTGGAGGGGACCGAACTCGGGCATCACGGGGGCGAGTACCGACCCGGGGCGAATAGTCCCTTCGGTCACCCGGGGGCGCTCCCGGGCCGACCGGGGCGTCGCCGGGCCGGCGACGGGTTTTTCCATCTTCCGGCCAACCGGGAGTAGTGTCGCCGTCGCCGTTCGGTCAGGTGCGCGAGCGGGTCCGGGCAGCCGCGGTTCCGCTCGCGACGTTCGGGGGCCTCCTCGTCGTCGGCGTCGCCGGCTTCGTCGCGCTGACGGGGATCACGGTGATCGACGCGGCCTTCTGGCTGCTCGATCCCACGAGCATCGAACTGTACTTCGAGACCCACGGGGGGCCCGAACGGGCGACGAAGGCGTTCGCGCTCGTCCTGTTCGGCGCGCTCATCCTGACCGGCATCTGGGTCGGCGAGTCGGCCCTGGACGCCGCCTTCGACGGGCGGCTCGGGCGGGAGTTGACACGCATGCAAACCCAGCGCACCATCGAGAACCTCTCGGGCCACGCCGTCATCTGTGGCCACGGCATGTTCGGACGCACCGTCGCACAACGGCTCCGCGAGCGGGGCCGGGACGTCGTGATCGTCGAGTCCGACCCCGGCGAACGGGAGCGGATGGCCGACGACGCCCTCGTCGTCGACGGCGACGCGCGCCGCGAGGAGACGCTCCGGGAGGCCGGCGTCGACCGCGCCGGGACGGTCGTCGCCGCCATCGACGACTCCAACGCCAACATCCAGATCGGCGTCGCGACCA
>JBDGPV010000034.1:0-5217 GCA_042219485.1 Haloferacaceae archaeon
CGATCGCCGCGAACCGCCGCAGGTAGCTCGCCCCGACCACTGACGGGAGCCGACTCATCGGGGACCACGCTCCCCGGTCCGGCCGCGGCCGCGTACGTCGACGGTGCGATGCGTCGTCGGACGCCCCCCCACCCCATCCGCGGGACTGCCGGGCGACGCCGGCCGCGTGCGGGCGACCGGCGCCGGTCGGTCGATCCGTGGGGTGCTCGTTCGCGTCGGCATGCTGGGAACGTTCTGGAGGGAACGACACATAAATCGCACCCGCGAGGAATCAGCCGTGATAACGGTCCGGCGGGGGGCGGGCCCGGCACCGGCCGACCAGGCGCGGACGGGCGCCGACGGCGCGAGCGTCAAGTGGCCGGCCCGCCTACCGTCGTCCATGTCGGGATCCGACGACCCGTTCGCGGAGCTGGATCGCCTGTTCGACCGGCTGACCGAGGGTCTCGGCGCCGGGGGGATCGCCGACCTCGCGCCCGTCCCCGTCGACGTCGTCGAGACCGGCGACGAGGTGGTCGTCACGGCCGACCTGCCGGGGTACGACGCCGAGAACATCGAGGTGACCGTCGAGGACCGCACGCTGACGATCCGGGCCGAGCGCGACGAGGACGGGACCGTCGAGGGGCGGTACGTCCGGCGCGAGCGCCGCCGCCGGGAGGCGAGCCGCCGCGTCGCGCTCCCGACCGAGGTGGTCGAGTCGGAGGCCACCGCCGACTACGCGGACGGCGTCCTGACCGTCCGGCTCCCGGCGACGACCGAGGAGGGCCACCGGATCGAGGTGGAGTGACCGGGGCCGGAGGGGGGGTCGGGACCAGGGCCGGAACCGGAGCCTGAGCCGGAGTCGGAACCGGAGTCGAAGCCGAAGCCGGGGGCGACCGGGTCCCGCGGATGGGAGGTGTTTTACCGTCCGCGTTCGGAGGGCGGGCACATGGAGTACGACCCGCAGGCCCTCGAGGAGCGCTGGCGGGAGCGCTGGCGCGAGGCCGGCCGGTACGAGGTCGATCCGGCCGACGCCGGGGGGGACCCGACCTTCCTGACGGTGCCGTATCCGTACCCGAGCGGCGGGATGCACATCGGCCACGCCCGGACGTACACGGTGCCGGACGTCTACGCCCGCTACCGTCGCCAGCGGGGCGACACCGTCCTCTTTCCCATCGCCTGGCACGTCACCGGGACGCCGATCATCGGCGCCGTCGAGCGGCTGAAAAACGGCGAGGAGGCACAGCTCTCGGTGCTCCGGGACACGTACAACGTGTCCGAGGAGACGCTGGCCGACCTGGAGACGCCGATGGGCTACGCCAGCCACTTCATCGAGAACCACTACAAGCGGGGGATGAAGCGGCTGGGGCTCTCGATCGACTGGCGGCGGGAGTTCACCACCAACGACGAGCGCTACTCGAAGTTCATCGCCTGGCAGTACAACACGCTACGGGAGCGCGACCGGCTGGAGAAGGGCCTCCACCCGGTGAAGTACTGCACCAACGAGGACCAGCCCGTCACCACCCACGACCTGCTGGAGGGCGAGGAGGCCGAGTTCCAGGAGTACACCCTGATCCGGTTCGAACTCGACGACGGCGAGGGCGACGGCATCCTCGCGCCGATGGCCACGCTGCGCCCGGAGACGGTCCGGGGCGTGACCAACGCCTACGTCGATCCCGACGCCGAGTACGTCCGCGCGACCGTCGACGGGGAGGAGTGGGTCCTCTCGGCGGCCGCCGTCGGGAAGTTCCGGCTCCAGGACCGCGAGGTCGCGGTGCGCGAGCGGTTCGACGGCGGGCGGCTGGTCGGCCGCGAGGTCACGAACCCCGTCACCGGCGACGCGGTGCCGATCCTGCCGGCGTCGTTCGTCGACCCGGACAACGCCACGGGGATCGTGATGTCGGTGCCCGCCCACTCGCCGGACGACTACGTCGCCCTGCAGGAGGCCAAGGCCGACCCCGGGCGGCTGCGCGAACACGGCGTCGATCCCGAGCGGGTCGCGGACATCGAACCGGTGCCGATCCTGACCGTCGAGGGCTACGGCGAGGTGCCGGCCCGGACGGCCGTCGAGGAGGCGGGGATCGAATCCACCGACGACCCGGCCCTCGAGGAGGTCACCGCGGACCTGTACAACAGCGAGTTCCACGAGGGGGTGCTCGACGAGGCGTACGGCGAGTTCGGGGGCCGGACCGTCGAGGACGTCCGCGAGGCGTTCCGGGCGTGGGGCCGCGATCGGGGGGCGTTCGGGACGATGTACGAGTTCTCCGAGCCCGTGGTCTGCCGGTGTGGCGGCGACGTCGAGGTGGCCGAGCGGGAGACCTGGTTCCTCCGGTACGACGCCGAGGACTGGAAGGAGCGCGCCAGGCGGGCGGTCGAGCGGCTGGACGCGGTGCCGGAGAACACCCGCGAGGAGTACTACCACACCATCGACTGGCTGAACGAGTGGCCCTGCATCCGCAACTACGGGCTGGGCACCCGGCTGCCGTGGGACGACGAGTTCGTCATCGAGCCGCTGTCGGACTCGACGATCTACATGGCCTACTACACGATCGCCCACCGGCTCCGGGAGATCCCGGTCGAGGCCCTCGACGACGACTTCTTCGACGCCCTCTTCTACGGCCCCGACGCGGTCGAGGACCCCGACGAGCGGGCGCTGGCCCTGCGCGAGGAGTGGGACTACTGGTACCCCGTGGACTACCGGTTCTCGGCGAACGACCTCATCTCCAACCACCTGACCTTCTACCTCTTCCACCACGCGGACCTGTTCCCCGAGCACAAGTGGCCCGAGGGCATCGTCATCATGGGCCTCGGCCTGCTCGAGGGCGAGAAGATGTCCTCCTCGAAGGGCCACGTCGTCCTCCCGGACGCCGCCATCGACGAGTACGGGGCCGACACCGTGCGCTTCTTCCTGCTCAACTCGGCCGAGCCGTGGCAGGACTACGACTGGCGCGCCGACCAGGTGGCGAGCGTCCGCGACCAGCTCGAACGGTTCTGGCGCCGGGCGACCGAGGTGATCGGCCGCGAGGACGGCGGGGAGCCGCTGGACCTGGGCGCCGGCGCGCCCGACGACACCGACCTCCGGCACGCCGACCGCTGGCTCCTCTCGAAGCTCCAGGGTGCCGTGACGGAGGTGACGGAGGCGCTGGAGGGCGCCGAGACCCGGACCGCATCGCAGGCCGCCTTCTACGGCCTCGAGGAGCACCTGAAGTGGTACCGCCGGCGGACGGAGGGCGACCGGGACCGGCCGGGCGCGCGATACGTCCGCCGGCGGGCCCTGGAGACCCGCCTGCGCCTCCTCGCGCCGTTCGTCCCCTTCCTGGCCGACGAACTCCACGAGCGCCTGACCGGCGTCCCCGCCGAGGACGCCGCCTGGCCCGAGTCGGTCGACGCGCTCGTCGACCGCCGGACCGAGGCCGAGGAGGCCCGGATCGAACGCCTGACCGAGGACGTCCACGACATCGTGGACGTGACCGGGACCGACCCGGACGTCGTCCGGGTGTACGTCGCCGCCGGGTGGAAGCGCCGGGTCTTCGACGTCGTGGCCGAGGTGGGGGAGGACGTCGGCGCGGTGATGAGCGAGGCCATGGAGGACCCCGCCCTCCGGGAGCGCGGCGACGCGGTCAGCGACCTCGCCGGGGACCTGATCGACCTGGTCCGTGGCCTCGACGACGGGACCGTCTCGGCCCTGCGGGACGTCGACGAGGCGGCGGTCTACGGCCGCGCCGTCCCGTTCCTCGAACGGGAGTTCGACGCCGAGGTGGCCGTCTACGCCGAGGACGACGACCCGCCGGACCCGGCCGACCGCGCCGGCGACGCGGTCCCGTTCCGGCCGGCGGTCCACATCGAGTGAGCGCGGGGCGGGGACGGGCCGGGCCCGCCGCGTCCGCCGTCCCCGCGCGGGCCGCCGCGTCCGACGGACGCCTCAGCCGTCGAGGCCGAGGAGGTCGAAGGGGGTGCCGTCGCCCGCCGCGGTCGCGCGCTCGTAGACGACGCGGGCGGCGGCCACGTCCTGGATGGCCAGCCCCGTCGAGTCGAAGACGGTGACCCCGTCGGCGTCGGTTCGGCCCGCGGCCGCGCCGGTCACGACCGCGCCGAGTTCGGCGTGGATGTCGTCGTCGGTCAGGACCCCCGCGGCGTAGGGCACGTTGATCTCGCCGGAGTGGGTGCACTGGTCGTAGTCGTCGATGACCAGTTTCGCGTCGAGCAGCAGGTCGTCGGCCAGTTCGTGCTTGCCCGCGGCGTCGGCGCCCATCGCGTTGATGTGGGTCCGCTCGCCGACCATCCCGCGCTCGACGACCGGCTCCTCCACGGGGGTGGTGGTCGAGACCACGTCGCAGGCCGCGGCCGCCGCGACGCTCCCGGCCCGGGCGTCGAACCGGTCGGCGACCCGGTCGGCGAACGCCTCGGCCCGCGCCCCGTCGGCGTCGCTCACCACGACCCGCTCGATGTCCCGGACGGCGGCGATGGCCTCCAGTTGCGTGGCGGCCTGTGCCCCGGCGCCGACCAGGCCGAGCGAGGCCGCGTCCGGGACCGCGAGGTGGTCGGTGGCGACCGCCGCGGCCGCGCCCGTCCGCGCCGCCGTCAGTTCCGTCCCGTCCATCACCGCCAGCGGGAACGCGGTCGCGGGGTCGGAGTAGATCAGCGTCCCCATCACCGTCGGCAGGTCGTGGCGCTCGGGGTTGCGCGGGTGGGAGTTGACCCACTTCACCGCGGCGGCGTCCCACTCGCCGGCGTCGATGTACGCCGGCATCGCGCGGAAGTCGCCGTCGTACCGGGGGAGGTCGACGTACGACTTCGGCGGCATCGTCGCGTCGCCGCGCTCGTAGGCCCCGAAGGCCGCCTCGACGGCCTCGATGACCGCCGGCAGGTCGGCGTGGGCCTCGACCGCGTCGCTGCCGAGAAGCAGGGTCTCCATGGGCGTCACTCCGGCGGCGGACCACATAATTCGTGGGACCGAACGCCGTCGAGCCGGGTTAACCGGGCTTAATCCGGCCCGAAACCCCGCGAATCCCGGTTCGGGGTCGCGGGGGTTGAGGTGAGCACGGCCCCGTCTTCCGAGCGCAACATGACGCCGAAACGACTCGCCGCGCTCGCGCTCGCGGCGCTGGTGCTCGTCGCCGGGGCCGCGGCCGCAGCCCCCGGCAACGCGCCGGCGGACGCGGGCGCGAACGCGGACGACGACACGAGCGACGACCGCGCGGACAACGCCGACGACGACGATAGCGAGGCAGACGACGAGGC
>JBDGPV010000034.1:5317-29249 GCA_042219485.1 Haloferacaceae archaeon
GCGGACAACGCCGACGACGACGATAGCGAGGCAGACGACGAGGCAGACGACCGCGCGGACAACGCCACCGACGCCGACAGCGAGGCAGACGACGAGGCAGACGACCGCGCGGACGACGCCACCGGCGCCGATAGCGCGGCCGAATCCACGAACCGCGGCGGCGCGGCGCCCGCGAACGGCGACCGCGGGCCGCCCGAGGAGATGCCCGACGCGGCCCCCGACCGCGTGACCGAGATCCACGACACGATCCGGGCGTTCCTGAACGGGAACCTCGACGGGTCGCTCGGCGCGGCGCTGGGTGACGTCGCCGGCGGGGACGGCGACTCGACCGCCGCGTCCGGCGCGTAACCCGATCCCTGTCCCCGACTTCGGCCCTCCCACCCGTCACCCTGCCGTCGCCGTTCGCGTGCCCATCCCCGAACGGCGGACGCCTTTTTCGCGGACCGGTAGCACGCGACCGACAGCCACGGCCGGGGGACCGCGTGCGCGACGGGCGGACCGAGAGAGGGATCGGGCGGATCGAAAGAGCGGTCGGACGGGCCGGACGGACCGGGCGGTCGGACGAACCGGAGGAGAGGCCGGACCGACACCCGGAGCGGGGACGGCGGACGGTCGGGCGCGAAGCGAAGCCGGGCCTACATCGCGCCGCCCATACCGCCCATGCCGCCCATGCCGCCTGCGCCGGCGCCGCCGGGCCCCTCCTCCTCGTCCTCGTCGAGGTCGCCGGCGGCGATGATGTCGTCGATCTTGAGAACCAGGTTGGCGGCCTCGGCGGCGGAGGCGATCGCCTGCTCCTTGGCCTGGGCGGGCTCGATGACGCCGGCGTCGAACGTGTCGACCACGTCGCCGGTCGAGACGTCGAGGCCGGCGCGGGCGTCGCCCTCCTCGTGGGCCGCCCGGAGGTCGACCAGCGTGTCGATCGGGTCGAGGCCGGCGTTCTCGGCGAGGACCCGCGGGACGAGTTCGACGGCGTCGGCGAACGCCTCGACGGCCAGCTGCTCGCGGCCGCTCACGCCGTCCGCGTAGTCCCGCAGGCGGCGGGCGATCTCGACCTCGGTCGCGCCGCCGCCGGCCAGCACCCGACCGTCGGCGGCGGCCGTCGAGACCACGTCGAGGGCGTCCTTGACGCCGCGTTCGAGTTCGTCGACGACCTGGTCGGTCGAGCCGTACAGCATGATCGTCACGCCGTGGGCGTCGTCGCCGCCCGAGACGTAGAACAGCTCCTCGTCCTCGTCGCGTTCGACCGACCCGCGCCCGAGGTCGTCCTCGCGCGCGCTCTCCAGGTCGGAGACGACGCTGGCGCCGACGACCTCCTTCAGGAACTGCATGTCGGACTTCTTCGTCCGGCGGACCGCGAGGATCCCCTCCTCGGCGAGGTAGTGGTGCGCGAGGTCGTCGATGCCCTTCTGGCAGAAGACGACGTCCGCGCCGAGGTCGGCGATCCGCTCGACCTTCTCCTCGAGTTCGGCCTCCTCGCGGTCGAGGAAGCCCTGCAACTGGCTCGGGTCGTCGATCGAGACGGTGGTGTCGGTGTCGGCCTCGTCGACCTCGATCGGCTGGTTCAGCAGGAGGATCCGGCCGTCGTCGACCTCGACGGGCATGTCGTCGTGGACCGGGTCGTCGTCGATGACGGCGCCCCGGAGCAGCCGCGACTCCTCGGCCGAGCGGCCGGTGAACTTGTCGATGGCGACGTAATCGAGATCGACCACCGTCGAGCCGTCGTCGGCCTCGACGGTCACCTGCTCGACGGCGTCGACGATCAGGTCGGCCAGCAGCTCCTTGTTCACCTCGGCGCCCTTGCCGGTCATCGCCGTCTCGGCGACCTTCCGCAGGCGGGCCCCGTCGTCGGACTCGACGGTCCCGGCGGTGTCGGCCACCTCCTCGCGGGCCCGGTCGGCCGCGAGGTCGAACCCGCGGATGATCGCGGTCGGGTGGACGTCCTGATCGAGGAGGTCCTCGGCGTTCTTCAGGAGTTCGCCCGCCATCGCGACGGCCGTCGTCGTCCCGTCGCCGGCCTCGTCCTCCTGGGTCTCGGCGACCTCGACGATCATCTCGGCCGTCGGGTTGTCGATGTCCATCTCCTGGAGGATGGTCACGCCGTCGTTGGTGACGGTGACGCTGCCCGTCGAACTGACGAGCATCTTGTCCATCCCCTTCGGGCCGAGCGTGGACCGTACGGCCTCCGCGACCGCCCGGGCCGCCGAGATGTTGTGTTCCTGCGCGTCCCGGTCCTTGACGCGCTGGGCGTCCTCGCCCATGATGATCATCGGCTGGCCCTGCATCCGCTGGCGTTGGCTCATAGTCGTCCGTCGATTGTTTGTCCTTCTATATAAGCGGTTTGGAACCGCGGGGCGTCGGTCCCGCGGCCCGGTCCGGCGAACGTGGCCGGAAACGGCCGGAGCGGCGCCTCGAGCCGCGTGTCGCCGTGACATCCGGGACGCGGGGGCGGCCGGGCTTTAAATTAGTCGGCCGGCTCCTTCCACCGGACGATGACGGTGCCGACCGCGAAGGCGTCCCGGCTGTCGGCGTCGCGGGCGATCAGGAGGTCGTTGGTGCCCTCCCGGAGCGAGGCGTCGGGGAGGGTGTCCACCCAGTACTGCCAGCCGTCGCCCGGCGGGACGTCGAAGCCGCTCAGCGGCTCGCCGTTCACCCGGATCTCGTGGCCGTACGTCCCGACGTCGAACGCCTGGATCCCCACGTGCGGATCCGTGGCCTCGCTGGTCGGTACCTCGAAGGAGTGGACGTCGGTCCGGT
Source organism: Haloferacaceae archaeon (assembly GCA_042219485.1). Taxonomy (GTDB): domain Archaea; phylum Halobacteriota; class Halobacteria; order Halobacteriales; family Haloferacaceae; genus CAZMLQ01. The sequence goes on from JBDGPV010000034.1 coordinate 8,072, forward strand.
CGCCCGCGTCGGTCGCCCAGTCGAGATCGAGCCGGCGGTCCTCGGGGGCCAACTGGGCCCCGACGTAGACCGTCGCGTAGTTCGCGCGGCGGGACACGCCCGGCATACGCGAGCGAGCGGATTAAACCCCGGCCCTCAGTCCTCGATGACGGCGGGGTCGTCCGCGACGAGGTCCGCGTCGCTGCCGTCGAACTCCGGGAGGTCCTCGTCGTCGTCGAGGAGTTCGAGCTCCTTGGCGTAGAGCCGCTCGACGCGCTGCAGGCGCTTGTTCTTCCCCTTCCGCTCGCGCCCCTCCTTCGTGTCAGGCATTGTCACGCACGGGGAAGGGCCCGGGCGGCTTCAACCTTTCCACCCGGCGGGGCCCGGGCCCGGACCCGGGGGGGCCGGCGGTCCGGGCGGCTCAGTCGCCGAGGCGCCGCTCGACCACGAGCAGGCCCACCAGGCCGAAGATGATGAGCGTGTAGGCGGCCGCGGCGAGCAGCGCGGCCTGCTCGGAGGCGTACTCGCCGGTGCGGAAGATGATCGCCTTCCGCACCATGGCGATGACGCCCGTGTAGATCACGAGGCGGACGATCCGTCTGGTCGTGCTCTCCTGCGCGTAGGCGATGACGGTCTGGTACACCTCGACGATGATGAACAGGAGCAGGGCGGTGTCGATGAACCCGACCACCACGAGCGGGTCGGTGATGTTCCCCCGGATGACGCTCCCGAGGATCTGGAGCCCCAGGTCGAAGACGCCGATGGCGAACAGCACCACCAGCACCAGCGCGGCGACGACCTCGATGTACCGGAGAACGGATTCGCTGTACGCGAGCAGCCGGTCGGCGAGCGACTCGGACGCCGGCAGCGGGCCGCCCACCGCCTCCTCCCCGTCGGTCATGTGAACGGATCGAGCCGGAGTACGAAGAATGCGTCGGAGAGCTGACGAGTCATACCCCGGGCGCGGGCACGGGGTCACCAGTTACAAGTCGGTCGGGACCCCACTCCGGGGTATGTCGGGGGACCGATCCGGCGGGTCGGGGCCGATCCCGCGGTCCCCGCTGACCGGGCTCCGAAACTGGCTCCTCGCCTCCCCCACGCGGCTCCAGCTCCTCGTCGTGGTGACCGTCCTCGTGGGAACCGTCGGGGTGGTCGTGGGCACGCTGTTCGTCCTGAGCGGGGGGTTCCAGGCCGGGCCCCAGGAGGCCGACGGCGGACCGGCGACGCCGGCGTCGACCCCCACGCCCACGCCGACCCCCACCCCCACGCCAACCCCCACGCCCACCCCCACGCCGCGGGACGTGGTGGGCGACTACCGTGCCGCGACGGTCGTCGGCGCGACGACCGGCGGCCTGGTCGCGGTCCGGTTCGCCGACGGCCGCGTCCGGCGCCTGCCGCTCGCGGCCGTCGAGGTCCCGGACGCGGGCGGAGACGACCCGGCGGCGTTCGACGGCGTCCTGACCGGCGCGGCCGGGCGGGCGTGTCTCGGGACCTACGGGAGGCGCGCGGCGATCGACCTCGCCGACCGCCTCGTGGGCGACGCCGTCGGCGTCCGGGTCGTCCCCGACTCGACGGTCCCCGGGGGCGCGGGGGTGGTGGTGCGAAACGACGGCCGGGTCGTGAACCGGGACCTCGTCCGGCGGGGCTACGCCCGCGCGACGACCGGCCGGTACGCGGACGAGATGACCGGCGCCCGGGAGGCCGAACAGGGGCTCTGGGAGTGTGCCACGGTCGAACCGGAGGTGCGGAACGGCGACGTGCCGGCGACGGTCACCGTGCGTCCGGTCGAGGCGGCCGACGACGGCGGCCTCAGGGTGGTCGAGGTGCGCCCCAACCCCGCGGGGACGGGGGAACGGCGGCTCGCCGCGGAGACGATCACCCTCAGGAACACGGGCGAGCGGACGATCGCACTCGACGGGTGGGCGCTCGGCAACGACGGGGGCACCCGCCACCACCTGTCGTCGTTCGCCACCCCCGAGAGCCGCCGGCTCCAGCCCGGCGAGCGGCTGGTGGTCCACACCGGGCGGGGCCGCTCGACCGGCGACCACGTCTACCTCGGCCGGCCGAACGAGCTCTGGGGCGACGGCGGCGGCGTCGTCAGGCTGATCAACCGGCGCACCTCCCCGCCGCGGACGATCACGGTCCGCTACGGGGACGCGCTCCCCGACTCCCGGCACGGGTCCGACGCGCCCGCGATTCGCACACGATGACCGACACGTCACGCCGACGGCTGCTCGCGCTCCTCGGGACGGGAGCGACCGCCGTGCTGGGCGGCTGCAGCCGGCTGTTCACCAGCCCGGAGCCCGAGACGCCCGAGGTCACGCCGCCCGCCACGCCCGACGTGACGGTGCCCGGGACGCCCGGGATTCCCGGACGGGACGGGACGGCGACGGACTCCCCAACCCCGACCGCGACCCCCACCCCGTCGCTGGCGGCGGTCGGCGACGTCGTCGTCGTGCGGGGCACCTCGCTCGCCCTGACGTACCTGCCGGTCGAGGACGTCGTCAGGGCCGACGTGCGGGTCGTGGTCGAGAACGTCGGCGATCGGCCGATCGACCTCCTCGAACTGCGCGTCGACCTGGTCTACGCGACCGACGAGGAGCGCCGGGCCGTCGCGGTCGATTACGTCGGGTTCAGCGGGCTCGCCACCGGCGGGGGCGGGTCGGCGGAGTACGAGACCAGGTTCCCGGCCGACGGCCGGGCGAACGGGTCCACCGATCCCGACGACTTCGAACTCGTCTTCCGGATCCGCGAACTCGAATTCGGCACCCGCGGGACGCCCCGGTCCGTCCGTTAGGGTTTATGCCGGCCCGGGGTGAGGGAGGGGGTATGGGATTCGACGAGATGGACGTCGACACCATCTGGATGGACGGCGAGTTCGTCGACTGGGAGGAGGCCCAGGTGCACGTGCTCACCCACGGCCTCCATTACGGCACCGGGATCTTCGAGGGGGTGCGGTGTTACGACACCGAGGAGGGGCCCGCGCTCTTCCGCTGGGACGAGCACCTCGACCGCTTTTTCGCCTCCGGGCAGCCCTACGACATGGAACTGCCCCACGACCGCGAGGAGCTGACCGAGGCGACGATCGAACTCATCCGCCGGCAGGGGCTCGAATCGTGCTACGTCCGTCCGATCGCGTTCTACGGCTACGGGTCGCTCGGCGTCTCGCCGAAGGAGTGCCCCGAGCGGGTGGCGATCGCGGCCTGGCCCTGGGGGGCCTACCTCGGCGAGGAGGCCCTCGAACACGGGGTCGAGGTGATGGTGTCGTCGTGGCGCAAGCACGCGTCCAGCCAGATCCCGACCAACGCCAAGACGACCGGGCTGTACGTCAACAGCCTGCTCGCCGGCGAGGAGGCCCGCCGCAACGGCTACACCGAGGCCATCGTGCTCGACAAGGAGGGCTACGTCGCCGAGGGGCCCGGCGAGAACCTCTTTCTGGTCCGGGACGGGAAGATACACACCCCGGCGCTCTCCCAGAGCATCCTCGACGGCATCACCCGCCGGAGCGTCGTGACCCTCGCCCGGGAACTGGGCTACGAGGTCGACGACACGGCCACCATCTCGCGGGGCGAACTCAACACCGCCGACGAGCTCTTTTTCACCGGCACCGCGGCCGAGGTGACCCCCATCCGGAAGGTCGACAACGTCGTCATCGGCGAGGGGACCCGCGGGCCGGTCACCGAGGAGATCCAGCAGCGCTTCTTCGACGTGGTCGAGCGCCGGGTGGACGCCCACGACGACTGGTTCACGCCGGTCTACTGACCGGCGTCCGACCGGCCCTCCCGGTCCCCGCCCGCGTCCGCGTCCGCGTCCTCCACGTCGATGGGCACGCCCTCGCGCTCGGCGAAGCCGGCGCTGAGGATGCGCGTCAGGGCCTCTTCGACCCGCTCGTCGGTCTCCTCGAACCCGTCCGGCTCGACCTCGATCACGAAGCCGGTGGTGATGTTGGGGGCGGTGGGCATGAACAGCACCTCGCGGCCGTCGTCGGTCCGCTTGCCGGTCTTGAACGCCGTCATCCGCATCCCGGGCCAGGGCTCGACCCGCACCGGCGTCTGGAGGTCCTCGGTGCCGGTCAGGGCCGTCTCGACCGCCAGCTTCGAGGCGTTGTACAGCACCCGGATGAGCGGGACGCGGTTCATCGCGGCGTCGAGGTACGCCTCGACGAACCGGCCCGCGGTCGTCCGCATCAGGTAGCCGACCGCGAGCACCAGCGCCCAGAACACCACCAGCGCGACGATCACCCGGAACCAGACGGGTTCGACGGTGTTGACCAGGGGCAGGTCGGCGATGCGCGCGAACAGCCAGTTGAGCACCAGGAGGATCACGAGGAGGGGGACCAGGACGACCAGGCCGCTCGCGACGTCCCGCTTCCAGGTGGCCATCGTCACGCGCTGGGACCGCCGGGGTCTTCAGCGTGTCCGTCCGCCGCCCGCGTCAGCGCCCGAGGACGGCCCGCGCCGCGAACGCCAGGTTCTCCCGGCGCTCGCGGATCCGCCGGTAGAAGTACGCCAGCCAGTCCGAGCCGTAGGGGGCGTACTGCCAGACCTCGTGGCCCCGGGCGGCGAGGTCCCGCTGGGCCCGCTCCCGGACGCCCATCAACATCTGGAACTCGTATGCGGCGTCGTGCTCCGCCGCGAGGCCGAGCGCGTGCTCGATCATCGCGGGGTCGTGGGTCGCGACCGCGATCCCCCCGTCGTGGGCCTCGAAGAGCAGGGCCAGCAGGTCGCGGTAGGCCTCGTCGACCCGCTCGCGGTCGGCGTAGGCGACCCCGGGGGGCTCGTCGTAGGCGCCTTTCACCAGCCGGACCTTCCCGGGGAGGCCGGCGAGGCGCTCGACGTCCGCCCGGGTGCGCCGGAGGTTGGCCTGCACGCAGACCCCACACCGGCCGGGGAACGCGGCCGCCAGCTCCTCGAACGCGTCGAGGGTCGCGTCGGTGGTCGAGGCGTCCTCCATGTCACACCAGACGAAGCGGTCGCGCTCGTCGGCCGCCGCGACGATCCGGCGGTAGTTCTCCCGGAACGCGTCCGTGCCGACGTCGAGACCGAGCTGCGTCGGCTTGACAGAGACGCAGGCCTCGAGCCCCGAGCCGTCGAGGTCCCGGAGCAGGTCGAGGTAGGCCGCCGTGTCGGCGTCGGCGGCCGCCCGGTGCTCGTAATGCTCGCCGAGCCGGTTCAGGATGACCTTCACCCCGTCCTCGTTCGTCGCGCGGACGTGGTCGAGCGCCGTGGCGGCGGTCTCGCCGGCGACGAACCGGTCGGCGACGGGCGGGATCATGCGCCCACGTACGGCCCCGGGCGGTTTAGCCCCGTTGTCGGTCGGGGGGCCGCGGCCCGGAACCGGCCGCCGGCCGGCCGGCGGTCGCGGGAGCGGGAGACGGCCGGGCGGGAACGGGAATCGCGGGGCGTGCCCGCCGCGAGGGCGGCCGTCCGCCCCGCACGAGCGGGCGGCCGGGCCCGCGGCGGGCGTGCCCGGCGGCCGGCTACCCCCCGCCCGGATCGTACGTCGTCGTCTCGTAGAGGAAGGAGGCGAGGTACTCCTCGTGGGTCTCCCGGAGGTCGACCGCGGCCGGGTAGCGGCCGCCGTACACCTTTCGGATCCCCGTGGCGCGTACCATCGCGCGCTCCACGTCCGTGTCGCCGATGCAGACGCCGAGGTACGCCCGGTCGATCCGGTCCGGCAGCGCCGCGCGTTCGATCCGCGTCACGCCGGCGAAGGGGAAGGGAAGCTCCTCGACCAGGCCCGTCGCGCGGACCACCGTGGGCCGGAGGTAGGTCGCGCCGTGTGCCTCGACCAGGCGCGGCCCGTCGCGGCGCTCGGCGGTCACGTCGGTCCCCGCGGCGTCCGCGCGGGCGTCGACCCGCGCGGCGCGGTCGGGGTCCGGGAACGCCGGCACGTCCGTCCCGGGGTCGGTCACGGGGCCGACGCGGGCGTCCGCGACGCGGTCGGCGAGGCCGGCCGCGAGCGCGTCGGCGTCGCAGTCGCCGGTGGCGACGATCCGGGTGAGGTTGAAGCAGGTCCGGCCGCCGGCGCGGCCGATCCCCCGCGCGAGCGAGTCGAGGTCGGCGGCGGTCGGGTCGCGGGCGACGACGGCGACGCTCCGGCCCGGACCGTAGGTGCGGACGTGTGGCTCGTCCGCGAACGGGGCCACCGCGGCCTCGGCGCCGAACGCCATCCCGTGGTCGGCGGCGCGGGGGATCTCGACCCCCGTCGCCCGGTCGCAGGGGAGGACGTGGAGCGCCGCGTCGGGGATCCCCGCGTCGCGCAGGCGGCGGGCCAGGCGGACGGCGGTGAACGGCTCCCGGTCGGAGGGGCGCAGGACGACCGGGACCTTCATCGCCAGCGCGAGGACCGGCCACGCGTACACCGCGGGGTCGTTGCCCGGCATCGTCGCGCCGAGGACGCGTCCGGCCGGGGTCCAGGCCAGCCCCACGTTGCGCTCGCGGACGTACGCCGGGTCGTCGTAGACCGCCAGCCCGCCCGTCGGCGACTGGGCGCGCAGCGCCTCGTCGGCGTGGCGCATCGCGTAGGCCAGCCAGTGGGCGCTCACGTCCACCCAGCCGGCCGGCAGGCCGGTCGCCCGGGCGACCCGGTCGCGGTAGGCCGACCGGTCGTCGCCCGCGGGGCCGATCCCCTCGTACCGGCTGGCCGCGTCCGCCACGCAGTCGAGCACCTCCCGGACCGGCATCGCCCGCAGGCGCTCGAACCCCTCGGTCCGGGCCGCCTCCAGCGCCGCCCGGATCCGCACGCGGGGCGCCCGGGCCACGTCGGCGACCGGGCCGCCGACCCCCTCGACCGTCGCCGTCTCGATGGTGTCGCGCTCGCCCCCCGAGACGACGGGGAGCGCCGGCCGCGCGGACGCGGCGGGTTCGTCGTCGCTTCCGGCCCCGTCCCCGGTCCCGTCGGGCGCGTCGGTCATCAGTAGACGCCCTCGACGGCGTCGGGCGCGGCGTCGTCGTCGGTAGCGGGGTCGCGCACCCAGTCCCAGCCGAGGGGGTCGACGCCCCGGACGCGGGTCGCCCCGTCGCGTTCGAGCAACAGCGGGATGAAGAGGTCCTCCCCGAGGACGGTCACCCGGACCCGCCCGCGCTCGCCGTACGCGACCACCTCGCCGTCGTCGTCGACGACCTCGACGACGAAGTACGGCTCGCAGGGGACGTAATCGAGGCTGTACCCCCGATCGGCCGGCGGGCGGAGGTGTGGGGCCTCCTGGGCCACCCCCATCAGCGTGTTGCCGTACTCGCCGACGAGGGCGACGTCGTCGTACCACTCCTCGCGGAACACGCGGTGGGTGTCGGGGTCGAGGGGGGTGCCGCCGTGGTAGACGCCGCGGACGCCGCCGTCGGCGATCAGGTCCCGGAGCCGCGGGCGCTCGAACAGGCGGGCGGTGCTGAACACCACGTCGATATCCTGGGTGGCGAGCACCCGCTCGGCCTGGTCGAGCAGGTGCTCGACGTACGCCTCGAACCGGTCGCGCGGGCCCGTGCTCAGGCGCTTCGCCCACCGGGGGTCCATGTTCACGTGGAAGGGGAGGGCGTCCCACTCGTGGGCCAGGTGCTGGACGAAGACGCCGGCGTTGTTCGCCCCGCCGGGCGGGCCGATCATCAGGACGTTGCCGGTCGGGAAGCCCGTCTCCGCCAGGACCGCGGCCGCCCAGGCGGCCTGCGCGCGCCAGTAGTCGCGCATGAGCACGCGCTTCGGCGCGCCGGTCGTGCCGCCGGTCTCGTAGACCCGGCGGGGGCCGGCGAGCGACCGGGGCGCGAACTCCTCGACCGGCAGGCGCCGGAGGACGTCCTCGTCGAACGGGTCGAAGACGCGCTTCAGGTCGGCGAAGCCCTCGACGGCGTCGCGGGGGTCGACGCCGCGCTCGTCGGCCCACTCCAGCCAGTAGGGCGTCCCGGTCTCCGGGTCGAAGTGGACGTCGATCACCTCGCGGACGCGGGCGTCGCGGTCGGCGTCGATCGGGACGTGGGGGTTCACGGCTCGCCGGTGACGGGCGACGCGGGCTTGGGCCCTTCGGTCGTGAGCAGGGACCCGCCGACCAGCACCGTGCAGGCGAGGGCCAGCGCGGGGACGAAGGGCATGAACCCGAACGCCGGCGCGGGGCCGAAGGTGCCGGCGAGGAAGTACGCCTGGCCCACCAGCACCGCGCCGACGGCCCCCTCGGCGCTCGCGCGCGGCCAGTACAGCGCGGCGAGGTAGACCGGGAGCACCAGCGCGTTGCCCTGGATGAAGTAGACCGCGAGGTCGATGATGGTGCCCAGGCGGGGGAGCGCGAGCAGGTAGCCGCCCGCCAGGAGGACGACGATGGCGACCCGGCCGACCCACGTCTCGCGCCGCTCGGAGGCGTCGGGCGCGACGTGGTCGCGGTAGAGGTCCCGCGTGACGAGCGACGAGAGGGTGAGGGTGAGGCTGTCGGCGGTGCTCATCATCGCCGCCAGCGCGCCGCCGAGGATGACCCCGACCAGCCACGCGGGCGCGAACTCCTGGAGGAGCGCGGGCAGCACCTGGTCCGGCGTCCCGAGGTTCGGGAGGATCTGGGTCCCCCACGCCCCGAGGACGACGGGCACGACCGCGGCGATGAGCGCCATGACCGGCCACCAGACCAGGAGCGCCCGGAACGACCGCTCGCTCTCGGCGGCGAAAAAGCGCTGGAACATCTGGGGGTAGGCGATCACCGCCATCGTGTTCATCAGGAGGAAGGAGGCCCAGATCCGCGGGGTGAAGAAGCCGACCGCGCCCGCGGGGGCGAGGTGGCCGCTCTCGCGGAGCGCGTCGGTGATCGCGAGGGGATCGATCGCCGGCAGGAGGTACGTGGCCGCCGCGGCCAGGAGCGCCACGACCGCCACCCCCTGGAGCACGTCGGACCACGCGACCGACCGGAGGCCGCCGAGCGCGAGGTACGCGCCGGTCACGACGGTGACGATCAGGCCGCCGGCCCAGAACGGCACCGCCCCGTTCGAGATGGTCTCGAACAGGAGCCCCCCGCCCATCGCCTGGATGGCGAGGTACGGGATCGACCAGCCGAACTGGACGGCCAGGACCAGGAGCTTCACCGCCGAACTGTCGTACGCGTCGCCCAGGAACTCCGTCGGGGTGATGTAGCCGGCCGCGCGGGCGCGCCGCCAGGCGCGCAGGCCGATCAGGGCCAGCGGGATGCCCGCGACGGCCTCGACGCCGATCATCGCCATCCACGCGAACCCGTGGATGTAGCCGAAGCCCGCGCTCCCGAGGAAGATGAACGCGCTCATCAGGGTGGCGAACATCGTGAGCGGGAAGACGACCCGGCCGAGGGTGCCCCCGGCGAGGAAGTACTCGGCCGGGGTCGACCCCGTCCGGCGGTACCCCAGATAGCCGATTGCGAGGGTGAGGACGAGGTACGCCCCCATCACCGCCAGCGCGACGGCGCTCACGGCTCGCCCTCACCCCCCGTCCCGGGGCCGGTGCGGGCGCCGGGGGCCGGCTCCCCCGCCCCCCGGGGCCACCCGTGCCCGACGACGGCGACGACGCCGACCGCGACGGCGCCGATCACGCCGCCGAGCACGACGACCGCCCACGCCGGGAACGCCCACACCACGGGTTCGACCGGGCCGAACGCCGCGGCGACGACGACGCCGAAGAGGACGACGAACGCCCCCCAGAGGGGGCGCGTCCCGTTCGCGCTCATGTCGCGTATCACTACTCGATATAACGTATTAATCCCCCGGAAACGGACCGCGCGGCGGTCCCCCGGCGCTTTTCCGTCCGACCCCCCTACCCGCCGACGGTGGCGATGACGAGCGTTACCCCCGCCGAGCCCCGTGTGACGAAGGGCAGATCCGAGCCACCGCATCCGCCGCGGCCGACGTGACCGGCCGGCGAGCGCCGGGGCGGGCCGCGGGGGCACAGAACTAACACCGGGGGCGGCGTACGCCGCGCCAGTGGTCGATTCCCGCCAGCCGGACCCGGCCGCGTTCGACGCGATCGAGGCGCTCGTACTCGTCGCCGACGGCGAGGACCGGCTGACCGGCTGGAACGCGTCGGTCGAGCGGGCCGTCGGCCGGGGGGACCTGCGCGGACGGCCCCTCCCGGACCTGGTCGTCGCCGACGACGCGCCGAAGGTCCACGAGGCGGCCGAGACCGCCCGGTGGACGGGGAGCGGCGAGACGGTCGCCGACGTGCCGACCGACGACGGCCGGCGGGTCCCCCACGAGTTCCGGTTCCGGCGGCTGCCGGGGGCGGACGACGGGGGCGGCGTGGTCGGCATCGGTCGGGACGTGACCGTCCGCGAGCGCCGGCGCGAGCGCATCGCCGTCCTCACCCGCCTGCTCCGCCACGACGCACGCAACCGGCTGACCGCGATCCGGGGATACGTCACCGAGGCCCTGGACGCCCTCGACGCGGAGGACGGGCCCGACCCGGCGGCCGCGACGGAGCACCTGGCGTCGGCGGCGACGGCCGCGGAGTCGCTGTCCGACGCCGTCGACCGGATGTACGCGATCCAGCGCGACATCGCGGACGCCGACACCGACCCCGTCCCGGTCCGGCAGGTGATCGACCGGGTGGTCGCCGCGCTGGAGGACGACCACCCGGACGCGACCGTCGCGACGCGGGTCGACCCGCCGTCGGTCCGCGCCGCCGCCGGCCGGGCGCTCGGCGTGGCCCTCGAGGAACTCGTGGCGAACGCGCTGGCCCACGCCGGCGAGGACCCCCGGGTCGTGATCGCGGCGACGGCGACCGACGACCGGATTCACATCCGGGTGAGCGACGACGGGCCGGGCATCCCGGCGACCGACCTGCAGTCGATCCGTACCGGCATCGTGACGCCGCTCGGACACGCCTCCGGGACCGGGCTGTGGGTGGCCCGGTGGGCGGTGCGGAGCTTCGGCGGGACCATCGAGTTCGAGGTCGACGACGGCACGACGGTCACCGTGGTCGCGCCGCGGGCCGACCCCGACGGGTGACGCGCGGCGTCCGGCGGTCCGGGGGTCAGCGCCGGGCGCGGGATCCGGCCGGGGGTCAGGTGACGAACTTCAGGAGGTCGTCGCGCTTCTGCTCGCGGAAGCGGTCGCGCAGACACGACAGCAGCGGGTCGATCGACCCGCGCTTGGCGCTGATCGGCGCGATCACGTCCCGCCACTGCTGCCACGGGGGAAAGAGGCCGAGGCGGTCACAGAGCGCGTCGAGGCGGTCGTCGCGGTCGTCGACCTTGTCCATCTTGTTGACCGCGACCACCGTCGGGACCCCGACGTCGCGCAGGAACTCGAACATCTCCACGTCGTAGGGGACCTCGTCCGGGCCGGAGTGGCGGTCGATGATCTCGACTGCCGCGTTCCCGTCAACCACGAGCACGCCGGCCAGCGTCCGGTCGGCGTGTTCCTCGACGTACCGCACCACCCCGGTCTTGATCGCCTCGCGCCGCTCGGCCTCGACCCCCTCCATGAACCCGAACCCCGGGAGGTCGGTGAACATGAACCCCTCGCTCGCCCAGTCGTAGTGGACCGGCTCGCGGGTCACCCCCGGCGTGCGCCCCGTGGCCACGTCGTGCCCGGTGAGCTCCCGCATCAGCGTGGACTTGCCGACGTTGGATCGGCCGACGAGAACGACCTCGTCGCGGTCCGGACGGTCCTCGAACACGCCCGCCGTTCGGGCCGCCGACGGTTAACCCCGGCGCGTCGCGCCCGTCGCCGTCCGCCGCGTCCGGGTCCCCGACCGTCCCCGGCCGCCGGTCGGGGGGCGACCGAACGGGTACGCTTAACCCCCTCATCCGCGACCGGCCGTCATGGCACGCGACTACGACCCGGCGGCGATCCCGGCGGTCCACGACCTGACCGCGGCCCCGCGGGTCCGCGAGGAGCCGGGGTTCGAGCAGACGGTCTTCCGCGGCATCGACCAGCTGATCGGGCTGTCGTGGATCGATCCCGGACGCGAGGACGGCGCGCCACACACCCACCCCTTCGAGCAGACGAACGTCCTCCTGGAGGGGCGCCTGGACTTCCACGTCGACGGCGAGCGGGTCGCGCTCGACCCCCACCACGCCCTGACGATCCCGCCGGAGGTCCCCCACGGGGCCCGGGTCGCCGGCGAGTCGGCGACGCTGCTGGCCGTCTGGCCGCTCCGCGAGGACCGCCTCGACGGGACGGCCTACCAGCAGGAGTTCCCGGAGGTGTAGGCGGACAGCCGGACGCCACGCGGCCGCGACGGTCCCCGGTGACCGAAAACACTTGTCCCGCGGCGGTTTGTGGCGGGTGTGCGACGCAGGGCCCTCCTCGCCGCCGCCGTCAGCCCGCTGGCCGGCTGTTCGTCGATCCTCGGCCGGGACGGGAGCGACGGCGGGGGTCGACGGACCGACGGATCGACAGCGACGGCCGCGCCGGGAAACGGAACGCCGACCGACCCGTCGGCTGCGACCGCCGCCGAAACCGACACCCGCCGGTACGAGGAGTGTCCCCGCGAGATCGTCCGCTACGAGCGGTTCCCCCCCGAGATCCGGACCGAGATCGACGGGGCTCTCGACGGCCGGTACGCGGCCGACCGGGTGTTCCTCGACGAGGCGATGGACGTCCGGAACTCGTACGTCGCCGTCGACGGCGAGTTCTACGACCCGTCGGTGACCGCCGAATCCGGCGGGGAGGTGTTGCGCCTCCGGCGGGTCGAGCCCAAGGCCTTCCCGCAGCCCCGGCCCGTCAGCGTCGAGAGCCGCCGGAACGGCGAGCGGACGGTCACGGTCGAACTCGTCGCCGACGACGGGACGGTGCTGCTCGACGGGACGCGGTCGCTCCGCCCCGGCGGCGAGGTCGAGTTCGGCCGCACGCGCCGTGCGGGCACGCACGAGCTCCGGGTGACCGTCGAGAACGACACCGGGACGACGGACACCGCGACGAGGTCGGTCCGGATCGATCGGGCCCGCCGCACCGTGCTCGTGGTCCTCGAACCGGACGGGGTCGCGCTCGCGGGAGCCGTGGCCACGCTCCCGGCCTGCCGGTTCGACCGGTGACGGGCGACGCCGCGGCGCCGACAGAGCCACTACCGTGGAGCCGGGGGGTAGTGCATGGACAAGCAGGAGCTCCGCCAGCGGATCTGGGACGAACTGGAGGAGCGCGGCGAGGCGCGGTTCCCCTTCCCGCCCCACGGGCGGATCCCCAACTTCGCCGGGGCCGACGAGGCGGCCGAGCGGCTGGCCGGGAGCGAGGCGTGGCGGGCGGCCGAGGTGATCAAGGCCAACCCCGACGCGCCGCAGCTCCCGGTCCGGCGGGCCGCGCTGCGGGCGGACAAGACCCTCTACGTGGCCGTGCCGCGGCTCCGCGACGAGGCGTGTTTCCTCCGGCTCGATCCGGGGGAGATCGACGACGTCGACGGCGCGACCACGGTCGGCGGCGCCGCCGAGGCCGGCGAGCCGGTGACCCCCGACGCGGTGGAGCCGATCGACCTGATCGTCTCGGGCAGCGTGGCGGTGACCCGCCGGGGGCAACGGGTCGGGAAGGGGGAGGGATACAGCGACCTGGAGTTCGCGGTCCTCCGGGAGTTCGGGCGCGTCGACGGGGACACGACCACCGCCACGACCGTCCACGGGATCCAAGTGGTCGAGGCGGCGGGACCGACGGCGCCGTGGGACGTCCCAATCGACCGGATCCACACGCCCGACCGGAGCGTCGCGACGGACCCGCCGGCCGCGAAGCCGGCGGGGATCGAGTGGGACGCCCTGGACGACGAGCGGATCGACGCGATCCCGATCCTCGGGCGGTTGCGGCCGGAGTAGCGGCCGGCGGCTGCCGGCGTGGTCGATCCGCCCGGTCGGGCGCCGATCCGGCGCGCGGGACGGCGCGACGTCGGCCCCGGGCAGGGTGAGCGACGCGGACGGGTGCGGGTCCCGGCGGGCGCGGGCCGCCGCGGCGCGGACGGGCCCGGATTATAAGGTCGGCGCGGGGCGAGGGACCGACGTGCGACTGGTCCAGGTGCTGGTGCCGACGGGCAAGCGCGAGGCGGTGATCGGCGTCCTCGAGGACGAGGGCGTCGATTACGCGCTCACCGACGAGGTCAGCGGCCGCGAGTACACCGCCGTGGTGACCTTCCCGCTCCCGACCGAGGCCGTCGAGCCGGTGCTGGACGCGCTCCGCGAGGCGGGGGTCGAGCGCGACGCCTACACCGTGGTGACCACCGCCGAGACGGTCGTTTCCCGGAAGTTCGACGACCTCGCGGAGCGGTACGCCGAGGAGGTCGACGAGGACCGGATCGCCCGCGACGAACTGGTGGCCCGCGCGAAGGACCTGGCGCCCGAGCCCCGGTCGTACTTCGTGCTCACGGTGGTGAGCGCGGTGGTGGCGACCGCGGGGCTGTTGCTCGACTCGCCGGCGGTCGTCGTCGGATCGATGGTCATCGCGCCGCTGGTCGGGCCAGCGATGTCGACCGGCATCGGCACCGTGGTCGACGAGCACGACCTGTTCGTCCGGGGGGTCCGGCTCCAGGTTCTCGGGGGGCTGCTCGCGGTGACGAGCGCGGGCGCCTTCGCGTACCTCCTGCAGGCGAGCGGGGCCGTGCCGATGGAGGCCTCGGAGGTGTTCGCCATCGGCGAGGTGCGCGAGCGCCTGGCGCCGGACGTGCTCTCGCTGGCGGTGGCGCTCGCGGCCGGCGCGGCGGGCGCGCTCTCGCTCTCGACCGGCGTCTCGACCGCCCTGGTCGGGGTGATGATCGCCGCCGCGCTGGTCCCCCCGACGGCCGTCGTGGGCATCGGCATCGCGTGGGGCGAACCGACGGCAGTCGTCGGGTCGGCGGTGCTGGTGCTCGTCAACTTCCTGTCGGTCAACTTCGCCGCGCTGGCGGTGCTCTGGTACGCCGGCTACCGCCCCGAGGCGTGGTTCCGCGAGGACGAGGCCCGGCGGACGGCCCGGCGGCGGGCCGCGGTCCTCCTGGTCGGGATCCTGGTGCTCTCCTCGTTCCTCGTCGGCGTGACCGTCTCCACGACGCGGACGGCGAGCTTCGAGGAGCGGACGCGGACGACCGTCGAGCGGGGGGTCGCGGCCCGCGAGTCGGTCGGCCTGCTCTCGGTCGAGGTGGTGTACGAGGGCGGGTTCGACCCGGCCGACCTCGACCGCCTGGTCCTGCGCCGCCCCGAGCGGGTGGTCGTGCGCGTCGGCTACCCGCCCGGGACGACCCCGCCGCCGCTGGCCGGCGCCCTCGAACGGCGGATCGGTCCCGTCGCCGAGGAGACGCTCGGCGTCCCGCCGCCGGCCGTCGAGGTCCGGTACATCGCCGTCGAGACCGCGGGGGCCTGACGGGACGGGGGGCCGCGGGCGGCGGGACTCGCGGGCTGCGCGCCGGCGTCACTGTCGCTCGCCGTCCCCGGGCGCCGGCGCGCGCGACGCGCCGGAGGCCCGCCGGTAGACCCGCCGGCTGTACAGCGACGCGACCGCGGCGACGGCGACGAGCATCACGGCCACCAGCGCGAGGAAGCTGGTCCGGAAACCGAGGCGGTCGGCGCCGGCGCCGATGGCGAGCGGCGCGACGGCGCCGAACAGGTGGCTGACTGTGTGGAGGTAGCCGAACGTTCGTCCCTCCCGGTCCGCCGGGGCGAACTCGCCGATGATCGCGTCGCGGGCCGGGGTCCACCCCCAGTTGCTCACGCCGAGCACCACGAGTACCGCGAGCAGGGCGGGCGGCGAGAGCAGCCCGGTCGCGAGGACGGCGAGCGCGCCCGCCGCGGCGGTGAAAAAGGCGATCAGCACCGCCCGCGGGTCGTAGCGGTCGACGAGCCGACCGGTGACCAGCGAGGTCAGGGCGGCGACGACGAACACCGCGGTGAAATAGAGGTCGGCGAACGACTCCGGCGGGACGTACACCCCGCCGACGGAGAAGGCGTAGCCGTACTCGTCGGTGATGAACGTCGGGAGGAACGACTTGAGCCCCTTCTCGGAGAACGCCCGCGCGACGAAGAAGACGAGCAGGGCGACCATCGGGTAGGCGTAGCGCCGGCGGTCGGCGGTCGCCCCGCCCGCGCGGGCCGTGGCCGCGGCCGCGGCCCCGTCGGCGCTCCGGCCGTCGTCCTGCCCGTCGGCGCTCCCGTCGCCCGTCCCGTCCCCGCCGTTCCCCCCGCCGGCACTCCCGCCGCCGTCGCCCGTTCGGCGGGCCCCCGGTCTGGTCTCGATCCAGTCCCCGGACATCGTCCTGAAGAGCCAGGCGGCGTAGACGAGGCCGGCGAGGCCGAACAGCAGGAAGATCCCGGCCCAGTCCGTGACGAGGACCAGCAGCGCGACCGCGAGCGGCGCGGCGGCGTCGCCGAACTTCGCGGCGCTGTTCCAGCTGCCGAGCGCCCGGCCGCCGGCCTCGGTGCCCGCGTTGGCGATCACCAGCGGGTAGCCGGCCGGGTGGATCGTGCTCGCGCCGACGCCGGTCACGAAGGTGCCGGCCGCCATCAGCAGGTACTCCGCGGTGAACCGCCCGCCCCCGACCGCGACCGCGGCGCCGAGGGGCAGCAGCCGGGGGCCGAGGCCGACGGCGAGGTACCCCGCTCCCATCAGCGCGACGCCCGGGGGGACGATCAGCCGCCGGTCGTACCGGTCGGCGAGGATCCCGGCGGGGGTCTGGAACAGCCCGGAGCCGAGGAAGTAGACGCTGACGAGCCCCCCGAGCTGCCAGAGGGGGTACGGGAACGCGCCCGCGAGCAGCGGCAGGACCGGCGGCAGGATACGGAAGACGTGCTGGGCGAAGTGAACGGAGCTGATCGTGACCGCCAGCCGCCGGTCGCCGGTCCGCGCCATCGCCACGTCCTGGCCGGCACGGGACTATATAGGTGTCCGTACCGCTCCCGAGGGCGGCGCCTCAGCCCCGGGGCCGCAGCCGCGCGGCGAGCCCCGGCCCGCGGGCGCGCCAGCGCCGGTACCGGTCCCAGGTCACGAGCGTCGCCGGGAGGACGAGCAGGGCGGCGAGGTAGGAGTAGAGGATGCTGAGCGCCGTGAGCAGGCCGAACTGACCGAGGAGGGGGGTGATCGCGAGGACGAGCACGCCCACCCCCGAGACGGTGGTGAGCATGCTCCCGGTGAGCGCGCCGCCGGTGCCCCGGACCGCCGCGAGCAGCGCCGCGTCGACGTCCGCCCGGCGGTCGTACTCGTCGGCGAAGCGGTGGACGAGGTGCGCGGAGTAGTCGATGCCGAGGCCGATGGCGATGGCGAGGGTGGTGCCGGTCAGGACGTTGAACGCGATGTCGAGGGCGCGCATGGTCGCCGCGATGGCGACGACGGTCACCACGATGGGGACGAGGTTGGCGACGCCGAGCGACGGGCGGCCCTCCAGGACCGCGTACGCGAGGACCAGGAAGAGGCCGGACGCCGCCAGCGCCAGGACGAGGCTGACGAACGCCGACCGGGAGATGACGTCGGCGACGGCGTCGAAGACGACGGTGCCCCCCGTCGCGGTCGCCTCGAACCGCATCCGGTCGGCCACCTCGCGGGTGTCGGCGGTGACGGCGTCCTGGGAGGCGTCGGCCTCGACCTGGTACTCGATCCGCGTCCGGGTGTAGTCGTCGGTGATGTACGCGAGCGCGCGGTCGCGGGCCGGCGAGTCGAGCAGCGCGGCGTACACCGTCGGCAGGTCGTCGTCGGGGACGCCGTTGTCGTTCCGGTCGTTGCGGGCGACCAGCGCCGCGAACGCGGGGTCCCGCTCGGCCCGGTCCCGGACGACCGTCACGATGCTCGTCGCCCGGGCGCGGCCGCCGTCGGCGACGAAGGAATCCGGGGGCGACTCGCCGGCCCGCCGGAGCGCCTCCAGGGCGTAGTCCCGGTGCAACGGCCCCTCCACGTAGACGGTCGTCGTCTCCTCCTCGCCGGTTTCGAACCGCTGCTCCAGGAACTCGGTCGTCTCGGTGACCGTGTACTCGTCGGGGCGGACCGGCTCGGGGAGGTACGCGACGTAGCCGGGCTGTTCCTCCGGCGGCAGGAAGTCCTCGCGGGCGAACTCGCTCTCGACGCCGGCGCCGTACCCGGCCGCGACGGCCGTCGAGAGCAGGAGCCCGGCGAGCAGCAGCCGGGGGGCGCGGCGGCCGACCCGGACCCCGACGGGGAGGACGCGCCCGAGGAGCGATCCCTCGGCGCCGAGCGGCCGCGAGCCGAAGGCGGGGACGCCGACCCGCTCGCGGGTCCGGTCGGCGAGCACCTTCGCGGCGGGGAGGAACACGCCGAAGACGAGGAAGGTGAAGACGATGCCGACGGAGGCGACGAGGCCGAACTCCCGGATCGTTCCGAGCCCGCTGCTCAGGTTCGCGGCGAAGCCGACGACGGTCGTGCCGGTCACGATGAAGAAGGCGACGAGCAGCTGGTCGGTGGCGACCCGCATCGACTCGGCGATGCCGGTCCCGCCGATCCGCTCCTCGCGGTACCGGTTGATGGTGTGGATGCCGAAGTCGATCCCGACCGCGAGCAGGAGCGGCGGCACCGCGATGAGCAGCTGCGTGAACGCGATACCGGCCAGCCCCATGAACCCGAACGTCCAGACGATCGCCATCCCGAGCGCCACCGTCCCCAGGAGGAGGTCGACGGGGTCGCGGTACGCGGCGACCAGGAAGAGCAGGATCAGGAGCGCCGCCGCCGGCACGACCAGGCGGAGCGAGTCCGAGATCACCCGCGAGAACTCCCGGGAGGTGATGCCGCTCCCGAAGACCGTGATCCCGCCGCCGACCGAGGAGACGACGTACTGGGCCCGGACCTGGATCGGGGTGAGCGGGCTGGAGCCGCCCCCGCCCGCGCCGTCGTCGGTCGTCGCCGACAGCGAGTGGGTGACCGTGCCGACGGTGGCGGAGGCGGAGACCGACCGGGCGTTGTAATCGGTGCTGAGCAGCGCCCGGAGGTCGGGCCGGCGGGCGACGACGCGCCGGACCGCGCGGTCGATCGCCGCGGGCGAGGCCGCCTCGACGGCGTCGATCTCCTCGTCGAGCGTGTCCGCCGACGGGTCGAGCTCCCTGGCCGTCGCGCGCGCGACGCTCCGCGTGTCGGTCACCCGAAGGTCGTCGTGGTCGCGCAGCCGCTCCTGTGCGCGGAGCATCCGCAACAGCGCGGGCTTGGCGAGCACGTTCCCGCCCCGCTGGATCAGCTGCGTCCGCCCCGTGTCGCCGCCGAACGCGACCCGCTCGAAGTTGGCGTTCACCTCCTCGAAGGCCTCCTGGGCGGGGACGTCCTCGGTGAACTGATCGGTGCCGGTCTGCGTGCCACCGCGCCCGAGGCCGACGGCGAACGCGGCGGTCAGCAGGAGGAAGGCGAGCACGACCGCCTTCGGACGGCCGGCGATCCACTCGTCGACGGCGGCGACGTACCGCCCGTAGTCGATCGAGGGAAGGGAGCGCATCGCCGCCGTCGATCACTCCCGCGGCCCGCCGGTCCCGTCCCGGTCGGTCCCCTCATCGCGGCTCCCCCCCGTTCGGGCCCCGTCCCCGGCGTCCCCGGCGTCCCCGGCGGCCCCGCCATCGCCGGTCCCGCCGCCGGCCCGGCCCCGGACCCGGCGACGCCAGGCGACCGCCCCGCCGACCAGGGCCAGCCCCCCGGCGCCGACGAGCGCGAACGGGAGGCCGGAGCCGCCGCCCGTCCGCCGCACCGCGACCGGGACCGTGTACGTCCGCGAGACCGCGGTGTCGCCGTCCGGGAGCTCGTACTGGAAGTCGAGCGAGAGGGGGTAGGTCTTCGTCAGGGCGTCGTCCGCCGCGCTCAGCCCGACGGTGATGGTCGCCGACTCGCCCGGGGCCAGCCGGGGGACGAGCGCCTCGTCGTCGCCGCTGTCCAGCGGGTCGCGGGCGAACGCCTTGGCCTCGACGTTCCGCAGCGGCTCGTCGCCGTTGTTGGTCACCCGGAGCCGGAGCGCGGTCGTCGAGCCCGCGGCGACGGTGCGGTTCACCGGTTCGACGACGAACCGGTCGCGGGCCGGTCCGACGGCGACGCGCCGGACGAGGCCCTCGCCGGTCCGCTCGTCGCCGCGCCCGTTCCGGTAGCGCACCGTCACGTTGACCTGCCGGGCGCCGGCCGACGCCTCCTCGGTCACCGTCACGTCGAACGCGAACGCCGCCGACTCGCCCGGGGCCAGGTCCGGCAGGGCGTACTCGCGGGACTCGGCGGTGATCCCCGACCCGGGCGCCCGGAAGACCACGACGGGGTCGCGCGCGACGGCCGGCCCCCGGTTGACCAGGCGCCCGGCGAACCGCCCCTCCTCGCCGACCCGGAGCGCCGCCTCGGTCCCGCGGAGCGCGAACGACTGCGCCCGGGCCGGGCTGAGCCCGACGGACAGCGGCTCGGAGGTCCGGGCGATGCCGTCCGCATCGTCGTACCGCACCTCCGCGTCCAGCGCGTAGTCCCGGAGCGCCGCGTCCTCGCGCAGCGCCACGGTGTACTCGACGGTCCGCCGCTCGCCCGCCGGCCACCGGCCGACGTAGGCCGTCGAGGCCCCCGACCCGCTCCCGAAGGTCAGTTCGTCGCTCGGCGAGGAGAGCGCGACGCGGGCGCCCCGCGCCGCCTCGGTCCCGACGTTCGCGAGCGTCACCGACAGCGATGCCTCGTCGCCGACCTGCGCGCCCGCGCTCGTCCCGACCACCGCGAACCGGGCGCCGTCGTCGATCCTGATCGTCACGTACCGCCGCTCGGTCCGCTCGAAGTCGTCGTACGTCGGCCCGCCGACCGAGCCGTACTCGACGTGGCCGGTGTAGGCGTAGGAGAGTTCGACCGGGACGCGGTAGGTCCCCGGCGTGACGTTCTCGGGCACGGTCACGGCGACCGGGCCGACGGACGTGGTGCCGCGGGGCACCTCGCCCACGGCGATCGGCCCCTCGGGGACGTCGATCGGGACCCCGCTGTCGTCGATCCGAAGCACGGTCCCCCGGGCGGTCGTCACCCGGTTCTCGTACTCCGACGGCCCGCCGCGCCGGAGGTAGCCGGCGTTCGAGAGGGTCAGCGACAGGTCGGCCTCGGTGCCCGGGTCGAACGTCGCGCCCGTCGCCAGCACCTCGATCTCGGGGTGGCCGCTGACGTCGCCCGAGGACTGTGCGCCCGCCACGGCCGCGGCGCCGCCGACGGCCACCAGGGCCGCGACGACCAGGAGGGGGAATCGGGATCTCGACATGCGGAGACCTGGGATCGTGGCCCGACAAAACGCCTTGAGCGCGATAAACTTACCGTCCGTTCAGTCCCGGTCACCGGGGGGCAGGAAGGGTCTGACGGGGGCGGCGTGGCGGGGAGGGGTGGAAGGGCCGGAAGGG
>JBDGPV010000034.1:29349-40323 GCA_042219485.1 Haloferacaceae archaeon
GGAAGGGCCGGAAGGGAGCGGAGGCGATAGGGAGGAGTGGAAGGACCGGAAGGGAGTGGAGACGGCGGGGAGACGGGGAGGCGCCGGGACGCCCGCCCGCGGCGGATCAGTAGACGGCGTCGAGCACCCGGTCGTCGAGTTCGTCGAACGCGGCGAGGTGGTCGCGGCGGTCCGACCGGACCGCGTCGAACTCGGCGGGATCGTCGACCCGATCGGTGACCTGGATGTCGGCGAGGTCGACGCCGGGGGCGTCGGTCGCGACGGTCAGCCCCACGGTGGGGTCGTCGGTCCACGCGACCTCGCCGCGGGCGACCGCGGTGAGCAGGGCCACCGTCTCCTCGACGGAGACGTTCCGCGGGTCGCCGGTGCCGACCTCGCCTGTGTTCAGGAGGTAACAGGAGATATCGAGGTCGTCGACGAGGTCGCGGAACCGGTTGCCCTCCGCGCCCTCGGGGCCGACGATGAAGGGGTTGGTGCCGACGACGCGGACGGTCTCGCCCGCGGCCGAGGGGTCGACGGCGCTGGTCTGGGCCGACTCGCCGAGCATGAACGCCGCGGCGGCCTGCTCGGGCGAGAGCCGGGCCAGCGGCGGCACGAGCGGGTGGCGCGTGATGAAGAACAGCTGATCGACCCGCTCGAGGTCGATGCCCTCGGCGGCCCCGTCGACCTGCTCGCGCGTGACCACCGCGCGGGCGTTGCCGCTGAGCGTGTCGTCGTCGAAATCGACGGCCCCGTCGTCCGCGACGACCACGTTCTCGAGCACCGCGTCCTCGGCGGTCGCGGCGCTGTAGAGTTCGGGCTGCTCCCCGGGGTCGAGCCCCAGGGTCTTGATGTAGAGGCCGCCGCCCTCGCTGCCCGCGACGGTTCCGTCCGGGAGGAGCGCGCAGACGTCGTCCTGGACCGCCTCGGCGTACTCCGGGTCGTCGAGCCACAGGCCGTGGCTCGTCAGCGTGGACTTGCCGGTCCCGCTCAGCCCGAGGAAGAGCTGGCCGACGTCCCGGGCGTCCCCGTCCTCGTCGTCGAGGTGGATCCGCTTGCTCCCGGCGTGGAGGCCGAGCCCCCCCTGCTCTTTGGCCCGGCGCATGAACAGCCGGAGGAACGACTTCTTGGCCTCGCCGGTGTAGTCGCTACCGAGCACCACCGTGACGCCCTCGTCGATGAGCGCGCGGATGGACGGCTCGTCGCGGTCCGGCAGCTGGACGGTCACGAAGTCCGGGTCGGGGTCGCCCTCGACGGGGTCGAGGAGCTTCGCCCACGCCAGGGCGATCCGGGCGTGTGGCTTCGGTACGAACAGGCGACAGACGTAGCTCGACTCCGGGTGCCGACCCACGCGCCGGTCGACGCAGACGAACTCGCGCTCGCCCTCGCGTACCGCGTCCAGCCCCTCCTCGACGACCGCGTAGTCCGCGGCGTCGAACTCGTGGTCGATGTCGTTGCGCGTGCTGTCCGAACTCCGGGAGTGGTAGTCGGTGACGTACGCCGGCGATCCGTACTCCGTCGTGGTCTCCTGGTCGGCGGAGAACGCGCGGAGGTCGTCGAACGACGGGCCGTAGATCACGTGGTCGGTCGTCCGCGGATCCGGGAAGTCGGTGACGGTGACGCCCATCTCCCCTTCCGTTGCCATTGTGGGTGGTCCATGTACCACAGGGACCATAAGTGCGAGGATATAGCCCAACGGGGCCGTGGGGAGGCGTTCGCGCGCGGTAGAGAACCGGCAGACGGAGTCGGAACCGTGGGTCGTTCGCTCCCCTGTCCGGGGAACGGCGCGGCCGCGGCGTGTCGGCCGCCTCCCCCCGCCGGCGGACCGACCGACCTCCGAACCGGTTCGGGGTCACGCCGAGGGGGGCGGGCGACGAAGCCGGCACGTGACCGACGCGCCCGCCGAGAGCGACCTCCTCCCGACGGCGACCGCCTCGCTCGACGACCTCGACGCCCGACCCCACGCCGAGGCGTGGGGGGGCGAGCCCCGGACGGTCCGGCTCGCGCTCGACGCCGGCGAGTCCGTGCCCGAACACACCCACCCCGACCGGGCCGTGGTCGTCGCGGTGCTGGAGGGGGAGCTGGTCCTGTCGCTCGACGGGACGGACCTGACGGCGACGGCCGGGGACCTGGTGCGGTTCGACGGTCGCCGGCGGGTCGCGCCGCGGGCGCGGACCGACGCGACCGCGCTGGTCGTGCTGAGCCCGGCGCGCCGCGGGGACTGACCGCGGCTCAGTACCGCGACGGCAGGAACGCCATCCCGACGAGCAGGACCGCGGCCGCGCCGCTGAGGGTGGTCACGCCCCAGAGCCCGTTCCGGTGTTCGGTGAACCGATCGATCTCGGCCACGTCCCGCGCGTAGGCCGAGTAGTCCGACTCGAGGAGGACCGTCGAGTTGTCCGGGAAGTAGACGAAGTACTGCTGGCCGCCGAGGGTGACGTTCGCCTCGTTGGTCAGTTCGACGGCGTTCGTCCGCGGGGCGGTCCACGCCAGGGTGACGCTGGCGTCCGTGACGCTCGCGACGGTCGTGGCGTTGCCCCGGTACTGCACCTCGTCGCCCTCGCGATACCGGGTGCGCTCCGGCGCGGGGAAGTACTCCTCGGCCGGGACCAGCCGGCTGGTCCCGTTCTCGGTCACGACCACGAACTCCTCGCCGTCACGGGTGACGGTCTCGTTGTCGGCCGCGGGATCGGCCCGCAGGATGGCCGTGCGGTTCTGCGCCCGCTCCAGGGCGAACGATGCGGGATCGGACGCGTTGGGGATCCGAACGACGTACTCCTCGCCGTCGAGGGTGACCGTCGCGCCGCCCTCCCAGCTCCGTGTGTAGCGCGCCGACTGGTTCGTCCACGTCAGTTCGCCCGCCCGGGTGACGCCGCCCCCGCCGCCGCCGTGACCGCCCCCGCCGCCGCTCGACTCCGCGGTGATCGAGGAGACGGTGTAGGTGCGGCCGTCGATCCGGGCGGTGTCGCCCTGCGAGAGCTCGTGTTCGGGGCTCTCCAGGCTGACGTGGGGGCGCTCGGCGGTCGCGATCAGCGTGTACGACGCCGTCCCGATCAGGACGAAGACGACGGCGTAAATCGCCGCAGCGCGTCGTTGCATGCGCGGGCCTTGGCACACCCGGCTCATAACCGTTACCGTCTCGTTCCGGGCCGCCCGGAGCCGGCGCGTCGCCGGATCGGACGGGCCCGCCGGCGACCGCCCCGGCCGGGCCCGCGGGGGGCCGGCGGCGTCCCCGCCTGGCGGCTCACCCCTCGTCCACCAGGCCGAGGTCCGCGGCCGCCAGGTCCGCGACGCGCTCGCGGACCGCGGGGTCGACCTCCGCGACCGACCGGCCGTCGTGGAGCCGGTCGTTGTGGCGCGCGAGCGTCTCGCGCACCTCCGCGACCGGCACCTCGGTGGTCGTCCCGCACTCCTGGCAGACGATCGGGACGCGGGGCGCCTCGTCGGACATCGTGATCGCCGGTCGATCCGGCGGGGGAAAACGGAATCGGTTCGCCGGTCGGCGGCCGGGCGGAACGCCGGCCGCCGCGACGGCAACGGACGGGGCCCGCGGACGGGTGACGGGGTCCGCGGCGTCGGGTCGCTGCGGCGCGGAGCGGGGAGCTCTGTCGGCAGGCCGTCACATCACCTCCGCATGGCGTGGTATGTGCTCACATACCAAGAGCTTTGTGGCCCCTCCCGCGCCGGCCGCCGGGCGCGCTCCGGCGACGACGACCGCCGGCACGCGGGGGGGTCGGACCACAACCCTTTTGCCTGACTCTCCGTTCAGTCGGTCCATGCCCGACGGCTCGCGCGCCCTCCTCGTTGCCGTCCTGGTCCTCGCGACGGCCGCCGCCCCGGCCGCGGCGAACACGGTCGTGGTGGGATCGCCCGACGTCTCGGTCACGTCCCCCACCGGACCGGTGGAGGCCTCGGAGCGGACCACCCTCCGCGTCGTCGTCGCGAACCACGGCACCGTCGAGCGGGGCGACCAGAACAAGCCGGGCTACGAGGACCGGGTGACGACCGCCCGCAACGTCCGGGTTCGGATCCCCGACGGGGGGCTCCCGCCGGGCATCGAGTCCCGGACCGGCACCGTCTCGATCGGCCGGCTCCCGGCCCCCGCGTCGCAGGCCCTCGACTTCGGGATCGAGGTCGGCAACGTCTCCCCTGGCCGGTACCGCGTTCCGGTCGTCGTGGAGTACGGGTACGTGCGGGCGATCAACTACGACTCGTTCGAACAACCGGAGTTCACCGACACCACGGAAACGGTTCGCACCTCGGTCGTCCTCGTGGTCGAGGACCGCGCGCAGTTCGCCCTCGTCTCCGAGGGGGCCAACCGCCTGTTCGCGGGCGACACGGGCACGCTCGCGTTCACCGTCGAGAACACCGGCACGCGCACCGCCCGCCGGGCCACGGTGCGGCTCTCGACCGGCTCGCCCGGCCTCTTCTTCGGCCCGCAGGCCGACCCCCAGGAGTCGGCCAGCCTCTTCGTTCCCGCGCTCGAACCGGGCGAGACCCGCCGTCTGACGGCCCGGATCGGCGCGTCGAGCGACGTCGCACCTGGGAGCTACCCGGTCACGGCGACCGTCACGTTCCGGAACCGGAACGGGATCGCCCGGACCGCCGACGAGCTCCGGACGGGGGTGACGGTCCGCCCCGAGCGGGCGTTCGAACTGCGCGCCCTGCGGACCGAGCGGCTCCGGGTCGACGAATCCGAGGCCCGGGTGACGGGCCGGATCGTCAACGCCGGCGAGGGGGTCGCCCGGAACGTCGCCGTCCGGCTCCGGGCCGA
Source organism: Haloferacaceae archaeon (assembly GCA_042219485.1). Classification (GTDB taxonomy): domain Archaea; phylum Halobacteriota; class Halobacteria; order Halobacteriales; family Haloferacaceae; genus CAZMLQ01. The sequence continues at coordinate 34,103 of JBDGPV010000034.1, forward strand.
CGGGCCGCTCACCCCGACGAACGGTGAGACCGCGGTCGGCGACCTCGCGCCCGGCGAGTCGGCGCCGGTGAACTTCACCGTCGACGTCGCCGCCGACGCCGAACCGGGAACCGGCACCGTCCGGTTCGCCGTCGAGTACGAGAACGCGGCGGGCGAACTCAGGGCCCCCGACGAGCCGATCCGCCGATCGGTGACCGTCGGCCCGGAGCGCGAGCCGTTCCGCGTCGTCGGCGCCTCGACGGGCCTGACCCCCGGGGGGAGCGCCCGCCTCGACGTCCGGATCAGGTACGTCGGGTCGGGGCCGGCGGGCGCCGTGAACGCCAAACTGTTCGCGAGCGACCCCGTCTCCGCGCCCGACGACGGCGCGTACCTCGGCGGGATGGCGCCCGGCGAGACCCGCACTGCGACCTTCCGGGTGTCCGCCGGCGGGGACGCGCTGGCCAAGCGGTACGACTCCTCGATCCAGATCCGCTACGACGAGGCCGACGGCGACACCCGGTTCACCGACGACCTGCCGGTCGGGATCCGGGTGACCGAGTCCGGGGGCGGCCTCCCGCTGCCCGCCCCGGCCGTCGCCGCCGTCCTCGGCGTCCTCGGCGCCGGCGGATACGTCGCCTACCGGCGCCGGCCCGGGTGACCGATGGGCCGCGCTCGCCGCCTCTTCGCCCGCGCGGGCCGGGCCATCGACCGCCACACGCTGGCGGCGCTCCTGCTCGCGGGGCTGTTGCTCGTCGCGGCGCTCGGCGGCGCGGCCCAGATCCGCAACGTCACCGGGGACGAGGCGTTCACCGCCGACAACCCCACCCTCTCGACCTTCCAGGAGACGTTCGACCGGGCGGCCATCGTCGTCCTCGTCCGCGGCGAGGTGACCGATCCGGCGACGGTGCGCGCGATCGACCGGTTCGACGCCCGGATGTCCCGGGTCGACGACGTGACCGCCGTGACCGGCCCGGCCGACGCCGTGCGCCGGGAGTACGGCCGCGTCCCGGGCTCCGAGCCGCGGATCAGGGCCGTCGTCGGCGATCCCGACTTCGTCCTCGTGACCGTGCTGCTGGACGCCGGCCTCACCCAGGAGGAGACGCGCCCGGTCTACGCCGACGCGCTGGCGGCCGCCGACTGGGCGCGCTTCCCGGCGGGCGCGACCGTCACCGTGACCGGTCCCCCGGCGTTTTCGGCGCAGTTGAGCCAGCAGATCCAGCGGAGCACCCGCCAGCAGCTCGGCCTCGCCGTCGGGCTGATGATCGTCGCCCTCTTCTTCCTGTTTCGCGGCGTGCGGCTCCGCCTGTTGCCGGTGGTCGCGGTGTTCGTCGGCGTGGTCTACACGTTCGGCGCCATCGGGTACGCCGGCGTGCCGAACTCGACGCTGACCAGCGCCGTCTTCCCGATCCTGATCGGCCTCGGCATCGACTACTCCGTCCAGTTCCACCAGCGCTACGAGGAGGAACTCGCGGCCGCCCCGCCGCGCGAGGCCCTCCCCCGGGCGCTCGGCGGGATCGGCCCGGCCGTCGGCGTCGCGATGCTCGCCGCCACCCTCGGCTTCGGGGCCACGTGGGCCTCGACGCGGGAGTCGCCCGCGTTCGTCTGGTTCGCCCAGACCTCGATCTTCGGCGTCCTCCTCACCTTCCTCGCGGCGCTGATCGTCCTCGTGCCGGCGCTGACGCTGTACGCCCGGCGGCGGGACGACGGCGCGAGCGACGGGGCCGGCGCCCGCGCGTCGCCCGACGGCGGATCGCCCGACCCCGTCGGGCCGATGGGGCGGGGACTCGGCCGCGTCGCGCGCCACACCGCCGCCCGGCCCGGGCCCGTCCTGGCGATCGCGCTCCTGCTGACCGGGGCCGGGGTCGGGGCGAGCACCCAACTCGACGCCCTCGCCGACCCCGAGGAGTTCATCCCGGACGAACTCCCGGCGCTCCTCGACCTCCAGCAGTTCCGGGCGGCGAGCGGCGGCGGCGCGGAGGTGCGGTTCGACGTCCTCGTCTCCGGGCGCGCGCTCCGGCATCCCGAGACGCTGCGCTGGATGGAGCGGTTCGAGGCGGTGGCCGTCGGCCAGCCGCTGATCGTCGGGATGGAGACCCCGGCGGACCTGGTGCGCCGGTACAACGGCGGGGCCCTCCCGGCGACGCGCGCCGGCGTCGACCGGGCGCTCGCGCGCGCCCCCGCCGCGGAGCGCCGCCGGTTCTACGCCGAGGGCCACGCCCGGATCGTCGTCATCGGCGCTCGGGGCATGTCCACCGAGCGGACGCTCTCGTTCATCGACAACGTCCGGGGGGCGATCGCGTTCAGCCGGCCGCCGTCCGGCGTCGACGCCGACCTCACCGGGACGAGCGTCGTCTCCACCCCCTCGATCGTCGAGCAGATCGAGCGCCGGAACGTGACCACGGCCCTCGGGTTCGCGTTCGTGTTCGCCCTCCTCCTGGCGTACTACCGCGACCCCCGGAAGGTCGTCGCGCCGCTGGTGCCGATGGCGTTCGTCGTCGGCTGGCAGGGCCTCTACATGCACGCCCTCGGGATCCGGGTCTCGCCGCTGGGGGCCTCGCTGGGCGCGCTGACCGTCGGCATCGGCGCCGAGTACACCATCATCGTGATGGAGCGCTACCACGAGGAGGTCGCCGCCGCGGGCGTGACGCCGCCCGACGCCGTCGAGACCGCGGCCGCCCGGGTCGGCAAGGCCATCACCGTCTCCGGGATGACCACCGTCTTCGGGTTCTCCGCGCTCGCCGCCTCGCCGTTCCCCATCATCAGCGACTTCGGCTTCCTCACCGTGGGCGTCATCTTCCTCACGCTCGTGGCCGCGCTCACCACCCTGCCCCCCACGCTGGTCGTCGTCGACCGCCTCGGCCGCCGGATCGGCGCCGGCGGGTGACGGGCGTGGACTGAAGTGCCCGGGCCCCGACCGGTGGGAGCGCATGCTCGGTCCGTGGTACGAGGCGACGGGGGAGGCGGGGGACGGCGACGGCCCGCCGCCGGGGGGAGGCCGGTGAGCCTGCGCCGGTTCGCGGGCGCGGCCACGGCCGCGCTCCTGACCGGACTGCTGATCCGCCGGTACCCCGTCGACTGGCTCCCCCGGTGGTACTGGCTGCCGATGACGGGCGTGCTCTTCCTCCTCTACCTGGAGGCCTACCGCCTGTTCGGGGAGTACCGGAGCAGCGGGCCCCCCGGTCCCGGTTCGGGGCCGTGACGACGGACGGTCGCGCCGCACCGCGGTGCCCGCGCGCCCCGGCCGCTCACTCCGGCGCCGGCTCCCCGCGGGCGGCGGCGACGACCGCGTCGTGGGCGCGGCCGTTGGAGGCGACCAGCGCGCCGCTGTCGTGTCGCCACGGCCGCCCGTCGGCGTCGGTCACCCGACCGCCCGCCCGGTCGATCAGGTGGGCGCCCGCGATGGAGTCCCACGGCCGGGGGCGGCGGGTGGTGATCGCGGCGTCGAGCGCCCCGCTCGCGACGAACGCCAGCGCGGCCTGCATGCTCCCGAGGCGCCGCATGTCGCCGAACCGCTCGATGACGGTCCCGGCCAGGTCGGCGTACTGTCCCCGGTCGGCGCCGGGACCCCAGCCGAGGACCGCGACGGCGAACGTCTCCGGGTCCGCCCGGTCGCTGACGCCCGCCGGCCCGTCGTTCAGGCGACACCGCGTCCGGCCGGCGACGTACGCGTCGCCCGTCGCCGGCATGGCCGACGCGGCGCCGACCGGGTCGCCGTCGATCACGGCCGCGACGCTGGTCGTCCAGACCCGGAGCCCGCGCACGAAGTTCGCGGTTCCGTCGATGGGATCGACCACCCACGCCGGCCCCGCGTCCGGCACCGACTTCAGTTCGTCCTCCTCCTCCCCGACGATCGGATCGTCCGGGAACCGCGCCCGGATCCGGTCGATCACCGTCCGCTGGGCCGCCCGGTCGGCCGCGGTCACGAGGTCGTTCTTGTTCCCTTTCGTCTCGACCGCGACCCCCGCCCGGAAGCGATCGAGGGCCTCCGCCCCGCCCGCCCGCGCGGCCGCCGCCGCCAGGTCGGCCCGCTCGTCGGCGTCGTTCATCGTCCCGCACGCGGCGGCCGGGAGGCAAAGGTCGACCGCTTCGGCCGCGGGCTCAGGCCTCCGGCCCGTCGCCGGCGTCGCCCGGCAGCCACCACCGCCGCGTGCCCTCCTCGACGCGGGTCTCGACCCGGCCGGCCTCGTAGAGCGCCTCCAGCGCGTAGGTGACGTCGCCCTCGGGCAGTCCCGTCCCCTCGGCCACCGCCGCCGCCGTGGTCGGCGCCCGCCGCCGGGCGAGGTGGCGCAGGATCGCGGCCTCGACGCGCGGCCAGCGGGTCCGGGCCATCGTCCCCCGCTACCGTCCCCCCGCGGATACCGCTCCCCCCGAACCGGTTCGGGTACAGCCACTCGGAGCCGGCGCGCCTACCGCCGCCGATGCGCACCTGCCGGCTCTGTGACCTCCCGACCCCGGACGACCCGGTGACGGACCCGGCCGTCGAGGGGGCCTTCTGCTGTCGGGGCTGCCTGGCGGTCGCCCGGACGCTCGACGACCCCGGGGACGCCGACCCGTCCGCGGTCCGGGACCCGTCCCCCGACCGGCCGGACGGCACGAGCGAGGCGTTCCTGTCCGTCGAGGGGATGCACTGCACGACCTGCGAGGCGTTCCTCGCGCGCCGGGCGGAATCGGTCGACGGCGTCCACGCGGTCGAGGCCAACTACGCCACCGGCATGGCGCGGGTGTGCTACGACCCCGACCGGGTGGACGCCGGGGCCCTCCCGGAGCGACTCTCCGGCCGCGGGTACGCGTTCCGCGACCCGGACGCGGACCCGGCCGGCGCGGACCGGACGGCCCGCCGCCGCCGGCGGGACGCCTTCCGTCGGCTCCTCGTCGGCGGCTTCTTCACGATGCTGCTCATGCCCTGGTACCTCTTCTACCTCTACCCGGGCTACGTGGGCATCGAGACGGGCATCCTCACCGTGGACACGACGACCCCCGTCGGCGTCTACCTGCCGCTGGCGCTCGTGGGGCTGATGGCCGGGGTCGTCGTCCTCTACACCGGCGCCCCCGTCCTGCGCGGGGCGGCGATCGGCCTCCGGGCGCGGCGGCCGAACATGGACCTGCTCGTCGCCGTGGCCGCGCTCGGGGCCTACGGGTACAGCACCGTCGCGCTCGCGGCCGGCAGCACCCACCTCTACTACGACGTGGCGGTCGCCGTCGTCATGGCCGTCACCCTCGGGCGGTACCACGAGAGCGGCGTCCGGTCGCGGGCGGCGGGGGCGCTGTCGGACCTGGCGGCCGCGCGGACCGACGAGGCGACCCGGCTGACCGCGGCGGGCCGCGAGACCGTCCCCGTCGGGGCGCTCGCCCCCGGCGACGAGGTCGTCGTCGCGCCCGGCGAGCGGGTGCCGGTCGACGGGACCGTCCGCGAGGGGGTCGCGGCCGTCGACGAGTCCGTCCTGACCGGCGAGTCGGTGCCGGTCACGCGGCGCCCGGGCGACGGGGTCGTCGGCGGCGCCGTCGTGACCGACGACGCGCTGGTTGTCGAGGTCGACGCCCCGGTCGGGAGCGCTGCCGACCGCGTCGCCGCCACCCTGTGGGAGATCCAGAGCGGGTCGTCGGGCGCCCGGCGGCTCGCGGACGCGCTGGCGTCGGTCTTCGTCCCGCTGGTCATCGCGCTCGGCGCCCTGACGCTCGGCTGGCGGCTGGCGACCGGCGCCCCGCCGGCCGCGGCGCTGCTGGCCGGCCTCGCCGTCGTGGTCGTCTCCTGCCCCTGCGCGCTCGGCCTGGCGACGCCGCTGGCGACGGTCGCCGGCCTGCGGGACGCGCTCCGCCGGGGCGTCGCCGTCCGCAACGCCGCCGTGTTCGAACTCGCCCCCGACGCCGACGCGGTCCTGTTCGACAAGACGGGCACGCTCACCGCCGGCGAGATGCGCGTGACGGGGGTCCACGGCGACGACCGGTCGCTCGCCCTGGCGGCCGCGGTCGAGCGGCTCTCCGAACACCCGGTCGCCGACGCGGTCCTCGACGCCTGCCGCGACCCGCCCGACGGGGACGGAACCGGGGTGGGGGAGGGTGAGAGGGGGACCCGTCGGGCGGGAGCCGGGGACGGGCCGCGGACGGCGGGCGCCCCCGACACAGCGCCCGACGGGGGCGGGACGGCCGGCGCCCCGGCGCCCGACGCCGCGACCCCGGACGCGATCCCCGAGGCCCGGGAGTTCGCCCGCCACCCCGGCGCGGGCGTCTCGGCCCGCGTCGCC